>NZ_CP039292.1:1200118-1500147 GCF_004798665.1 Actinomyces procaprae
CCTTCGCCGCTGCGTTCGCCCCCGCCAGGAAGGCGTCCAGTGCCCGCGCCGACATGAAGGTGGCGTCCACCACCTCCCCGGCCGTCACCGGCAGTGCCTCACGCAGCACCACCGCCTCGCCGCCGTCGGCGGGAAGCAGCCGGATCTGCACGGTGCCGGCCTCGGGGACCACCACGGAGCGCTCGTTGTGGCGGAAGTCGTCGGCATCCATCGTGGCCACGCGCGTCTTGGAGTCCGGATTCCACGTGCCCATGGAGTGCGGGTGGGTGCGGGCGTAGGCCTTCACGGCCTGCGGGGCGCGGCGGTCGGAGTTGCCCTCGCGCAGCACCGGGTTGACGGCGGAGCCCTTGACGGCGTCGTACGCCTCGCGCACCTGCCGCTCGGCGTCGGTGGTCGGCTCGTCGGGGTAGTCGGGCAGGTCGTAGCCCTTCTCGCGCAGCTCGGCGATGGCGGCCTTGAGCTGCGGCAGGGAGGCGGAGACATTGGGAAGCTTGATGATGGTGGCGGCCGGGTCCTGGGTGAGAGCGCCAAGCCGGGCAAGATCGTCGTCCGCCAGCCCGAAGGCCGCCAGGATGCGGCCCGCCAGGGAGATGTCCGCGGTGCCCACGCTCACGTCCGCGGCGCGGGTGAAGCCCTTGATGATCGGCAGCAGGGAACGGGTCGCCAGCATCGGCGCCTCGTCGGTCAGCGTGTAGAAGATGTCGGGCGTCGCGGCGGGGGCGCTGGAGGCGTTCTGGTCTGTCACCGGTCGTTGTCCTTCGTGTTCCTTGACGATCGTGCGGGATCCGTCCCCGGGCGCGTTCGGCGCCGACGGGGAAGTCGGCTCCCGTACCCGAGGGTAGCGCGACGCGGCGGCCGCATGCGCCTGGGGCCGCCACAAGTGGCATCCCCAGACGCATCGGAAAGGCGTGGTGCTCTCGAACAGCTGTTGGCCGATGAGCAAGTGGCGGGTGTCGCGGCCCCGCGGAACGACTCAGGCCGACGGCGCCGGCTCGTACTGGGAGCGCACCTGTTCCTGCGCCGCCGCGATGGCCGCCTTAACCTGGCGCCGGTTCTCCCGCCGCCACGCCAGTGAGGGGCGCCCCTGACGGTCGACTGCGCACAGGGCGAGGCCCGCACCCACTGCGGTCCCGCGCATCAGCCCGGACAGTGCCTGCTTGCGCGCATCCTGCCCCTTCATCGCCCAGACCGGATTGTTGACGAGTGTCAGCGGAAGATTGAGCGCGGCCAGCACGGCGGCGCAGGTGCGTGGTGCCCGGCCGGTGGCCAGTCCGAGTCCGGCCGCCAGGCTCACGGCCCCACTGATACGGGTAAGCAGCTCGGCGTCGGAGTGCAGCACCGGCGGCAGGCCGGCCTTCTCGAGTGCGGGCTGTACCTGCTCGAACTTCTCCGCGTGGCGCTTGGGCCGGGCGAGGGCGTCAATGCCATCGACGATGAAGGGGGCGGCCAGAGCCGGGCGGGCAACGATGCGCAGAAGGTCCATGCCCCCATCCTCGCGCACCCCGCCGTCCGGTGCCAGTAGTCGGCGGGAGTATCCGGGAATGCAGTATCCGGGAATGCGCGGGCGGGCCGCGCCGTTGAACAGCTCGATGATTGCTTCCTTCACCCGCCCCGCCCCGGGGGCGGCCTCCGGTATTGCGCCAGGTGATGCCTCGGGCGTCGTTCCCGGTGCGCCGTTCGCTATGAGACCACCTGCACAAGGCGGCGGGCTGCGCCGCACCAGCGCTTTGGGCGGGCTAGGCTCATGGACGATGACGGACTCAGACAACCTCAGCGCCGCTGACCTCGCCGGCAGCGCGGCGCAGACGCCTGTGGACGCCGGCCCCGATGAGCTTGACCGTGCGCCCGCCGACGAGTCGGACGCGGCCCGTGCGGCCCGCTTCGAGGCAGACGCCCTGCCCTACCTGGACCAGCTGTACGGCGCCGCCCTGCGCATGACCCGCAACCCGGCCGACGCCGAAGACCTGGTCCAGGACACCTACGCCCGGGCCTTCGGCGCCTTCCACCAGTACCGGCCAGGAACCAATCTCAAGGCATGGCTCTACCGCATCCTGACCAACACCTTCATCAACACCTACCGGAAGAAGCAGCGGGAGCCCCTGCAGTCCGACGCGGACGCGGTGGAGGACTGGCAGCTGCACCGGGCGGCCTCCCACGACTCCGTCGGCCTGCCCAGCGCGGAGAACCTCGCCCTGGACGAGCTGCCGGATCAGGAGATCAAGGACGCCCTGGGGGAGCTGAGCGAGGAGCGGCGGCTGGCCGTGTACCTCGCCGATGTCGAGGGATTCTCCTACAAGGAGATTGCCGAGATCATGGGCACCCCGATCGGCACCGTCATGTCACGCCTGCACCGGGGACGGCGGCAGTTGCGCGAGCTGCTGGCTGACCACGCCCGGCAGCTGGGCTATATCAGCGAGGAGGAGAAGCACTGATGGGTGAGATGAACCCGACCGGACCCTGCTCGTGCTCAGAGGCACGCGCTCACCTGGAGCGCTTCCTCGATCATGAGTGCGACCGCGACCTGGAGGCGCGCCTGGCCGAGCACGTCGCCTCCTGCGAGCACTGCTCCCGCCAGGCCGACGCCGAGAAGCACCTGCGGGAGCTGGTGCGCTCCCGCTGCGCCGAGCAGGCGCCGCCCGCGTTGCGCGCACGCGTCCTGGGCTACCTGTCAACCGCGCGCATCAGCACGACGACGGTTGGCGCCTCGGGCACCACGATCACGACGACGGTCGTGCGCACCGAGCGCTTCGAACGCGGCTGACCGGCCGCACGGCCACGCGGTGGCCAGCCGAGTGCCCTCGCGGATTCTCCTGACGGCATGTGTCCGCACTCACCGCGAAGGCGAGGCGGTCGGCTGGCAGCATGCGGGCGCGATGTGCGAAAATACCCGACGTTCCGTGCCCCTCGGGGCGGAGAAGAACCACCACATATGAGGAGGCAGGAATGAGCAAGCGCGGTCGGAAGCGTCGTGCACGCGCCAAGAACAGCGCCAACCACGGCAAGCGTCCCAACGCCTGAGACGGGTGGCATTCACCCGAGCACTGACGATCGGCCGGTCACCCACGCGGTGGTCGGCCGATTCGCTTGCCGGGGCCGGTGGGCGAGTGGTCGCCGCCGCGGCTCACCTCGGTGCGGGCACGCCCAGCCACTCGTACCAGCCGCGGTGCAGCACCAGCCAGGCCAGCAGCCCGTAGCCGGCCTGCCCCGGGTGCCCGCCGCCGTCGGAGACGACGTCCGTCAGCCACTGGTCGTGATTGCGCAGCGGCTCGAAGGTCTCCACATACGGGATTCCGCGGCGCTGGCAAACCTCGCCGACCGCGCGCGACAGGGCCGCCGTTCCGTCGGGGTCGGCGTTCGGCAGGGGCGGCGGGCCGACGACGAAGCAGGACCGGTGCTCGCCGGCCGCCGCATCCAGGATATTGGCGATGGCCAGGCGGGAGCGGGCGTGCGAGACCCCGGCGAGCACATCAGCCACACCCAGCCCGATAACCAGCCGGTTGACACCCGTCGCCGTGGTACGGCGGGCGACCTCGCCCTGCCAGCGCTCGGCCAGGCGCGCCGTCGTCTCACCCGGAACCGCCAGCGTGTTCCACATGATGCCGAGGTTGCGGGGAGTGCGGGCCATCACGCGACCGGTCCAGCCCAGCGCGCGGGCATCCCCGTAGCCGGAGACCAGTTCGTCGCCGATGAAGCACAGGCTCGTGTCATCCATGGGCACCCGGTCAGCTCCTTCCCAGTCGGCAACCGCTTGCCGATCGACTCCTCCCAGGGCGCTCGCGCCCCGAGCAGTCTCCATCCTGCCATCACCGGCGCCCGTCGCTGCGCGCCACTCCCGCCGCGTCCAGGTGATACCGTGCCAGCACTATGCGACGACACGCTCGCCGGGCGCGCAGGCGCCCCACCCGCACCGGTTCCGATTCCGACCATCCTCACCCTGAGTACACGTTCCGACCAGTCGGAGGCCAGGCGTGAGGGAATGGCTCATGATCGCCGTCGGCGTGCTGCTGACGGCCGGCACCGCACTATTCGTAGCCGGGGAGTTCTCCCTGGTGGCACTGGACCCCTCCACCGTGGAGACACGGGCCGTCGCCGGTGACCGGGGCGCCGCCAGAGTCCGCCGCGCCCTGCCCCGGCTCTCCACGCTCCTGTCCGGGGCGCAGGTGGGTATCACCCTGACCACCATTCTGCTGGGCTACACCATGCAGGCCGCACTGGCCACCCTGCTGAGCGGGCTGATGTCCACCTGGCTGGCGCAATCGGTTGCGGCGGGCGTGGCGGCCACCGCTGCGCTGATCATCGTCAATGCCTTCTCCATGGTGGTGGGAGAACTCATCCCCAAGAACGCCACCCTGTCCGACCCGATGGCGGCCGCCCGCGCGGTCACCCCCTTCCTCATGGGGTTCACCACTCTTCTCCGGCCGGTCATCGCGGTGCTCAACGGCACCGCCAACCGGGTGCTGCACCGGATGGGGATCGAGCCTGCCGAGGAGATCAGCGGAACCCGGTCCGCCTCCGAGCTGGCCGCACTGGTGCGGCACAGCGCCGAGGAGGGGGTGCTGGACGTCTCCACCGCCACGCTGCTGACCCGGTCCATCGGCGTGGGTGAGCTGACCGCCGTCGACGTCATGACCGACCGCGGCCGCCTGTGCACGCTCGGCGAGCAGGACACGGCCGCCGACGTCGTCGCCCTGGCTCGCACCACCGGCCACTCCCGCTTCCCAGTGATCGGCGATGACAGCGACGACGTGCTGGGCATCGTGCACCTGCGCCGCGCCATCGCCGTCCCCTACGGCAGGCGGGGAGAGGTGCCGGTGACCTCCTCATCACTGATGACGCCCGCGCACAGGGTGCCGGAGACCATGCCGCTGGCCTCGCTGCTGGTGGAGCTGCGTGACACCGGCAGCCAGATGGCGCTCGTCGTAGACGAGTACGGCGGCACCGCCGGCGTCGTCACCCTGGAGGACGCCGTGGAGGAGATCGTCGGTGACGTCGCCGACGAGCACGACCGGCGCCGCTCGGGCGCCCACGCCGACGCGTCCGGGGACTGGCGCGTGCCCGGCTGGCTGCGCCCGGACGAGCTCGCCGACCGCGCCGGCGTGCACGTGCCCGACGACGGGCCCTATGAGACCCTGGCCGGGCTGGTCATGACCGAGCTCGGCCGTATGCCGGAGGTCGGTGACGCCGTGACCACGCCGCAGGCGGTGCTGACCGTGGAGTCCATGGAGGGGCGCCGCATCACCCGCCTGCGCGTGCACCCGCTCGCCGCCCCCGGCACCGACGTCGTCGACGGGGCCGACGCGGGAGCGGACGCACCCGCCGGGGGAGGGGCGGAGCGCCGATGAGTACCTCCCTCGCCCTGCTGCTCACCGTGCTGCTGCTTGCGGGCAACGCGTTCTTCGTGGCCGCGGAGTTCGCGGTCACCTCCTCGCGCCGCGCCCGCCTGGAGCCGCTCGCCGAGGCCGGCGACCGCCGCGCCGCCACTGCCCTGTGGGCGCTCGAGCACGTCTCCCGCATGCTCGCCACCGCCCAGCTCGGCGTGACCGTCTGCTCCACCGGACTGGGGGTCGTGGCCGAACCGGCCATCGCCCACCTGCTCACCCCGCTGCTCACACGGGTCGGTGCCGGCGCCGCCGGGGCGCACGCCATCGCGGTGGTCCTCGCCCTCGTGATCGTCGTGTACGCCCACGTGGTCGCCGGGGAGATGGTGCCCAAGAACCTGTCCATCTCCGCGCCCGAGACCGCTGCCCGCTGGATCGTGCCGGCGCTGGTGCGCCTGTCCCGGATTCTCGGCCCCGTGATCACCGCCCTGAACGGCTTCGCCAACGGGGTGCTGCACCTGTGCGGCGTCGAGACCCGGGAGGAGGTGTCGGCCGCCTTCAACGCCGCCGAGGTCGCCTCCATCGTGGAACGCTCCACCGCGGAGGGAGTGCTCGACGACGAGACCGGGCTGCTGTCCGGCGCGCTGGAGTTCTCCGAGGAGACGGCCGGCAGCGTGATGGTGCCGGTCGGCTCACTGGTGACCCTGCCTGCCGGGTGTACTCCGCAGGACGTGGAGCAGGCGGTGGCCGCCACCGGGTACTCGCGCTTCCCCGTGCTCCGGGAGGCGCCCGCCGGGGCGGACTCCGCGGCGGGGCCGGTGCCCTCCGCCCCGGCCGCCGGCCGTCCGGACGCGGGCATCGTCGGCTACCTGCATCTGAAGGACGTCCTGTACGCCGAGGAGGACGAACGGTCGCAGCCCGTGCCCCCGTGGCGGGTGCGCGCCCTCGTGCCGGTGCGCGCAGACGACGAGGTCGAGGATGCGCTGGCCTCGATGCAGCGGTCCGGCGCTCACCTGGGGCGCGTTGAGGACGAGTCCGGGACTACGATCGGCGTCGTCTTCCTGGAGGACATCCTCGAAGAACTCGTCGGTGAGGTGCACGACTCCATGCAGCGCGAGGATCACCGCAGGCGCGACTTAGGGCAGGGGTGACCCTTCCACGGGTGTGACCGCCGTCCTGGCACGCGGGTATCACGTTTGGTTACAGTGCGGCGGTCGGCCAAGCACGACGGCCGCGAGCACTACCTCTGGAGGCACTGCGTGGCTGAACAGCCCATGACACGACGCCAGCGTCGTGACGCGGAGCGAGCCGCCGAACACGCGCGCTCAGCAGCCGCACGGCCCGCCGAACTTCCCCCCTCATACGATCCGGCGCCGTCCACGCCAGCAGCCGCGCCGCCCGCGGCTCGCACGGTCACCCCGGAGGCCCCGGCCGCAGTCCGCCCGGCGACCCGGAAGGTCCCGGCCGCGGGCGGCGGCACTGCCCAGCGCCCCCGCCTGCGGCAGGGCGAGGCGAGTCGGACCGCTTACCCGCCCGCGGCGCGGCACCCCAGGCGCAGTCGCCTGGGGACGGCCGGTCGCGCCGGCGTGCTCACGGTCCTGGCGCTCGTGACCGTCGTCGCCCCCCTGACCTCGAACCTGCCGACCGGCCCGCAGGCGGTTGCCGCCCTGGGCGTCACCAGCGCCGATCCGACCAGCGCGGGAACCACCGATCCGTCCTCCTCGATCGCCGCCGCAGTACTCGGCTCCGACGCCGACGTCGATACCGACTCCGAACTGTCCAACGTGCCCGACGCCGCCACCCTGGCCCGCATCCGGGAGGCCTATGAGAACGCCTCCGCCACCTGCGCCGCGCAGACCTCCGGCGCCTCCGGGGACACCGCCGCCTTCAACTCCGCCCCCGAGCTGTTCTACCCGATGATCGAGGGCACCTACACGGTCTCCTCACCCTACGGCTACCGGCTGCACCCCACCCTGGGCTACATGAAGCTTCACGCGGGCCAGGACTACGCCGCCTCCGCAGGAACGCCGATCTACGCCGCCGCAGCCGGCACCGTCGTGGCCGCCGGCATGGTGGACGGCACCGGCACCGTCACCATCGAGCACGAGGTCGACGGCAAGACCTGGTACACCAGCTACCTGCACATGTACGAGGACGGCATCTACGTCTCCGAGGGGGACCAGGTGGAGGCCGGCCAGCTGATCGCCGGCGTCGGCTCCACCGGCTACTCCACCGGGCCGCACCTGCACTTCGAGGTGCGCACCGCCAACAACGTCGAGGACTCCTCCACCGTAGACCCGGAGGACTGGCTCAAGGAGCATGGCGCCGTCGAGCTGACCACCGACTGCGCCTGAACACACGGTACCGACCGCGGCCCGCCCATTCTCGATCCGACAGGAAGCCGACCATGCCACCCTCCCGCCGCTGCGCCGTCGTCGCCCACCGGGGCGGGGGCGGCGAGGCCCCCGAGAACACCTGGACCGCTGTCGAGCACGTGGCCGAGCTCGGCCTGGCATGGATGGAGACCGACCTGCGGGCCACCGCCGACGGCGTCGTCGTCCTGTCCCACGACCCGGACCTGGCACGCACCGCGGGGGATCCTCGCCGAATCGCCGAGCTGACCTGGGAGGAACTGGCGGCGTTGGATGCGGGCGACGGGCGCCCCTTCGTGCGCCTGGACGAGGCCCTCGCGGCCCACCCGCAGATCCGCTTCAACATCGACCTCAAGGACTCCGCGGTGGTGCAGCCGGCACTTCAGGTGGTGCGTGAGGCCGACGCCCTGGAACGGGTTCGCTTCGCCTCCTTCTCCGCTCGCCGCCTGGCGGTGCTGCGCCGCCAGGAGCCGCGGGCCACAACCTCCCTCGGCATCGGTGACGTGGCCGGACTGATGCTCCTGAGCGAGGCGGCCGTGCCGGTTCCGCACACCCGCTGGTCCTGGACCAGGGGGCGGGTCGACGCCGTCCAGGTACCGGTGAGCTTCCACCGCGTGCCCGTGGTGACCCGCCGCTTCATCGCTCAGGCGCACACCGCCGGGCTGGAGGTGCACGTGTGGACCGTGGATGATCCCGGCCAGATGCGTGACTTGGCGGCGCGGGGAGTCGACGCCGTCATCACTGACCGTCCCGCCATGGCGCTTGAGGTGCTCGGCTGAGTCTCCCGCCCGGATGCCCGGGCGCATCCCGGCGGGTGCCGCGGGGCACGGCGTCGTGCCAAGACCGTGACACTGCGCTGACTGTGGGCGAGAATCAGGGCATGACCGCCCCCAGCTTCCCGCCGCCCGCATCCACCCAGCATGTCGCCTCCACGCCGATCGCCGTCCCCACCGGGCAGACCGGGCCCCGCGTGGAAACCACGGCGGGGCCGGTGCGCGGGGTGTGGCGCGAGATCGTGTCCGCTCCGGATCGGGTGGGCCCGGCCGCACGCTACGAGCGCTCCGCGGCCTTCTACGGCATCCCGTACGCCGAGGCGCCGGTGGGGGAGCGGCGCCTCATGGCCCCCATGCGGCGTGAGCCCTGGAGCGGCGAGCGCGCCGCCGTCCTGCCAGCCGCCACGCCACAGCGCGGTTCGATCTTTCCCGACCCGGCCATCCCGGAGCCGAGCGTGCCCGGGGACGACTTCCTCACCCTGAACGTCTTCACGCCCACACCCGGGGATGAGGAGGCGCGCCTGCCGGTGCTGGTGTGGATCCACGGCGGCGCCTGGACCTCCGGCTCCCACAACTCGCCCTGGTACGACGGCGCCGCCTTCAACCGCGACGGCGTCGTCACCGTGTCGGTCGCCTACCGGCTCGGATTCGACGGCTACGGGTTCGTTCCCGACTCCGACGCCCCCTACAACCGGGCCGTCCTGGACCAGGTGATGGCCCTGGAGTGGGTGCGCGACAACATCGCCCGCTTCGGTGGCGACCCGGGCCGGGTGACGATCGGCGGGCAGAGCGCCGGGGGCGGCAACTGCCTGGTGCTCCTGTCCGTGCCCCGCGCCCGGGGCCTGTTCCGCGGCGTGATCTCCGAGTCCGGCGCCGTGACGGACCTGCCGCCCACGCGCAACGCGGACAATGCCACCCGCATGGCCGCGGCCCTCGGTGTGGAGCCGGCACTCGCCGGGTTCCGTTCGCGCAGCTATGAGGAGATCTTCGCCGCGCAGAATGCCCTGGACGCCGTCGAGGCACGCGCCGACGACGGCGGGGCCGGCGCTGCCGGTCCGGATCCGGTCGGGGCAGTCGCCGGGGTGCTGGCCGGTATTGGCGAGCCGGATACCGGCATCCCCTTCAGCCCTACCGTCGACGGCGAGATCATCACCGCCCCCATCCGGCAGGCCATGAGACGGGGCGACGGGGCACGGATCCCGATCCTCGCGGGCTCAACCACACACGACTTCGCCTTCGCCGGCATGGCCTACACCGAGGCGATGGCGGGACGCGACCCGCGCGAGGTGCTGGTGGGCGGCGGCATGAGCGAGGCCATGGCCGACCGGCTGCTCGCCGCGCACCCCGAGCACGCCGACGCCCCGCACATGGTGATTGGCAACCTCATCTCGGACGGCACCTTCCACATCCCGCTCGCCGGGTGGTTCCTGGCGCGCGCCGAGCACGCCGAGGCGGTGGGCGACGGCGGCTCCTCCGGAACGGGGAGCCACAAGGCCGTGGGCGAGGCCGCCTCCCCGGCCGGCAGCTACGCCTACGAGTTCAGTTACTGCTGCGGGCCGACCGGGCTGGCTACCCACTGCATGGAGATTCCCTTCGCCTTCGACTGCCTGAGCGAACCCTACTGCGAGCACACGCTCGGCGCCGCGCCGCCGCAGGCGCTCGCGGACGCCATGCACTCGGCCTGGGTGCGGTTCATCGAGCACGGCGAGCCCGGCTGGGAGCCGTGGACCGAGCGGGCCGTTGGACGTCGCTTCGGCGACAACCGCTCCGGGGAGCTGACCGTGGCCGAGGACCGCGTCGTCTTCGACACCGACCGGGATCTCGCCGCCGGGGTGCGTTGAGCGCAGTGCGGTAGCGTGCGGGCAGCGGTGAAGCCCCGCCCTGACGTGTGACAACCCGACCTGTTTGTGCCTATTTGGCTTGGACATGGCCCCCCACCTGCTTCCTGGCTCCTACCTTTTCGGCCAAGGACATTGAGTGTTCCGAGAGGAGGCGCCGAAGCAGGCATGTTCAGCGTGACAGCGGCCACCGACGCGCGACCGTGCCCCGGTTGGCGACGGTGCCTTGCGCTGCCGGGAACTCGGGGGCATTGTGTACAGCGGCCCTCAGGGTCGACGAAGCCCCCGCCGACTCGGGGTCGGGTGGGAGCTTGGGGCTGGTGCCCCGGACAGGATTCGAACCTGCAGTCCTTAGGCCGGACGGTGAGCTACCCGCATGTCGCGGTACGGTCTCGGTAATTATCTGGGACAGGTGGGAGGACACCCCGCCGGGCGCCCTCCCACCCCGGCCCGCAGACGCACCATCGCCAGCAGGCCCGCAGGCCGGGGCAATCAGACGCCCCGCACCTGCTGAGGACAGGCAGGACCGGCCTGCCGTCCCCAAGGCAGGAGCACCACCGTGCGCTACGCAGCCACCAGCGGCGGAGAACTGATCAGCATCGATGAATACGCGGCTAGTGCCAACACACCCCAGGCGCTGACCTGCCCGGGCCAGGCGCCCGACGGCAGGCCCTGCCGCGCCACCGCCTGGGCCAAGGCACTGAACTCCCTGCACCACCGACCCCACTTCGCCGCCAAACACATCACCGACTGCGACGAGGGAGAAGCCGCAGTACGAGCCAGAAAAGGCCACCGCGATGGATCCACAACCACCCGCACCCGCCATGAGGGGCCGACGCTGCTGCTCATCACGCCCAGCTCCACACCGGGCAAGGACACCAGGACGCCCACTACCCGCACCAAGGCCTCCGGCCGCCCCATGGCCACAGCCATCACAGGCCCCGCCAGCAGACGATCCGCCCCCACCACGAGAAAAGTCCCATTGGACTCGCTACTCGCCCGCGCCCTCAGCGGCCGCCTCGACCCCGAAACAACCCTTGAGCTGCCCGACAAGACCGGAGGACCGGTCAGCCGGTTCCTGATCCCCGCAAACACCCTCACCAAAGAAAACAACGGCCTGCACGCGTGCTTCTTCGGCCTAGTCACCGACTGCAAGGAGAACACCTCAACACGCAGCGTCTTCCTGCGCCTCAAGCCCCAGCCCGGCACCAGACCAAGAAACACTGCTAGCTTCATGATCCGTGAGGACCAGGCCCCCAGCGTCCAGGACAACCTCGACGCCAGCATCGGTGACCTCGTAGACCACCACGTCATCGTTATCGGCACCCTGCGCGTATCTGCCAACAGCGGCAGCCTCTACATCGTCCTCGACGACACCGCCTCCATCGCCTACCAGCGGTGACCGCTTCACGGCACGCTGATGAGCAGGTTCGAGAAGGGCCCCATCGCAATGGCCGAATCGACGCAGCCCCCGCCGACTCGGGGGTCGGGCGGGGGCTCGCGGCTGGTGCCCCGGACAGGATTCGAACCTGCGACCTTCTGCTCCGGAGGCAGACGCTCTATCCACTGAGCTACCGGGGCCCGGGGCGTGACTGTACCAGCGTTCGGGCTCTGGATGGAAACTGTGGGGCTGTGGCGTTCGACGTCGTCGATCTGGTTCACCCGTTTCCGGTCAGGGTGAGCACCACCAGCGCCACGTTGAGCACGATGATCAGCGCCGCCGCCGCACGGGAGGTCCAGCGCAGGACCACGCCGTCACGCCACCGGCCCATGACCTGCTCCGAGCCCGTGGCGCGCATGAGGGGCATGATCGCCAGCGGGATTCCGAAGGACAGCACCACCTGACTGAGCACAAGCGCCCAGGTGGGTTCGGCCCCCACGGCGATGATGATCAGCGCCGGCACGAGCGTGACCGCGCGTCGGGCCAGCAGGGGGACGCGGATGTGCAGCAGCCCGGCCATGATCTCGCTGCCGGCGTAGGCCCCCACCGAGGTCGAGGCCAACCCGGAGGCCAGCAGTCCGATCGCGAACACGGCGCCGACGACGGGCCCCAGCGATGCCGTGATGGCGCCGTGCGCCCCCTCGATGGTGTCGGTGCCGCCGACGCCGGACAGGGCCGAGGCCGCCAGCAGCAGCAGCGCGATATTGACGGCGCCCGCCAGCGCCAGCGCCCAGATCACGTCCACGCGGGTGGCCCGGATGAGCCGGCCGGTGCGCTCCTGGCCGGAGGGGACGGCATCGTCGGCGGGAGCCGGGACGGCGCCGGGAGAGGCGGCTGCGTCGTCGGGAGTCGTTGCGGTGGCGCGATCGGCCTGACGCGCGGCGTGCCCCTCGCCGATCTCCTCGTGGTGGTCGCGCACCAGGGAGGAATGCAGGTAAATGGCGTGCGGCATGACGGTGGCGCCGAGCATGGAGGCGGCCACCAGCAAACTGCCCGAGCCCCGCAGGCGGGGGATGAGCCCGGCGAAGGTCTCGCCCCAGTCCGGCGGGGAGATGAACAGCCCGCCCACGAAGCCGATCGTCACCACCACCAGGAGCGCGACCACCGCACCCTCGAAGGTGCGCTGGCTGCGGCGCTCCTGCAGCGCCAGCAACAGCATGGATACCGCGCCGATGATCACGCCGCCGGTCAGCAGCGGGATGTTGAACAGTAGGTGCAGGGCGACGGCGCCGCCGATCACCTCGGCCAGGTCGGTGGCGGCGGCGACCAGTTCGGCCTGCGCCCAGTAGGCCAGGCGGGTGCCGCGGCCGAGCCGATCGCCCAGCACCTGCGGCAGTGAGCGGCCGGTGACGATGCCGAGCTTGGCGCTCTGGTATTGGATGAGTACCGCCATGGCGTTTGCCAGCACCAGTACCCACACCAGCGTGTAGCCGTAGCGGGCGCCGGCGGTGATGTTCGCGGCCACGTTGCCCGGATCCACGTAGGCGACCGCGGCTACGAAGGCCGGGCCGAGCAGCGCCAGCAGCCGGTGTCGGGGCGGGCGCGGCCGGGGCGTGTGCTTACGCACGATGGCGTCGACGGCGTCGGGGGTGTTGCCGGGATCGGGCACGGTCGACCTCCTCACATAGTTTCGGTTACCCGAAACTCTACTACTTTATGGGGGTGGCTGCGCAGTGGGGTCTGGTGGGTGCGGGCTGGCCTCGACGTGCTTGACGTACGTGAATCTTCACGTATAGTTGTACGTGAAGATTCACGTACGTTGGAGGTCGTCATGGACTCGCTTGGCCTGGTTGTGCTGCCACAACCCGGAAATGCCCGAGATCTCAAGAACTTCGTGGGGCGTGTTGCGGTCAGTGTCCGCGCCCGTCAGCAGCTGCTGGCAGGGGCGAATCTCCTGCTCACGGACCCCAGGCGCATGGGCAAGACCTACTGGCTACACGCATTCGCTGACAGGGAGACCGCCTTCCGGCCGTACTTCATCGACTACGAGGGTGTGGGGACTTCGGAGCGCTTCCTCGTGGTGACCGCGGAGGGGCTGCTTAAGAACCCTGACCTGCCTACCCGGGCCCGTGAGGTCCTCAAAACGGTGTTCGACCACGTCGACACGGTCGGGCTTGCCGGATTGACTCTCAAGACCTACCACCGCGAGACCCCGCCGTTGCGCCTGCTGACCGACATCCTTGCCGCACTGGACCAAGGCGACGACTCGGCCATCCCGCTGATCCTCATGGATGAGGTGCCCATGGCGGTCGACAATATTGCAAGCAACGAGGGCCCGCAGGCGGCTAAGGAGCTATTGCAGACCCTGCGCGGGCTCAGGCAGCAGTACACCCGAGTGCGCTGGATCGTCACCGGCTCTGTCGGCTTCCATCACGTGCTTGAGCAAGCGGGGACTACCAGCGGCGACATCAACGACCTGGAGACGCTGCACCTCGGGCCCATGCCCGATGATGAGGCGCGCGAGCTGGCGCAAGCGCTTCTCCGCGGCATTGGGCAGATGCCTTCCGATCCGGTTGTCGCTAAGCTGGTTGAGGTGGTAGGCGGGGTCCCCTTCATAATGCACGCCGTCGCCGGCGGCCTTGATCGGGCTGGAGGAACGCTCGGGCCGCAGGATGTCGGGGAGGCCTTCGAGGACATCATTGATGATCCGGACAGGTTCCAGCAGCTGAAACACTTTGAGCAGCGGGTGCGCGTGTACTACGGGCAGAAGGCGCGGCTCGCCGCGCGAGTGCTCAGCGCTACGGCGACGGCCGCACCGCGGGCGTGGGTTCCACTGGCCGAGGCCGTGAAAGACGATGTCTCGGAAGAGCTGGATGAGGTTGTCGGACTGCTGTGCAGCGACCATTACCTTGAGCGTCGCGGCTCGCGCGTGCGCTGGCGTTATCCGGTCTTCGCCTATATCTGGGCACGTAAGCACAACCTCCTGGAGCGTCCATGACAACGATCTCCCGATACACCCCCTCCACCATGCCCGGTGAGCAGCTCGAGCGCCTGTTCGTGGCGCGCGAGCGGATCCTGGACCGGCTCGTGGAGCGCGTGGAGGCGCTGGGAACCACCCCGAGCCCGCATCACACCCTCCTGGTCGGGCCGCGGGGGGCGGGCAAGACCCACCTCATCGCCCTGGTTGCACATCGCGCCCGCCGCCTGATTGCGGGCGGCCAACTAATGCGCATAGCGTGGTTGCCCGAGGACCCGTGGACGATCGTGTCCTACGGGAGACTGCTGGCGGCCATCCTTAACGCGGTAGGAGAGGAGCCCGACTCGCCTCCCAGCGAGGACCAGCTCGATGCGCAACTGCGCGCCTCGCTGCGTACCAACGGCCCGGTACTGCTGCTCATGGAGAACGTGGACCAGATCCTCAATGCGATTGGCGACCTCGGCCAGCAGCGCCTGCGGAATCTCTTCCAGACCGAGCCCGGTATTCTCCTGATCGGTTCCACGACGACGCTGGACCGGGTACTTGCCGATGAGGCCTTCCCCTTCTTCGACTTCTTCGACACGATCCGCCTTGAGCCCTTCTCCGCCCGGGAGGCCCAGGACATGCTGCGGGCTCTCGCCCACGAGGGCGAGGACAGTGCGCTGGAGGAGCGGCTGGAAGACGCCGACGCCGTCGCCCGCATTCACACCATCGCGCACCTGGCGGGCGGCCAACCACGATTGTGGGCGCTGCTCGGCAGCGTGCTGACGGTGGAGCAGGTGGATAACATCACCGATCTTCTGCTCAGTCGCTTCGACGATCTCACCCCCTACTATCAGGAGCGGCTCGCGCGGCTCTCACCGCAGCAGCGGCTCGTCGTCGCCGAACTGGCTGCGGCCGACCGGCCACTGCCGGTCAAGGCGATCGCCGAGCGCGTGGGTGCGGACCAGCGCAGCGTGGCCAAGTCGGTGAACGACCTGGCGGACCAGGGCTGGCTCGCCGCAGTCTCAACCCCGTTCGCCCATCTGCTCGACCGGCGCAGGACCTACTACGAGCTGGCCGAGCCGCTGGCTCGGCTCGCCTTCCAGATCAAGGAGTCCCGTGGTGAGCCGCTTAAGCTCATCATTGAGTTCCTGGTCAACTGGTTCGACGCCGAGGAGCTGCACGCATCGGGAAGGAACGAGTACGCCCGCGCCGCGCTGGAAATGATCGACCAGGATGAGACGCTCAGCCTTGTGCGCGGCCTGACGAGTCTTCCTGCTGTGCGCCGCCCCTCGCTCGCCCTGATGGGCCGGGTTGAGGACGCTCTTGCCGCTCTTGCCGGCGGAGATGCCGAGCCGGTTATGAGCCTGCCGAGCACGCTGCGGCAGGCGATAGAACTGCGTTACGGTGACGATGAAGGCATCACTGGCATGCGCCTGCTGCTGCTTGAACGCGCGCTGACGGAAGTGGGGAATGTGCCGCAGGCGGACTCGCAGGAGGCGTGGCTGTCACGTGCCGAACGGCTCGACGGCGAGGCGCGGTCTCACCAAAGCCGCCTTATGCATGTGCGTTGGCTGGCCGCCGGCTGGCGTCTGGGTGAGGCTGAGGCGGCGCTCTCGACGATTCCGCCGGGGATTGAGCATGTCGATGGTCAAGAGGCGCTCGCTGATGCCTATCAGGCCTCGGGGCGGGTATCGGAGGCCGTCGAGTTGTATAAGCAAGTAGTTCAGGACCGCCTGCGGCTGCTGGGTCCGGACCATCCCGGTAGTCTAGCAAGCTGCAACAACCTTGCCAGTGCTTACCAATCGGTCGGACGGCTCGCTGCGGCTATCGACCTGTATCAGCAGGTCCTGGACGACAGTATGCGGGTCCTCGGGTCAGACCACTCCAACACTCTTACCGTTAGCAATAATCTTGCTAGTGCTTACCATTCGGTTGGGCGGCTTGATGAGGCTGTCGACCTGTACCGGCAGGTTTTGCAGGATCGTTTGCGTGTTCTAGGTCCAGACCATCCCGGCACTCTGAATGCTCGCAGTAACCTTGCTGGTGCTTACCATTCGGTTGGGCGGCTTGATGAGGCTGTCGACCTGTACCGGCAGGTTTTGCAGGATCGTCTGCGCGTCCTGGGGCCCGACCACCCCGACACCTTGATCAGCCGCAACAATCTCGCATACGCCTACTATTCGGTTGGGCGGCTTGATGAGGCTGTCGACCTGTACCGGCAGGTTTTGCAGGATCGTCTGCGCGTCCTCGGCCCGGACCACCCCCACACCCTGGCCAGCCGCAACAATCTCGCCTACGCCTACGAGTCGGCGGATCGGGTGGGGGATGCCATCGGTCTGTACGAGGAGGCACTTGAGGCGGCGCTGCGTGTTCTGGGGCCGAACCAGTCTCAGACCTTGGCAATCCGTGAAAACCTCGCAACCGCATACCGCTTGGTAGGGCGCCCGGAGGATGCTGAGAACCTGCTGGCCGAGTGGCCCTCCGGGGGCTGATGTCACGCGCGCGGCATCGGGCAGAGCGTGACGGACCCATATCTACCGACCTCGGTACGTAACGTCTACCGACCTCGGTACGTAAGATCTACCGATCTCGGTGCGGGATCCGGGATGGTTTCGGCGGGTCGGGGCGGTGCCGGTACGCTGGCGTGCGTGACCCCAGAAGAGCTCGCCGAAGCGATCCGCAACGTCCTCATCGCCGCCGCCAGTGACGGCAGCCTCGCCCTGCCAGTGGAGGAGGTGCCGGTCCCCAAGGTCGAGCGCCCCCGCTCCCGCGAGCACGGCGACTGGGCCACCAACGTCGCCATGCAGCTGGCCAAGAAGGCCGGCACCAACCCGCGTGCCCTGGCCCAGCTGCTGGCCGAGCGCGTGGGCGCCCTGGACGGCGTCGCCTCCGCCGAGGTCGCCGGCCCCGGCTTCCTCAACATCCGCCTGGACGCCGCCAGCGCCGGCGAGCTCGCCCGCACCATCCTCACCGCCGGTACCGCCTACGGCACCAACGCCTCCCTGGCCGGCCAGCACATCAACCTCGAGTACGTCTCCGCCAACCCCACCGGCCCCGTGCACCTGGGCGGAGCCCGCTGGGCCGCCGTCGGCGACTCCCTGGCCCGCATCATGGCCGCCTGCGGCGCCGAGGTCACCCGCGAGTACTACTTCAACGACCACGGCACCCAGATCGACCGCTTCGCCCGCTCCCTGCTGTCCGCCGCCCGCGGCCAGGAGACCCCCGAGGACGGCTACGGCGGCAGCTACATCGGGGAGATCGCCGCCCGGGTGACCGCGGATGAGGCCGCCGCCGGCCGACCCGACCCCGCCACCCTGCCCGACGCCGAGGCCACCGAGGTCTTCCGCGCCCGCGGCGTCGACCTGATGTTCGCCGCCGTCAAGGCCGAACTGCACGCCTTCCGCACCGACTTCGACGTCTTCTTCCATGAGGACTCCCTGCACACCTCCGGCGCCGTCGAGCGCGCCATCGGCCGCCTGCGCGAGCGCGGCGTCATCTTCGAGGCCGACGGCGCCACCTGGCTGCGCACCACCGACTTCGGCGACGACAAGGACCGCGTCCTGATCAAGTCCGACGGCGACCCCGCATACTTCGCCGCCGACGTCGCCTACTACCTGGACAAGCGCGCCCGGGGCGCCGACTGCGCCATCTACCTGCTCGGTGCCGACCACCACGGTTACATCGGTCGCATGATGGCCATGTGCGCCGCCTATGGCGACGAGCCCGGCGTCAACATGCAGATCATCATCGGTCAGCTGGTCAACTTGGTGCGCGACGGGCAGCCGGTGCGCATGTCCAAGCGTGCCGGCACCGTGGTCACCCTGGAGGACCTGGTCGACGCCGTCGGCGTGGACGCGGCCCGCTACGCCCTGGCCCGCTCCTCCATGGACTCCATGATCGACATCGACCTGAACCTGCTGGCCTCCACCTCCAACGACAACCCCGTCTATTACGTCCAGTACGCCCACGCCCGCATCCGCTCCGTGGCGCGCAACGCCGCCGAGCGTGGCGTAACCCGCGAGGTCGGCTTCGACCCCGCCCAACTGGACACCCCCCACGATGCCCAGCTGCTGGGCGTGCTCGCCCAGTATCCGGCCATCGTCGCCCAGGCCGCCGCCCTGCGCGAGCAGCACCGCGTGGCCCGCTACCTGGAGACACTCGCCGCCGCCTACCACACCTGGTACGGCGCCACCCGCGTCACCCCGCGCGGTGACGACCCGGTCGACGCCGGGCACGTCGCCCGCCTGTGGGTCAACGACGCCGTCGGGCAGGTCATCGCCAACGGGCTGGGCCTGCTGGGCGTGAGCGCTCCGGAGCGCATGTGATGAGCGCCGTACCCGCGGGCGAGGCCCCCCTCGGCACCCTGGCCGCCCCCGAACCCGAGGTTCGTCCCGACCTGTGGCCCTCGACCGCCAGGCGCGGCGCCGACGGCGCCCTGGAGATCGGCGGGCGCAGCGTGGGGGAGATCCTCGCCGACGCCCCCACCCCCGTGTTCGTCCTGGACGAGGCCGACCTGCGCGGCCGCGCCGCCACCTGGGCCGCCGCCATGGCCGAGGAGTTCTGGCCGGGCTACGGCATGAGCGGCGGCGAGGCCTACTACGCCGGCAAGGCCTTCCTGACCACGCGGGTGGCCCGCACCGTGCTGTCCGAGGGGCTGGGCATCGACACCGCCTCCGCCGGAGAGCTGGCCGTGGGCGTGGCCGCGCTGGCCGCCGTTGACGGCGAGGCCGCCACCGCCCACGCCACCCGGCTGGGCCTGCACGGCAACGGCAAGACCCGCGCCGAGATCCGCACCGCGCTGGCTCACCGGGTCGGCCACCTGGTCCTGGACTCGGCCGAGGAGGTCGACCTGGCGGCCGCCGCCGTGCGCCGCCTGCGCGAGTCCGGTACCTACGGCCCCGCGGAGACCGGCTCGGTGATGCTGCGCCTTACCACCGGGATCCACGCCGGCGGGCACGAGTACATCTCCACCGCCCACGAGGACCAGAAGTTCGGCATCTCCGTGGCCACGGGTGCGGCGCTGGACGCCGCCCGCGCCGTCGTCGCCGCCCCGGAACTGACCCTGCACGGGCTGCACTCCCACATCGGCTCCCAGATCTTCGACCTGGCCGGATTCTGGGAGGCCGTCGGCGTCGTGCTGCGCCTGCGCCACCAGATCGCCGCGGCCACCGGGGTGCTGTGCGAGGAAGTGGACCTGGGCGGCGGCTACGGCATCGCCTACACCGGCGCCGACCCGGTCGCGCCCTCACCCGCCGAAGTCGCCCGCGCCCTGGCCGAGGCGGTCCGCTCCCTGTGCGCCGAACTCGGCGACGCCGTCCCGCACGTATCGGTCGAGCCCGGCCGCTCCATCGCCGGGCCGGCCATGGTCACCCTGTACACAGTGACCGGGCTCAAGCGCGTACAGCTGGGGGAGGGGGCCGCCCGCCTGTACGTGAGCGTGGACGGCGGCATGAGCGACAACATCCGCCCCGCCCTGTATGACGCCGCCTATACGGCCCTGGTGGCCAACCGGCGCCCCGACCCGGAGGCAGGACTGGTGCGTGCACGCGTGGTCGGCAAGCACTGCGAGAGCGGCGACGTGGTCGTGCGCGACGTGGACCTGCCCGCAGACCTGGCGGTGGGTGACGTGTTGGCAGTCCCGGCCACCGGCGCCTACGGGCGCTCCATGGCCTCCAACTACAACCTGTTCACCCGGCCCGGCGTCGCCTGGGTTGAGGGCGGCCGGCAGGGCTGGGTGCTGCGCCCGGAGACCATCGCCGACCTGCTCGCCCTGGAGGGAGACTAGGCCGACGGTTCTGGCGGGTCGAGTGTGCGGAGCCCCCGTACACGTGCGGCTTTGGCCAGGCGCGCGTCATGAGTGAGTACCGTCACCGGGTCGCGCGGGTCATCCAGGATGAGAGCTGTGGCCAGGTGAATCGCATCCAGCGACTTGAGCTCGCCGGTCAGTGCCTTGGCTCGGTCTATCACGGCGTCATTGATTGCGCATAGCCCAATCATCCGCAGCGCCGTGTCAGCGACGGCCAGTGCATGCTTCTCCCGGCGCAACGCCCTGAATAACTCGAGTTCTAGCAATGCCGAGGAGAGCAGTCTGTCTTCCGTAGCAGCGAGGTGAGCGGAGACTGCCTCATGACCGGGTTGGGCCAGGAGCACTAGAAGCACGGCGGAGGTATCAAGGTAGATCACCGTTCTTCCTCTCGTTCAGCCATGAAGTCGGCGTACAGCTGAGCGCCGTTTGGAACATTGACACTGGGCAGCGGGCCGGTTCGCTCGCATGCGGCCTCTTGGATGAGTCCTTCGCGCAGTAGACGCTCATAGGGAGTCTCCTCGGCTTCGATCGGTACCAGACGGACGACCGGGCGGCCGCGGTCGGTGATGGTGACGGGACGCCCGGAGGTGACGACGTCGGCCACGATCCGCCCGGAGCGCTGATTGAGCTCGCGGAGGCTAACGGTGCGAGTGATTGCGCCGACGGCGGAGCCGGAGTGCTGCGCACGGGCGTCATGCGGACCGGGTGCGGGTTGCGCGTTCATGGCTGGATTCTCCCAAATGTTCTACATGCTCTACAAGAGTCTGCCCGGCGGCTGCGCCCCCTGAGCCATTGGGGGAAGTCCCCTACTCCTTGAGGAGGAGCACCAGGGGGCTGCGGTTCCACCCCGGGGACGTACTGCGCGGGTGAGATCTTCCTTACGCTCTGGGCATGGACACGATGCGTTCTTCCCTGGAGACCCCGCCCCCGGCGTGGGGCCGGAATGACACTCCGTCGGGTTACGGCCGCCGCGTCGCCAGGTGGGGGAGCGACGGCATGCTGGTTGTATGGGCGCTGTTGACATGTGTCCTGGTGGGCTTGCTGCTCGCCGTCGCCGTGACCCCGTCCCTGTACAGCGCCTCGGGGCTAGCGCTGAGCCTGTCGGCGCTGGTCGGCTGGGGTCTCCTCAGCGCAAGGGTGGTGCGCGGGCTGCGGTGAGCCTGGGCAGGGGCGCCCCACCGCCACACCCGGGTACGCATCCCACGCCCACCAGCACCCAACTCACCAGACCCCCAAACCGCAAGATCCGAATAACTGAGGCGCATTAACCTGAGCGTGGCGCCCATCGGCGGGCCGATCTCGGCAGGCAGTGCCGAGGGCGGTGTTATTCGCTCGCAGGTTGCCGCAGGGCCGGTCGCGCTAATCGGTGGAGTCACTGTTCTCGGTATATGCGACCGAGCTCGCACCACCCGGCATACACGTGGTGTATACGGTATCCATCTGTGCTATTCCGGCTGTTCGTGTTTGTGGGTGTGGTTGGTGGGGGTGGGAGTTGTCGGCTGGGGTGCGGGGTCGGGCCTTGTCGTTGACGCCCGCGTCGCCGGGTGCGGGCAGGTCGGGTGCCGGGCGTGTTTTCCCGGGTGGGATCTGGCGCGTAGGCCGGCGCGGGGCCTGACGGTTCGTACCTTTGGTTGACGGTTCGGCACATAGCGCCGACGATTCGTACCTTCCGGCGACGGTTCGGCACCCAGGGGTACGTACCGTCGCCGGAAGGTACGAATCGTTGACCAGAAGGTACGAACCGTCGCGTGAACGTACGAATCGCCGGCCGGAGGGCGTGAGCTGCCGGGCGAGCATCCGAGTCCTCCCATCCCAACCGCCGCATTCCGGAGGGATCCGCCGGGAATCGGCGTATCCGTCGGCATCTGCCGTGACCCGCCCAGGCTCACGACGATCAATCACGCCCGTCCCACCCGCACCTGCCAGAGCGGCCCCGCCGGGACGTCCACAACGACCGCCACCAGGCCCTCACCTGCACACCACCGCATCCTCAAACGCGAAGAGCCGCTATTCCTCCGGCCTGGCCGGGGAAGATCTGGCCGGTACGCAATGTGAAGGTGCGTGAGAAGAAAGGATCGGAGTGCGCTCAAGGCGTCGAGCTGCTCCGTGAAGTAATTGCCCGCCGCTTGCCGGAGTTGAACCTGGACCGGCTACTGGATGATCAGGTGGACAGTCTGATCCGTTAATCCGGTGAACTGTTCCGGGACTTGTTCCTACAGGTCTCCGATCTGTTGGCCAAGCAAGGGGGCTTCCCGGTGGATGATAAGAAGATAGAAAGCGTCTGGTGCAAGGAGCGTTCCCACGTCAACGTGGGGCGGGTGGCGCAGGCCCGGGGTGATTCCGAAACCGCTGACGCCCCGACCCGGGAACACGAGCAGATCACGCGGCTCATTGAGGAGCAGGCTGAGGCCTGACCCCGATTCTGCTGCAGCTCACCGAACCGGGGAAGCGCCAACTCCTCGGCGCCGCCTATGCTGTGCCGAGTCACGCTCGCCCGCCCCGGCGAGCCCGCACACACTCGAGGTGGTTCCCGTGAAACAGCAGGCAGCCCAGGAAATGGCGCAGTCAGGCCGGGCGGTCGCGCCCACGCCTGACCGCCCCACACTGCGCGTCGGAGTCCTCGGCTCCGGCACCGTCGGCACCCAGGTGATCCGGCTGCTACTGGAGCAGGCCGATGACTTCGCCGCCCGCTCCGGCTCCCGCCTGGAGATCACCGGCGTGGCCGTACGCGACGTGGACGCGCCCCGCGACGACTCCGTCCCACGCGAGCTGCTCACCGACGACGCCGAGTCCGTCGCCACCTCCAACGACATCGTCATCGAGCTCATCGGCGGCATCGAGCCGGCCCGCACCCTTATCCTGGCCGCCTTCGCCTCCGGCGCCAGCGTCATCACCGGAAACAAGGCACTCATCGCCGCCCACGGCCCCGAGCTGTACGCGGCCGCCGCCGAGGCGAACACTGACTTCTACTACGAGGCCGCCGTCGCCGGCGCCATCCCGGTGGTCTACGCCCTGCGCGAGTCCATGGCCGGCGACCGCGTCACCAGTGTGCTCGGCATCGTCAACGGCACCACCAACTACATCCTGGATGAGATGAGCACCAAGGGGCTGTCCTTCGACGCCGCCCTGGCCGCCGCTCAGGAGCTCGGTTACGCCGAGGCCGACCCCACGGCCGACGTCGACGGCCTTGACGCCGCCGCCAAGGCCGCCATCATCGCCTCCCTCGCCTTCCACACCCGTGTGGGAATGGACGACGTCGAGGTCGAGGGCATCCGCTCCATCACCGCCGACGACATCCGCGAGGCCCACGCCTCCGGCTGCGAGCTCAAGCTGCTTGCCATCGCCCAGCGCCGCGAGGACGAGCAGGCCAACGGCATCTCCGTGCGCGTGCACCCCGCCCTGGTCCCGGCGGACCACCCGCTCGCCAGCGTCCACAGCGGCTTCAACGCCGTGCTGGTGGAGGCCGAGGCCGCCGGCCGGCTCATGTTCTACGGCCAGGGCGCCGGCGGCACCCCCACCGCCTCCGCGGTGCTCTCCGACGTCGTCGCCGCTGCCGCCCACCGGGTCAACGGGGGGCAGGCGCCCCGTGAGTCCAACTACGCCGAGCTGCCGATCCTGTCACCCGAGCAGGCGCTGACCCGCTACCAGATCCAGCTGCGGGTGGCCGACGCGCCCGGCTCGCTGGCGGCCGTCGCCCAGGTCTTCGGTGACCACGACGTTTCCATCAACTCGGTGCGGCAGGCCAGCTACGTGGACGTCGGCGACGAGCTGGCGCTGGTCACCATCGTCACCCACGCGGCGCCGGTCGGCAGGCTCGAGGCCGCCGTTGAGGGGCTGCGCGCGCAGGAGCGCGTCGCCGAGGTCGTCTCCACCCGTCGCGTCGAGGGACTGTGACGCGGAGATGAGACTGGCCAACGAGCGTGCGGCGGTGCGCGTGCCCGCGACCACCGCGAACATGGGCCCCGGCTTCGACTCCTTCGGGATGGCCTTCACCTACTACGACGAGGTCGAGGTCCGCCCGATCGTCGGCGCCACCAGCGTCACCGTCGAGGGCGTGGGGGCGGGCACGGTCCCCACTGACGACTCCAACCTGGTGGTGCGCGCCCTGCGCGCCGGCCTGGACGCCGCCGGCGCGCCGCAGGCGGGATTCGAGATGCACTGCCTCAATCGCATCCCCCACGGAGGCGGCATGGGCTCCTCGGCGAGCGCCGCCGTCGCCGGGCTCATGCTTGCCCGCGGCCTGCTCTCAGACCCGGAGGCGCTTCCGGATGAGGAGGTCTTCCGGATCGCCACCGGCTTCGAGGGGCACCCCGACAACGTCGCCCCCGCCGTATATGGAGGCGCAACCGTCGCCTGGATCGAGGCCGACGGCACCCCGTGCGCCGCCCCTATGCCCGTGGACGCGAGCCTGGCGGTGAGCCTGCTCGTGCCGCCGTCGACGACGCGCCTGAGCACCGAGGAGGCCCGCAAGGTCCTGCCCGACTCCGTGCCCCGCGCCGACGCGCTGTTCAACACCTCCCGCGCCGCCATCCTCATGCTGGCGCTGGCGGGCCGACCCGACCTGCTGATGGCGGGCACCGAGGACCGGCTGCACCAGGAGTACCGCCGCGACGTGCTGCCCGCATCCATGGCCGTCATGGACTCCCTGCGCGAGCAGGGATACCCGGCGGTCATCTCCGGCGCGGGCCCCACCGTGCTGGTCCTGGCGGACCTGTCCCAGCAGACCCGGTTCACCCTGGAGCGTCACGGCTGGACGGTACTGCGTCCCGGCATCGACCTGACCGGCGCGCAGCTGGTGTAACCCGGTGACCGTGACCGAGGAGTAGAGGGGAGAGGCCTCACACGGCCCGATGCCGGAATCCGGTTTGGACATCTGCTCCGGTCTGCTACTGTTTCCCCGGTGGCAGGCCGAAACGAAGCGGCAGGCCCCGTGCGCACCAGGCTGAGGCCGTAGGCCCTGCCGCGGAACCTCGTCGGTGCACGACTCAATCCCGTGACATTCCGGGACAGTCCCAGATACATCCGCCACATCCGGCTGATGCCCACACCGTTAAGGACACTCGTGACCGAGATTTACAGCGCTCGCCCTTCGCTGTCCACCATGCGGCTGGCTGAGCTCCAGCAGCTCGCCTCAACCATGGGGCTAAAGGGCACTTCACGTATGCGGAAGAGCGAACTCATCGCCGCTATCCGCGAGAACCAGAAAGCAGCACCTGCGGGAGCCTCCGCTCCGGCGGCGCAGGCGGCCGGGAAGCAGGCCGAGCAAAGCGAGACTCCGCCCCCGGCGCGGCGCCGCGACCGGCCCGAGTCTCCCGCCGAGGAGGCCGACGTGCCGGAATCCAAGCGGGAGGAGGCGGGCGCTGACGCGCCGTCGCCCGATCGCTCCGCCCGGGCCCGTGCCCGACGCCGTGTGACCGCCGCGGCGGGAGCCCCCAAGGACGCCCCCGCATCGCCGGAGGTGCCCCTGGTCCTGGACCTGCCCCAGCCCCCCGAGGCGGGGGAGTCGGACGGCCAGGCGCCTGCACGCGCCGGCCGTCGTACGGCCGACTCCTCGGCCTCCGACTCCTATGAGGGGTCTCGCCGTTCCCGACGCCGCGTCCAGGCGGCCTCCGGCGGTTCCGAACGCCGCCACGGCTTCGAGCTTCCTGCTGAGGACCACGCCGACGCCAAGGCCGCACTCATGCGTGACCTGGCCGACGCCACCGGCACTCCCGCGGTAGACGCGGGCGAGCGCCGTCGTCGCAGCGGAAACGACTGGGACGAGCAGGCCGACGACGACACCCGTGGCGGGCGCCGTCGCCGCGGCCGCAAGCGCCGGGACCGCGGCGACTACGACGGGAACCAGGACCGGGGCCAGCAGCCCCGTGAGGAAGAGGTCCTGCTGCCGGTCGCCGGCATCCTCGACATGGCCGACCGCCAGCACGCCTACCTGCGCACCTCCGGATACCTGCCCGGCCCCAAGGACGTGTACGTCAGCGGCCAGCAGATCAAGGACAACGGCCTGCGCGCGGGCGACGCCATCACCGGCTGGGTCCGCGAGAACGGAGACAACAACCCCGGCAACGGCGGGGGCGTCGGCCGCGGCCGCCGCCAGAACCGTACGAACCGGCTGAAGTACAAGCCGCTGGTCTCCGTAGAGACCATCAACGGCATGGACCCCGAGCGGGCCAAGCGCCGCCCCGAGTTCACCAAGCTCACCCCCCTGTACCCGCAGGAGCAGCTGCGCCTGGAGACCACCCCCAAGGCACTCACCCCGCGAGTCATCGACCTGGTCTCACCCATCGGCAAGGGCCAGCGCGGCCTGATCGTCTCACCGCCCAAGGCCGGAAAGACGATCATCCTGCAGCAGATCGCCAACGCGATTGCCATCAACAACCCGGAGGCGCACCTGATGGTGGTGCTCGTTGACGAGCGCCCCGAGGAGGTCACCGACATGCAGCGCACGGTCAAGGGGGAGGTCATCGCCTCCACCTTCGACCGGCCCGCCTCCGACCACACCACGGTGGCCGAGCTCGCCATTGAGCGCGCCAAGCGGCTGGTGGAGCTGGGACAGGACGTGGTGGTGCTGCTGGACTCCATCACCCGCCTGGGGCGCGCCTACAACCTGGCCGCACCCGCATCCGGGCGCATCCTGTCCGGCGGTGTGGACGCCAGTGCCCTGTACCCGCCCAAGCGCTTCTTCGGTGCCGCCCGCAACATCGAGAACGGCGGCAGCCTCACAATCCTGGCCACCGCCCTGGTGGAGACCGGCTCCAAGATGGATGAGGTCATCTTCGAGGAGTTCAAGGGAACCGGCAACATGGAGCTGCGGCTGTCGCGGCAGCTGGCCGAACGGCGTGTCTTCCCCGCCGTCGACGTCGCCGCGTCCTCCACTCGCCGCGAGGAGCTGCTGATCGACCCCGCCCAGTTGAAGATCATGTGGCGGCTGCGGCGGCTGTTCTCCGGCCTGGAGCAGCAGCAGGCCCTGGAACTGGTGCTCGGCAAGCTCAAGGAGACCCAGTCCAACGCGGAGTTCCTCATGGTCATCTCCAAGACCACCCCGCAGGGCACCTCCCTGGCCGACGCGGACGACGACGCCAAGCTCGCCTGACGGCTGAACGCCCCGCCGAACCGCTCACCGCGTACCGAAGCCACCGTGCCGCGTCTCACCCGACGCGCGCATTGTGGCGGCTGGTGCGGCCTGGCACAATAGCCGACCGGCCTCCGGTTCACCCACACGCCCGTGTGGGACCCGGGACCCTCTATTCACAAGGAGAAACCTATGAAGCAGGGAATCCACCCCGAATACGTGTCCACCAAGGTCACGTGCACCTGCGGCAACAGCTTCGAGACCCGTTCCACCGTCACCTCCGGTGAGATCCGCGTGGACGTGTGCTCCGAGTGCCACCCGTTCTACACGGGCAAGCAGAAGATCCTCGACACCGGTGGCCGCGTGGCCCGCTTCGAGGCCCGCTACGGCAAGCGCAAGAAGTAAGCGCCTCACTTCTCGTCACTGCGACGATTCACGACCTTGGGGTGCGTTCCACGGCCGCACGATGCACGTGGAACGCACCCCAAGGTCGTAATCTGAGTCCTGATCCGTCCGCCCGTACCCTCCGAGCTGGAGAAAGGTGAGTTGTGAGCGTCGAGGACTTCTCCGCCGTACAGCCTCTGCTGGAGGAGCACGCCGCCATCGAGCGGGACATGGCCGATCCCGCCGTCGCCTCCGACCCCGGTGCCCTGCGACGCCTGGGGCGCCGCTACGCCGAGCTCGGACGCATCGTGGAGGCGTACCGGGCGTGGCGCGCCGCCGCCGACGACCTGGCCGACGCCGTCGAGCTGGCGCGTGACGACGCCGACTTCGCGGCCGAGCTGCCCGGCCTGCGCCAGGCCGAGCAGGAGGCCGCCGCCCGGTTGCGTGAGGTGCTGGCCCCGCACGACCCCGACGACGCCCGCGACGTCATCATTGAGGTCAAGGCCGGAGAGGGCGGGGAGGAATCCGCCCTGTTCGCCTCCGACCTGGCCCGCATGTACACCCGCTACGCCGAACGCATGGGCTGGGCCGTGGAGGTCATGGACGCCACCGACTCCGAGCTCGGCGGCTACAAGGACGTGCGCCTGGCCATCAAGGCGAAGGGCGCCGTCGAGCCGGCCGACGGCGTGTGGGCGCACCTGAAGTACGAGGCGGGCGTGCACCGGGTCCAGCGGGTTCCCGTCACCGAGAGCCAGGGCCGCATCCACACCTCCGCAGCCGGCGTGCTGGTGATGCCGGAGGTCGACGACCCCGGCGAGCTGGAGATCGACCCCGCCGAACTGCGCATCGACGTGTTCCGCTCCTCCGGGCCCGGCGGGCAGTCCGTGAACACCACAGACTCCGCCGTGCGCATCACCCACCTGCCCACCGGGATCGTGGTGTCCATGCAGAATGAGAAGTCCCAGCTGCAGAACAAGGAGGCGGCCCTGCGCGTGCTGCGGGCGCGGCTGCTCGCCGAGCGCGCTGCCGCCCAGGCCGCCGAGGCCGCCGCCACGCGCCGCTCCCAGGTCCGCACGGTCGACCGCTCCGAGCGGATCCGCACCTACAACTTCCCCGAGAACCGCATCGCCGACCACCGCACCGGCTACAAGGCCTACAACCTCGACGCCGTGCTCGACGGCGACCTCGGGCCGGTCATCGACTCGGCGATCGCCATGGATGAGGCCGAGCGCCTGGCCGCCGCCGGCGAGCAGTGAGCCACTGTGACCGAGTTGGACTGCTACGCGCTGCGGCGGCTCGTGCGTGAGGCGGGGCAGGCGCTGGCCCGGGCGGGGGTCGCCTCGCCGGACGCCGACGCCCGGCAACTGGCCGAGCACCTGCTGGGTGGGCCGGTGCTGCTCGCCGACGGCGCCCCGGAGGGCTTTGCCGCCGCATACGAGGCATTGGTGGAGCGCCGGGCCGCCCGCGAGCCGCTGCAGCACATCCTGGGCACGATGTGGTTCCGGGGGCTGGAGCTCACCTGCCGACCCGGCGTGTTCATCGTCCGCCCCGAGACCGAAGTTGTGGCCGGGGCGGCGATCGAGGCCGCCCGCGCCGTTGCCGCGGAGGAAGGGCGCGGCCCCGTGGTCGTGGACCTGTGCACCGGCTCGGGCGCCATCGCCGCCGCGGTCGCCGTGGAGGTTCCCATGGCCCGCGTGTGGGCGGTTGAAACAGCCCCCGCCGCCGTCGCACTGGCGCGCGAGAACAGCGAGCACCTCGCGCCGGGAAAGGTGGCGATCATTCGCGGCGACGCCAGTGACCCGGCCGTGCTCGCAGAACTGGACGGGCGAGTCGATGTGGTCGTCTCGAACCCGCCGTACGTGCCCGCGGGAGCGGTGGAGGATCTGGAGACCGAGCGGCATGACCCGGACCTGGCCCTGTACGGCGGGGGAGGGGACGGCTTGTGCCTGCCGCGCGCCGTCGTCGAGCGGGCCGGGGCGTTGCTGCGTCCCGGTGGGGTGCTGGTCATGGAACACGACCCCAGCCAGGCCGCGCCGTTGCGGGCCGCCTCCCGGGAGGCCGGATTCGCCAAAGCCACCACCGGAGTGGACCTGACCGGGCGGGGCCGCTTCCTGCGGGCGGTACGGTAGAGCGACCGGCCGCAAGCGTGACGCTCGGTTGAGGGGAGTCCTGCCAGGCCCTGTTTCGCGCGACCTGGAAGCGTCGGTTGGAATGCGGGACGATTCTGCGCACCGGCAGTCAGGACCCGCTCCGCGACGGGCACCCCGGCTGGCAACACCACCTCTCCGGGACTCGCCCGGACCGAACCGCAAGCGCAGAAAAGAGCACCCCTAATGACCACCATCCTCGCCATTGGAGCCACCGGACAGGTCGGACGTGTCGTCGTCGACGAGGCGCTGCAGCGCGGTCTGGAGGTCCGGGCCGTCACCCGGAGTGCCGCCCGCGCCCGCCGCTCCCTGGCCGACGGCGCCGAGGTCGTCGAGGCGGCCGCCACCGATGCGGAGGCACTGCGCCCGCTGCTGCAGGACGTCGACGCCGTCGTCCTCACCCACGGCACCGACAATGACGGCAAGGGCGGGGCGACCTTCTACGACGTGGTCCGCGCCGTGGTCGCAGCCCTGGGGGACGGAGCGACCCACATCAGCCTCATGACCACCATGAACGCCTCCCACTCCGCCCGTGCCGGTGCCAGCGGTTACGAGTTCATCGAGTGGAAGCGTCGCGCCGAGAGGCTCGTGCGCGCCTCCGGTCACCCCTACACCATCGTGCGTCCCGGCTGGTTCGACTACCAGGGCCCCGCCGACCGGCAGATCGACCTGCGCCAGGGAGACCTGGTCACCGGGCAGCCCGGAGTCGACCGGCGTCACATCGCCCAGGTCCTCCTGGAGGGCGCTCTCAACCCCTCCGGTGCGCGCCGAACCGTGGAGGTATTCAGCAAGGCGGGCGCGCCCGTCACCGACTTCGAGGCCCTGTTCGCCGCGACGCGCGCCGACGAGGCCGGCGCACTTGACGGCGTGCTCGACACCAACAACGTCCCGCTGGACCAGGAGCCGCAGCGCGTGCAGGATGACGTCGCCCGGCTGGGCAAGTGACGGCAGGGTCCGGAATGGCGCATAAGGACATCTGGGACCGCCTGCGCGACGGCGACGACGTAGACCTGTTCGAGCAGGAGTACACAGACATCGTGCGAGTCGAGTTCGCCCGCTGCCGCGACCTCATGTTCGACATCAACCTCACCCGCCCCTCCGACCCGGCACTGCCCGGAATGTGGGGCGACCTACTGGGACTGGACGGGCCACTGGACCCATCCATCCGGCTCATTCACCCGATGCAGATCGACTTCGGCAAGCGAATGCACATCGCCCCGAACGTACTGATCAACCACAGCTTCACGGCCATGTTGATCGGCGGGATCAGCATCGGTGAGGGCACCTTCATCGGGCCCAGCGTCACCGCGGTCACCGACAACCACCGGCTTGACGATGTCACCATCCTCAACTGCCACCCCATCGCCATCGGTCGACGGGTGTGGATCGGTGCGGGTGCCTCGATCATGCCCGGAGTCACCGTGGGCGACGACGCCGTGATCGCCGGCGGAGCCGTGGTCACCAAGGACGTCCCGCCCCGCAGCGTCGTCGCCGGCGTGCCGGCGCGAGTGATCCGCGAGAAGTAGCCGAACGGTCGGCCCATGCCACGCAGCCTCAACCCGAACCACCCTGAGAAAGTAGAGAACACTCATGCCCACCGAACTCGAGCACAAGGACGCCATCCGCGAGGTCATCGACCGCTTCTCCAACCTGGAGATCGACGTCGCCGAGCAGTCCAAGCTGTTCACCCCGGACACCCACGTCGAGGTCTACAACGCCGACGGCTCGAAGATGATGGAGTTCGACGGCGCCGACCAGCTGGTCGAGCTCTTCGGAGCCGCCATGGCCGCCGTTAAGACCTCCTTCCACATCAACGGCCAGCAGGTCATCACGATCGACGGCTACACCGCCACCGACGTCCACTACGGGCAGGCCCTGCTCGTCCAGGAACAGGACGGCAAGGACGTGCTCCTGTCCCACTCCATCCGCTACATCGACACCCTGGTTCTGCGCGACGGCGTCTGGCGCATCAGCCGCCGTGAGCAGCACTTCGTGATCTCCCAGACGCGCGACTACTGACGTGCGTTGACGTGGGGTGGTCTGAGCCCGTCTCCCGTTTCAGCGGGGGACGGGCTCAGCCCGTAGGGGTCTGGGCGCGGGCCTGACCCGGTTGCCGCCACGATGGAAATGTCCAAGATCGGCATAGACGCCGCCGCCCGGCGGCATCGCGACCAATGAAAGCGCGGAATATCAACGATCTGCCAGATATCGGTCGCCGTCTCAGGCTCTTTTAGGGGCTCTTCCGGTTTGAGGGTGCGGAGGGTGCGTTGGTTCCAGCGGAGGCTGCGGTGTGGGGGGCCTGGTGAGCGTGCCGGTTCGCCACGGTGCAAGTGTCTGCCGGCGCCCCGGCGCCCGGAGCGGGTTCATCTGCAACGCCACTTCGCCGTCTGTAACGCCACTTCGGGGTTAACAACGCCAGTTAACCGTCTGCTGAAGGCCCCAGGGGTATACAGCAGAACGTTAAGTAGCGTTGTTAACGTCCAACCGGCGCAGCAGACACCCCACCCCACCACAACCACCACACCCCCAAACCGGAAGCGGCAGCGAACGCTCCGGCCACCGTTGCACTGCGGCCGTCGACGGGGTCCTTCGCAGTCGTCCGCCCGGGTCCAGCCCGGGCGCGCAAACCGTCTAGGCTTGGCACCACGATGAACGACGCGATGAATGCCCTCTTCGGTGCCCTGCCCATGCCCGGCTCCGGCAGCGACACCCCGCCGCCAGAGACAGTCCTGCCCTCGCTCGACCCGGCCGGTGCGGCCTGGGATGACGACTCGTGGGCCGCCGTCGAGCCCCCGGCGGAGGAGGACCTGGCCGCCTACGACCCGGTTGAGGCGGCCCCCGCCCCCTCCGCCGCCGACGCGGCCGCCATCGCCCCCACCTGGGAGGAGCACCAGGCCGAGCTCACCGCGCTTGTCGCCCGCGCCCAGGCCAACGCCGCCGCCGCACGCGCCCGCAACGGCGTCGACGGCAGCGCCGCGGGTGCGGCGGGCGGCCCTGGTGCCCAGCCCCGCTACGGCATCACCGTCGCCGACCCCGCCGAGCTGCTCGCCGGACTCAACCCCGCCCAGGAGCAGGCCGTCACCCACGCCGGCTCCCCGCTGCTGATAATCGCCGGCGCCGGTAGTGGCAAGACCCGCGTGCTCACCCACCGCATCGCCTACCTGCTGGCCACCGGCCGCGCCCGCCCCGGCGAGATCCTCGCCATCACCTTCACCAACAAGGCCGCCGCAGAGATGCGCGAGCGCGTGGCCGGCCTGGTGGGGCCGGCGGGGGAGCGCATGTGGGTGTCCACCTTCCACTCCGCCTGCGTGCGCATCCTGCGCCGCGAGCACGAGGCCGCCGGGCTGCGCTCCACCTTCTCCATCTACGACGCCGCCGACTCCACCCGCCTGATCACCCTGATCGTGCGCGAGCTCGGCATCGACCCCAAGCGTTTCACCCCCAAGACCTTCGCCGCCCGCATCTCGGATCTGAAGAACGAGCTGATCACCCCGGCGGAGTTCGCCGGGCGCGCCGTGACCTCCAACCCCTTCGAGCGGCACCTGACCGAGGTATACAGCGCGTATGCGCGGCGGCTCGCGGCCGCCAACGCCCTGGACTTCGACGACCTGATCATGCGCACCGTGCAGCTGCTGCAGGCCAAGCCGGCGGTGGCGGAGATGTACCGGCGCCGCTTCCGTCACGTGCTCGTCGATGAGTACCAGGACACCAACCACGCCCAGTACGTGCTCGTGCGCGAACTGGTCGGCGGACCGGGCACCTCCGGCGCCGACTCGCCCGTCCCGCCGGGTGAACTGACCGTGGTGGGTGACTCGGACCAGTCCATCTACGCCTTCCGCGGGGCCACCATCCGCAACATCGAGGAGTTCGAGCAGGACTACCCCAGTGCGCGCACGATTCTGCTGGAGCAGAACTACCGCTCCACCCAGAACATCCTGTCCGCCGCCAACGCGGTGATCGCCCGCAACACCGGGCGCCGGGAGAAGAACCTGTGGACCGCCTCCGGCGACGGCCCCAGGATCATCGGTTACGTGGCCGACTCCGAGCACGACGAGGCCCGCTGGATCAGCTCCGAGATCGACCGCCTCGCCGATGAGTGCGGCGTCCGCCCCCGCGACGTCGCCATCTTCTACCGCACCAACGCCCAGTCCCGTGCACTGGAGGAGGCCTTCGTCCGCTCCGGCCAGCCCTACAAGGTGGTCGGTGGCACCCGCTTCTACGAGCGGCGCGAGATCAAGGACGCGATCGCCTACCTGCGCGCAGTCGACAACCCCGACGACGACGTCTCCATCCGCCGCGTCCTGAACGTCCCCAAGCGGGGCCTGGGGGACAAGGCCGAGGCCGCCCTGGCCGAGCACGCCGCCCGCTACGCCGTCTCCTTCGGCACCGCCGTGGCCGACGCCGCCGGGACCCTCCGGCCCGTACCGACCGCAGGAGCGGGGGAGGGCGAGGGGGCGGCGCCGCCCGCCGTCGTCGGACTGACCACGCGCGCCACCCGGCAAGTAACGGGCTTCCACGACCTGCTCACCTCCCTGCGGCACGCGCGTGATGCCGGCGACGGCGTCGCCGACATCCTCGACGCCGCCCTGGACGCCTCCGGCTACCTGGCGGAGCTGCGCGCCAGCGACGACCCGCAGGACGCCAGCCGGGTGGAGAACCTGGCCGAGCTGCACGCCGTCGCCTCCGACTTCCAGGCCGCCAACCCCGACGGCACGCTCGCCGACTTCCTCGAACGGGTCTCGCTGGTGGCCGACTCCGACCAGCTGCCCCCCAGCGCCGACGTCGCCGACCAGGCCGAGGCCCAGGCTCGCGAGCAGGGGCAGGTGACCCTGATGACGGTGCACACCGCCAAGGGGCTGGAGTTCCCGGTCGTGTTCGTCACCGGCCTGGAGGACGGCACCTTCCCGCACTCCCGCTCGCTGGCCGAGGAGACCGAGCTGGCCGAGGAACGCCGCCTGGCCTACGTGGCCGTCACCCGCGCCCGCGAGCGCCTGTACCTGACCCGCGCCGCCGTGCGCTCCGCCTGGGGGAGCGCCACCGCCATGCCGCCCTCACGCTTCCTCGACGACATCCCCGCAGACACGATCGAGTGGAAGCGCATCGCCTCCTCCATGGACGCGCTGCGCGGCGGCGGCACCGGCTGGGGCGCCTCCTGGGATGAGGGCGGCTTCGGTGCGCGCCGCGGCTACGGGCACCACAGCGAGGCGGCCCCCGACGACGACGGTGACTTCGCCCCCGCCATCGGCTCCGGGCGGCGCACCCGCACCGGGAAACTGGGCCGGGTCGAGACGCCTAAGGACCGGGCCGAGGCGCGTCGCGCCAAGCGCCTGGCGGCGCGTGGCAAACCCGTGCGCCTGGGCGTGGCCCAGCCCGAGGCCGACTCCGCGGAGGCTGCCCTGCCCGAGGCGGTGGCCGGGCTCAAGACCGGCGACCGGGTACGTCACAAGACCTATGGGGAGGGCAGTGTCGTTGGTATTGAGGGCACGGGCCGCTCCGCCGTCGCCCGCGTGGAGTTCATCATCGACGGTGCCCCGGCCACCAAGCGCCTCATGCTGCGCCTGGCTCCGGTCGAGCGGGTCTGACGAGCGAGCCCGAGGACCGGCTCGGCCTCGTGGACTGGCCACTCGCCACTCGGTGGTGCGGCGTCGCCCACGACGAGCAGCCTCGATGTTATGTTGGACACGCCTGTCCGACACAGGCGGCAGCGGCCCGCTCCCGGAGCCCTGGCCACCATCGCGTGTGGCCTCGTGCGCTCACATCAGGGACCGCTCGGTGTTGCCGCACTGACTCAGTGAATGGAGTGCCCGTGTCCTCTTGGAGTGATTCCTGCATCTGGTGGCACGTCTACCCGCTGGGCTTCACCGGCGCGCCGGTCCGCCCCACCGAGGCCGAGCGGGTGCTCACCCCCCGGCTGGACGCCCTGGAACCGTGGCTGGACTACCTGATCGCCCTGGGCGCCAACGGGCTGGCGCTGGGGCCGGTCTTCACCTCGGAGACCCACGGCTATGACACGGTCGACTTCTATTCCATCGACCCGCGCCTGGGGGACGATGCCGCCTTCGACCGGCTGATCTCCGCCTGCCACCGGCGCGGCATCAACGTCATGCTCGACGGCGTGTTCAACCACGTCGGTACCGCTCACCCGAGTTTCCGGGCCGCTATGGCCGGGGACAAGCGGGCGCAAGAGCTGTTCCGCCTGGAGCACACCGACGCCGGCGTGACCCACCGGGACTTCGAGGGGCACCGGGGCCTGGCCGCCCTCAACCACGACTCGGACGCCGTCGTCGAGCTGGTGGCCGACGTGATGCGCCACTGGCTACGCCGCGGCGCCATGGCCTGGCGCCTGGATGCCGCCTACGCCGTCCCCCCGGAGTTCTGGGCGCGGGTGCTGCCGCAGGTGCGCGAGGAGTTCCCCGAGGCCTGGTTCATGGGGGAGGTGATCCACGGCGACTATGCGGACATCGTGACCCGTTCCGGCATGGACTCGGTGACCCAGTACGAGCTGTGGAAGGCGATCTGGAGCTCACTGCTGGATGAGAACTTCTTCGAGCTCGACTGGTGCCTCAAGCGGCACAACGAGCTACTGCCGACCTTCACGCCCATGACCTTCATCGGCAACCACGACGTCACCCGGATCGCCACCCGCCTGGGCGACGCAAAGACTGCCCTGGCGGTGGCGCTGCTGCTGACCGTGGGCGGCATCCCGTCGATCTACTACGGGGATGAGCAGGCCTTCCGCGGGGAGAAGACCGAGCGGCTCGGCGGCGACGACGAGGTACGGCCCGCCTTTCCCGCCGACCCCGAGCGGCTCTCGCCCCTGGGAGCGCCGATGCTGCGCCTGCACCAGGACCTGATCGCCCTGCGCCGCCGCAACCCGTGGCTGGCGACGGCCACCACGGTGACCCGTCACCTCGACAACCGCGCCTACAGTTACGACACGCTGGGCCCCGACGGGCAGCGGCTCGCCGTCGAACTGCGCCTGGAGCCGGCCCCGGTCGCCGTCGTCACCGCCCCCGGCGGGCAGGTGCTGCGCATCGGGGGCGACGCCGACAGCAGTCAGTGACGGTGCGGGTGGAAGGTCGTGTCATCCAGGGCACGGATCACCCGGGCCGGGTTGCCCACCGCCAGTGAACCCGCCGGGATATCCCGGGTGACTACAGCGCCTGCACCGATGACGCAGTCGTCCCCGATGGTGACTCCGGGGCAGACGATCACTCCGCCGCCGAGCCACACGTTGTCGCCAATGGTGATCGGGTCCGCGGATTCCAGGCGGGCACGGCGCGGCGTCGGCTCCAACGGGTGCACCGGGGTCAGCAACTGCACATTCGGACCCAGCTGGCAGTTCGCCCCGATTCGGATCGGGGCGACGTCCAGCGCGGTGAGCCCGTAGTTGGCGAAGGTTCCCGGCCCAATGGTGAGGTTCTCCCCGTAGTCGACGCGAACGGGCGGCAGCAGCACCACATCCTCACCCAGATGCGGGATGGCGGCACGCAGGTGCTTGGCCGCGTCGGGAGCGCCCTCATTGAAGGCACGCTCGTAGCGGGCCAGCTCGCGGCGGGCGTGTGCCGCGATGCGCGCGTTCTCCGGGTCGTCGGCCACGTACCACTCACCGGCAAGCATCCGCTGCCGGTTGCTACGGCCGCCATCGGCCGGAAGCCAGTATGCGGCGGCGTTGGGGTCTGCGGGACCGGGGCAACCGGTGTCGGGGTTCATAGGCGTGAGTGTAGTGTTCTCAGATCGGCACGACTCGGCCGCGCTGGGGAACACTCTGAAACCGGATGCATGGGGCATGCTGACCGGCCACCGGGGCGGCTACACGGCTCACCCCGCACCTGAACGGTTCTAGGAGACGGCATGACAATCCACGCCCCCCAACCAGCGAGTTCCTCAGACCCGGTCACGACCGGCGAACGCGGTCTACTGGCGATCGCGGACCGGGTGATCCCGGCGGCGTCGCCGCACGCCCGCCGTGCTCCGGAAGCGGCCCGACGTTGGGGCTGGCAACTGCTGGCAGGCTTTTCTTCACTTATCGCATCACGGATCGCGATTGTCCTGACTGTGGTCATTGCCGCTGTGGTGAGTGGGCAGCGGATCGGTGCGGGGCACCTACTGGAGAACCTTTTCAATGAGCCCGCCGTGTTCCTCGTAGGCTCCGGCGTCTCGGCACTGGCCGCCGTGGCCGGCTACTGGGCGCTCATGCGGTGGATTCGCGGCACGAGTGTTTCGGAGCTGGCCGGTCCGGGGAAGCTCAGCGAGTTCTTGTTCGGGATGGGGCTGGGGGCGCTGTTGATGGCCACCGTGGTGGCGCTGCTTGCGGCGGTCGGCTGCTACCGGGTGACCGCCGTCGGATGGGACGCGGGCATACTTATTGGCGCATCCGCGGGTCTGGCCGCGGGCTTCGCGGAGGAGATCCTGTTCCGAGGCGTGCTGCTGCGGCTGGCAGAGCGATGGCTCGGCACCGCCTGGGCGCTGGGACTGACCTCGGTGCTGTTCGGCGCGGCGCATATCACCAACCCGGAGGCGGGCGTATTCGGTGCCGTGGCGATCATGCTTGAGGCGGGCATTCTGATGGGGGCCTGCTACCTGGCTACACGTCGACTCTGGATGGCCTTCGGCACCCATGTGGCGTGGAACTTCGTACAGGGCGGTATCTTCGGCTCGGACGTCTCCGGCACCGGCATGGGCCGCGGACTGTTTGCGGCCCGTTTCTCCGGCCCCGATCTGCTCACCGGAGGAGAGATGGGGGTCGAGGGCTCCCTGGTGGCCGTGGTGGTGTGCACCGCGGCGGGCGCGGTGATGCTGCTGGTGGCACGCCACCGCGGCCTGCTGCTGCCGCGCCGCAGCGCTCGCGGCCGGGCACAGTAGCGGGAAGGCTCCTTTGCCCGTGGCCGCCCGCGGGTTCACTCGGCGGCCGCCCGGGCGGCCGGCGTGGTGGCCGCCATGCGCAGTACGTGCAGTGCCGTCTGCTGCAGCTCACCCAGGGTGAGGTGCTCTCCGCTGGTGTCATCCGGCGAGTAGCCGTCCAGCACGGCGTCGTCGTGGCCATCGGCGCGGGTGGATGACCAGGTCTCGCCGCCGGGCATGAGCACGTCGACGCCCGCACGCACCCGCGTCGCCGAGTCCTTCAGCTGTGGGAAGAGCGGGTCGGGCGCGTAGCGCATCCACCAGTCGGTCATCACATTGCCCCGGTAACCCCACTCGCCGCGCAGGATGGTGGTGACCAGGTCGTAGTTGTAGTGGGCCCACTGGTCGTTGACCTTGTTGTAGCTGGTCATGATGTTGTGCGGGTCCGCCTCCTGCACGCAGATGCGGAAGCCGCGCAGGTAGATCTCCCGCAGCGCCCGGGCCGACACGCGCGAGTCGTTGTAGATGCGGTTGGTCTCCTGGTTGTTGCAGGCGAAGTGCTTGGGGCAGGCGGACACCCCCTGCGCCTGGATGCCGCGCACGACGGCGGCCGCCGCCAGCCCGGTCAGCAGCGGGTCCTCCGAGTAGTACTCGAAGTTGCGCCCGCACAGCGGGTCGCGGTGAATGTTCATGCCCGGTGCCAGCAGCACGTCCGAGCCCTTGCGGAGCATCTCCTGGCCGTGCAGTGCAGCCAGCTCCTCCAGTAGCGACTCGTCCCAGGTGGAGGCCAGGGCGGTGCCGCAGGGCAGCAGGCTGGCGTAGGCGGACACGCGGATCCCGGAGGGACCGTCGGTGGTGATCACCGGTGGGACGCCCAGCGCGCGCAGGCGCTCGGTCAGGCCGCCGAAGGCGCCGGCATTGCCCGGGGCGCCCAGCGGCGAGTTCATCTCCACGTCCCCGTAGGCCAGCTGTGCCAGGTCCTCCACGCCAAGCTGCGCTACGAAGGCCTCCATGGTGGCGCGCCCGGCGACGACGTCGCTGAAGCGGATACCGACGTCGCCGGTTGGCTCGATAACCTCCGGCAGGCCTGACAGTATCCGTGCGCGCAGATCGGTGGTCGCCGTCGGCACGCGCTCCCAGCCGACTCGGGTGCGTCCGTCACCGCCCCGGTTCGTGGTCATGCGGTCGAACGGGTGATCGGGGGAGGGGGCGAGCGCCTCCTGAAGCTGCTCGACCACCTCGGTGTTCTCCACGACGACGGCGCCGGCGTCAATGGTCTGCCGCACCGAGGTGCCCACGTACAACGGGTAGGCGCCGGCCTCGACCACCCAGGCGTGGGCGTGACCGGTGCTGCCGGAGTCGTCGAATGACGCCAGGCGGCCCCAGGGGAAGGAGACCGTCACCTCCTGGGACTCGCCCGGGGCGACCACGCCACTGCGGGCGAAGGCGACCAGTTCTCGGGCCGGGTGGGGCAGGGCGGCGTCCGCTGGTGCACCCCGGTAGACCTGGATCACCGTGGACCCGGGGCGCGGGCCGGTGTTACTCACCTGCACGTGCACGGTGACGTCCGCGTCCGAGGCGGGGGCGGCGTCATCAAGGCGGGCGCCGGACAGCGCGAAGGACGTGTACCCCAGGCCGTGACCAAAGGGGAACAGCACCTTGTCAGGTGCGAAAGTCTCGAAGTAGCGGTAGCCGACGAACACGTCCTCGGCGTAGTTGTTGAAGTCCTTGCCTCCGAAGTTCACGGCCGACGGGTAGTCCGCGTAGGCGCGGGCGATGGTGTCCGTCAGGTGCCCACCCGGCTCGGTGACCCCGGTGAGCACGTCGGCCACGGCCCGGCCGCCCTCCATGCCCCCGGGCCAGGCCAGCAGCAGGGCGGACACGCCCAGCTCCTCGGCCCAGGACAGGTCCATGACGTTGCCGGAGTTGACGATTACCACCGTGCTCTCGAAGTGGTCGGTGACCTGCTCCAGCAGGGTGCGCTCAACCTCCGTGAGGTAGTAGCCGCCGGGCTCCAGCACGTTCTCCCGGTCCTCCCCGGCCGCCCGACCGATGACGACGACAGCGGTGCGGGCACGGGAGGCGGCCGCGGCCACCAGCTCGGCGTCCACTTCCATCTCCGGGTAGAAGCGCGGCCAGTTGCCCCACTCCTCCACTGGCGGTTCCTGGGCCGCGCACCAATGGCGGTAGACGGACGCCAACTCGGCGTCGACGCTCACCCCCTGCTGTACCAGGCTGCCCAGCAGGTTGGTGGTGTAGACGGCGTTCACGTCGCCGCCGGAGCCGTAGCCGACGGCGAACCAGTCGATCTGGACGCGGCCGAACACGGCCACGGGCTCGGCGGGAGACAGTGGGAGGACGCCGTCGTTGGTGAGCAGGACGGTGCCCTCGGCGGCGGCTCGGCGGGCCAGCTCGGCCAGGCGCGGGTCATAGGAGCGGTCGGCGTCGGGGGCGGTAGCGGAGGTGTTCAGGTTCTGCGCGACCTCGCTGGTGGTGTTGGCGGTCATGGCTGATTGTCTCCGTAGAAGTGCATGCAGGTCGGGTGGGACGGCGGTGTCAGCCCAAGCCTAACCGTCCGTGCGGTCGGTGTGATAGGCGTCGGCGGGGCCGAACTCGGCGAGCTCCTCCTCAAACTGCTCCAGGCCGGTCTTGGTCGACAGCGGGATCGGCTTGAACAGGCAGGCCACTGCCGCCGCCACCAGCAGCACCGGGGCCAGCGACAGCAGCACGGGAGCCAGCGCATGGTGGTAGGCGTCCACCACTGCGGCGCCCGTGGCGGCGTTCAAACTCCGGGCGATGGCCGGAGTGATTGAAGCGGCCTCACGCGAGTCGAAGCCGAGGGAGAGTAGGGACGCGGTCAGGCGGCCGGTGAACAGCACACCAACGACCGTGTTGCCGATCGACACCCCGATCTCCCGGAAGAAGTTATTGGTGGAGGTGGCGGTGCCTAGCATGCTGGCGGGTAGCGCGTTCTGGATGACGAGGACGCTGAGCTGCAGGAACATCCCAATGCCGATTTCCAGGACGAATACGGCCACGCCGGTCCAGGCCACGGGGGCGTCGGCGGGCAGCAGACCCAGCATGGCCATGCCGGTCGCGGCCACCAGCGAGCCCACGATCGGGAAGGGCTTGTAGCGGCCGGTGCGGGTGACCAGAGTGCCTGACAACAGCGACCCGGTGAACATTCCGACGCTGCCCGGCACCAGCAGCAGACCGGACATGGTGGCGGACACGCCGTGGACCATCTGCAGGTAGGTCGGCAGGTACCCGTTCATGCCGAACATGCAGGCAGCCATGAGCACCGAGACGACGGTGGCGGTGATGAAGGTGTGATCGGTCAGCACCTGCAGCGGCAGGATCGGGTCTGCGGCTCGCCTCTCCACCGGGACGACGGCGGCCCAGGCGGCCACGGTGATGCCGATGAGCCCCAGCATTACCGGGCTGCTCCAGGCGTATGTGGTCCCGCCCCAGGTGGCGATGAGGACGATCCCCGCGGCGCCGATGCTGGTCAGTGCCAGCCCGGCCCAGTCGACGCTGAAGCTGCCGGAGCGCCGCGGCATGCGCAGCGCGATAGCTACCGCCGCCCAGGCGAACAGGCCGAAAGGCAGGAAGAACCAGAAGGTCCAGCGCCAACCGAGCCAGTCCGACAGCCATCCGCCCAGAAGCGGGCCGAGAATGGCGGCAATGCCGAACATGGCGCCCATGGGCGCCATGTACGTGCCGCGTACACGTGGCGGGATGATGTCGCCGGTGATGGCCTGAGAGCAGATCATCAGGCCACCACCGCCCAGGCCCTGTACGAAGCGGAAGACCGTGAAGGCAAACATGTCGGTCGCCAGGCCGCACAGGGCCGAGCCCCCGACGAACAGCGCAATGGCCAGCAGGTAGAGCCGCTTGCGGCCCACCAGGTCGCCGAGCTTGCCGTTGATCGGCATGGCCAGCGTCTGGCCGAGCGTGTAGGCGGTGATTGCCCAGGACATGTGGGCCACGCCGCCCAGGTCGCCAATGACGGTCGGCAGTGCGGTGGCGATCACCGTGTGGTACATCGCGGTGAGGAACTGGACCATCATCAGGCAGATGTACACGACCCAGAACCGCCGGTCGGGGCGGAAGGTCATGCCCTCGACGGTGCCGGAGATCCCCTGCGAATTCGGCTGGGTGTTCATCTGTTCGCCATGCGTGGGGGTGTTGCTCATTACCTCGAATCTCTCCTCGCGGCACGCCAAGTGGGGAGGGGCCCGAAGTCGGGAAGGGCGTGCCGCGCAACAAATCTTGCCAAACGGGCGGGTGCGCTGCGAAACGCCTGCGGAGAGGTATTGGGCACCCCTGGTGCACAGGAGTCGACCATCCCGTTGGGTCACGGTCTCACAACGAAGATTCCTGTCGGTTGCGGGCTGCGTTCCGGCGAGCTGCTGGCTGGGCTACATTGGTCTCGCCATACAGTCGACGCGCGTCGACGGCGTGTGTTCGCCCAACGAGTGAGCGAGCTCACGCGTGGTGTTTCAAGGAGGAAAAGCACATGGCATCTCGTCTACCCCGTCGTCGTTTCATCCAGGGGTCAGCTGTGGTCGCGGCCCTTTCGGCTGCGGCCGCCTGTTCCGGCGGCGGATCCAACAGTTCAGGCACGAGCGCATCCGCCGCGTCAACGGCCGACTTCACCGGCACGGGACCGATCACCTGGGTGCAGGGCAAGGACAACTCCGACGGCAAGGTGCAAGAACGCATCGATGAGTGGAACGAGCTGTACCCCGATGAGAAGGTCACGCTGATCGAGCTGTCGGCCGAGGCCGATCAACAGCGCCAGTCGCTCATCAACAACGCCCAGACCCAGTCCGACGCCTACGACGTGATCTCAATCGACAACGTGTGGGTGGCCGAGTTCGCCGCCAACCAGTGGGTCGTGCCCCTGCCCGAGGATGACCTGAAGAACGATGACATCGTGGAGTCCGTCTGGCAGACCGGCCTATACATGGATCGGCTGTACGGGATGCCCTTCGCCACGGACTCCTCGATCATGTTCTACCGCAAGGACTTCCTCGAGGAGGCCGGCGTCGAGGTACCCACCACCTGGGATGAGGTCAAGTCCGCCATCGACGCCGTGCGCGCCCTGCCGGGGCACGAGAAGATCGGCGGCTTCGGCGGCCAGTTCGCCAAGTACGAGGGGCTGACCTGCTGCGCCAGCGAGTTCATCAACACCGCGGGCGGCTCCTTCTACGACGACGAGGGCAACGTCACCATCAACTCCCCGGAGGCGATCGCCGGCCTGCAGGTGCTGATCGACGGCTTCAAGGACGGCTACATCCCCAAGGAGGCTCTGGAGTGGAAGGAGGAGGACGGCCGCAACGCCTTCGAGTCCGGCGACCTGCTCTTCTACCGCCAGTGGCCCTACCAGTACGCCAACAACATGGCCGCCCTCGGGGAGGAGAAGTTCGGCGTCGCCGCGCTGCCCACCATCGAAGGCAAGGACTTCGTCCCCACCCTGGGCGGACACAACTGCGGTATCTCCGCGTATTCGAAGAACAAGGCGACGGCGCTGAAGTTCGTTCAGTGGTGGACCAGCCAGGAGTCCGAGAAGTACGCGCTGGAGACCCAGACCCTCGCGCCCATTCTCGGCTCGCTGTACGAGGACTCCGAGATGCTCGAGCAGTTCCCCTACCTGCCCACGCTGCGCGAGTCCCTCGACTCCGCCAAGGGGCGGCCGAAGGCCGTCTCCTACGGTGACGTGACCGCCGCGATCCAGGACGCCCTCTACCCGGCGGTGCAGCAGCAGGTCACGGCAGAGGAGGCCATCAGCAACCTGGAGACCGCGCTCAAGGCCCTGTCCTGAGACGCGGTCGGCACGCCATTCTCACGGATTCGTGGCCTGCTCCACCGGTGGGGCGGGATGCCCCTCCCGCCCCACCGGACAGTGCAGTGGGCGCAAAGAGTTAGAGGCAACACAGGCAATGAGCGCTAATACCTACGTGCCGGATGTGAACCGCCGGTCCAAATCCAGTCGGGCGCAAGCGCGCCTGGCGTGGCTGCTGATCACCCCGACGATCCTCGTGCTGACGATCGTCATCATCCTCCCCGTATTCCAGTCCTTGCGGCAGTCCCTTTACGGCAAGGCCGGACTCGATCCCGAGACCGGATTCGTCTCCGACGTCGAGCCCTTCGTGGGACTGGACAACTACACCGCCATCTTCACCGACGCCGGATCCCGCTTCTGGACGGCCGCCTGGAACACCACGCTGTTCGGCGTGGTCACCGTGGTCCTGGAGACCATCCTCGGCGTGGCAATGGCGCTGATCATGCACCGGGCCATGCGCGGGCGCGGCTTCGTCCGCGCGGCGATCCTGGTTCCATGGGCGATCCCCACCGCCGTCTCCGCCATCCTGTGGGGCTGGATCTTCAACCAGAACGGCGTGGCCAACGCCATCCTGGGGCAACACATCATGTGGGCCTCGGGCAACGCCACCGCCAAGCTCGCCATCATCATCGCCGACGTGTGGAAGACCGCCCCCTACATCGGGCTGCTCACGCTCGCCGGGCTTCAGGTCATCCCAGACGAGGTCTACGAGGCCGCCAAGATCGACGGAGCGAACGCCTGGAAGCGGTTCACCCGGATCACGCTGCCGCTGGTCAAGCCGGCACTGGTGGTCGCGGTGCTGTTCCGCGCTCTGGACGCACTGCGCATGTTCGACCTGCCCTACATTCTCATCGGCCCGCGCAAGGGGTCGGTCGAGACGATCTCCATGCTCGTCCAGGACGAGGCCTCCAACTTGCGCTACGGCTCGGCGGCCGCGTACGCGCTCATCCTGTTCCTATACGTGTTCATCTTCGCCTTCGCCTTCACCCGGATCACCCACGCCGACCTGGGGGCCACCGCTCCGCGCAGCGGCGGCAGGCGGGGGCGCAGGCTGCCCGCCACCGTCTTCCTGCCGCGACGCAGCCCCTCCGCCGTCGGGGCGAGCGGCGCCGCCGAGCCCACTGAGAGGAGCGCGTCATGAGCGCGGCAACTGCGTCAACACCGGTGAGCGTGCGACCCCGGAGGAAGATCGACTGGGCCGGCGGCCTGTCGACCTTCGGCATCGTCCTCATCGTCATCTACTGTCTCGCCCCGTTCTACTGGATGCTCGTGTCCTCCCTGCGGCCCGACACGGAGATCTTCGAGAACACCTGGTGGCCCAGGCACGTCTCCTTCGAGAACTACCAGGCGGTGTTCTCCGCCAAGAACAACTTCGGGCAAGGGCTGATCAACTCGCTCATCGTCTCCGTGGTGGTGACCGTGGTTGCCCTGGCAATTGCCACCTTCGCCTCCTACGCGCTCGCACGGCTGGACTTCCGCGGCAAGAGCGTGCTGCTGCTGGTGGTGCTGGCCACCTCGATGTTCCCGCTGGTGGCCATCATCGTGCCGCTGCTGAAGAACTTCTCAGCCTGGGGCTGGATCAACACCTACCAGGCGATGATCATCCCGGACCTGTCGTTCTCACTGCCGCTGGCGGTGTGGAACCTGACCAGCTTCTTCCGGCAGATGCCCCAGGAACTGGAGCAGTCCGCCATGGTCGACGGCTGCACCCCAGGGCAGGCCTTCCGCAAGGTGATCCTGCCGATCGCCGCACCCGGCATCTTCACCACCGCCATCATCATCTTCATCGGCGCCTGGAACGAGTTCCTGGTGGCCGTGACGATGATCAACAACCCGGTCATGCAGCCCGCCACCGTGCTGCTGTCGAAGTTCACCGGCGCATCCCAGTTCAACACCCCATTCGGCTCGCAGATGGCCGCGGGCGTGATCATGACCCTGCCGCTGGTGATCATGGTGCTGATCTTCCAGCGTCGCATCGTGGCCGGCCTGGCCGCGGGCGGGCTCAAGCAGTGACGCGGACGGGGCGGGTGCGCGGCGCCTGCGCACCCGCCCCGTGCGAGTTGTTTTTTGCCCTGTCCTAGCTTATGTACCATCCACCCGTGCCCGGGAGCCGCCGTTTCCGGGCCCCGACCCGTTCCAGGACCAGAGGACCCCATGACCTCGCTTGCTCCGCTTGTGACCGTGCGCAACGACCAGGACGCCTGGTGGCGCGACGCCGTCATCTACCAGATCTACCCCCGCTCCTTCGCCGACTCCGACGGCGACGGCCTCGGCGACCTGCCCGGCATCACCTCCCACATGGACCACCTCGCCGCCCTGGGAGTCGACGCCATCTGGCTCTCGCCCTTCTACCCCTCCCCGCAGGTCGACGCCGGCTACGACGTCGCCGACTACTTCGACGTGGCCCCCGAGTACGGCACGCTGGCGGACTTCGACGAAATGGTGGCCGCCGCCCGAGCCGTCGGCATCAGGGTTGTGATCGACCTGGTGCCCAACCACTCCTCCGACCAGCACGCCTGGTTCCGCGCGGCGCTTCAGGCCGGACCCGGCTCACCGGAGCGCGAGCGCTACATCTTCCGCCACAGCCCGGACGGACCGCCCAACAACTGGGGCAGCCTGTTCGGCGGCCCGGCATGGACCCGGGTCGAGCCGCTCACCGGTCGGGAGGAGGACCGCGGCTGGTGGTACTTGCACCTGTTCGCCGCCGAACAGCCCGACTTCAACTGGGACCACCCCGACGTACACGAGATGTTCCGCGAATTCCTGCGCTTCTGGGCTGGGCGCGGGGTGGACGGCTTCCGCGTGGACGTCGCCCACGGCCTGGTCAAGGCTCCCGGCCTGCCCGACGACGCTCTGGGGGAGGACCGCTGGCGCGGCACCGCCGTCGACGATGAGCGGCCCAAGACCGCCGACAACGGCCCCATGTTCGACCAGCCCGGCGTGCACGACATCTATCGCGACTGGCGCAGCGTGCTCAGCGGCATCCGCCCCGACATCCTGCTGGTGGCCGAGGCCTGGGTGGATCCGCCCGAGCAGATGGCCAAGTACGTCCGCGAGGACGAGATGAGCCAGGCCTTCAACTTCGACTACCTCAAGTCCCCCTGGCGTGCCCCCGACCTGCGCCGAGTCATCGACACCTCAATGGCAGCCAACGCCGCCGTGGGCGCGCCCACCACCTGGGTGCTGTCCAACCACGACGTCGTCCGTCACGCCACCCGCTTCGGCTTCCCCCCGGGAGCCGAGCCGGACGACGGCATCGGCGCCGAGGATCTGCAGCCCGACACCGTCCTGGGGCTGCGCAAGGCCCGCGCCGCCACCCTGTTCGCCCTCGGTCTGCCCGGCAGCATGTACATGTTCCAGGGGGAGGAGCTGGGCCTGCCCGAGCACACCACCATGGACGACGCCGCCCGCCAGGACCCGGCCTGGCTGCGCACCGACAAGCGCACGCGCGGGCGCGACGGCTGCCGCGTCCCCCTGCCCTGGGCGGCCGGCGGACCCGCCTGCGGCTTCAACACCACCGGGCGGACCTGGCTGCCGCAGCCAGATGGCTGGGGCGCCTACGCCCCCGCCGTACAGGAGTCCGACCCCGACTCCACCCTGTCCATGTACCGGCGCGCCATCGCCGCCAGGCGCGAATGGCAGTTGGGGCGGGGCGAGGTCGAATGGGTGCAGGATCTGCCCGAGCAGGTGCTTGCCTTCCGCAACGGTGAGATCACTGTTGCTATCAATATGGGGGACGGGGACGCCGTACTGCCGTTGACGGGTACGGTGCTGGTGCAGTCTTGGAGCGGGCAGACAGGCGGACGCCTCGACGCCATCACAGTTCCCGCGAACGCCGCCGTGTGGCTAGCCGCATGAGTTGAGGCAGGGCGGGCGGCCCCATCAGACCCTGGAAGGAGAACGCATGGCCACCCGCGCCGAGGTCGCACGCCTGGCCGGAGTCTCCCCTTCAACCGTCACCTATGTCCTGACGGGACAGCGACCCACCACCCGGGCCACGCGGGAGCGGGTGCAGCGCGCCATCGACGAGTTGGGTTATCGGCCCAACCGGCATGCCTCCATGCTGGCGGCTCGCTCGGTGCGCACGGTCGGGGTGCTGTTTCGCATGCAGCGCTCCGGCATTGATGTCAACGATCTGGAGTATGTCGAGGGTCTGCGCCAGGGCGTGGAGCCGCAGGGCATGCAGGTTTTCGTTCCCGTGGGACGGCGTTCGGGACCGATGGACGCGCTGGAGGCCCTGGTTCGCTCCCGGGCGCTGGAGGCCGCCGTCCTCATGGACGTAGCCATTGACGACGAACGTGAGGAGTATCTGCTGGGGGAGGGCGTGCCGACCGTGCTGATTGGCACGTCGAACCGTGCCGACGGCGCGCCGGGGGTGGACGCCGACTTCGAGCGGATGGCGGATCTGGGTGTGCACCACCTGGTGGAGCTCGGCCACCGCCGCATCCTGTTCCTCATGCGCGACGTGCATGCCGATAGGTCTCACGCCTATGCGGCTCAGAGCCAGGCTGTACGTCAGGCCGCCCGTAGGCATGGGGTTGAGGCCGTGTTCCGTTCTTGTCCCGACAACGTCATTGCCGGCGCGCATGTACTCGGACCAGACGGGCTGCCGGGGGGATGCACAGCCGTGGTCTCCAACAACGTCAGTGCGTTCGAAGGCGTGATTGCGGCGGCGTGGGCGCGCGGCCTGTCTCTTCCAAACGATCTGTCCCTCGTATCGGTCGGCTTGACCGCGGCCCGCACCCCGGCCGGGGACTTGGTAACCGAGGTGGGGGTGGACCGGCCGGCGCTCGGGCGTATGGCCGGGGACCTGCTATTGCATTACCTGACCGATGATTCAGTATCCGGTGTAACGCTGGTCGAGCCGCGCCTTATTGACCACGGTTCGACCGCCTCGCCGGGCCCCGCCTGATCCGCCGAGGCCGGTCGGCATGGCGACCGACCTCGGCGGAGCAACGGCTCCCGCGGGTGTGGGGTCAGGCGACCTCGCTAATGGCGGCCAACAGCTGCTCGGACAAGCCGGCTGCTCGTAGGCCGCCGATGAGTGCGCCGCCGGTGGCCCCGGAGGAGACCACGCCCCAGGCCCGGTCCTTGGCCGGGTAGGACATCTGGGCGGGTTCAAGGATCCGGAAGACCTCGTCTGCCAGCGACGGCGGCTTAGTGCTCACGCCCGACAGCTCGAGCACGACGCCGTCGGCCGGGCGCACCGTGCCCAGGGAGACGTCCAGGCCGCCGCCTAGGGTGAAGCCGTCGGCGGGGCGTTCCTTGACAGGGGTGTCGGTGCCGTTCACGCGGGCCGTGGCCTGGCCGCCGGCGGACAGCAGGTGCACGGTGATCTCCCGTTCTTCCGGTACGACGCCGTCCGGACCGTCCTGGGTGATTGCCAGGCGGGCCGAGCCGGCCGCCTCGTCCCAGGTGAGCGTGAAGCGGGTGCGCACCACGCCGTCGGGCCCGGGCGCGGCGGAGCCATCGTCCTCCTCGAGCACGAACTCGCCGTCGGCTCCCGGCACGACGACCACGGAGAGATGGCGTGGGTTGTCGCCGGCCGCCTCGCCAAGGTCCTCGGCGCCGACGATCACGGACCCGGTGCGCGCCAGGACGGGCACCTGCTCCAGGGGACGGGAGAAGGTGAGCATGCGCCCGTCGGCGGCAGCGGCGTCGTAGCGGCGCCCGGTGGGCAGGTCGAACCAGGTGCCCTGGGGCAGCCAGGCCTCCTCCTGAGCCAGGCGCGAGGCCGGGTCGGCGGGGCGGGTGATCGGCATGACGAGCAGGTCCCCGAAGAGGAACTCATTGCGGTTGTCGTAGGACCCCGTGCGCCAGGGGTAATCGTGGTAGAGCGGACGCACCGGGCCGATGCCCTCGGCGTGCGCACGGCGCGCCCACGTATACAGGTAGGGCACGAGCCGGTGCCGCAGCCGCAGGTACGCATCCATGGTGGCGTGGGCGTCGCGCGAGTAACGCCACGGCTCCTTGGAGTTGAACACCGACATGGTGGAGTGCATGCGGTTGATGGGGGAGAAGCAGCCCAGTTGCACCCAGCGGGCCGTCATTTGATCGTCCTTGACGCCGAGCATGTGGCCACCGATGTCGTTGGACCACCAGTAGTAGCCGATGTTGGCGGAGGTGGCGGTGAATTCCGGCTGGAAGCGCAGCGACTCCCAGGAGGTCACCGTGTCTCCCGAGAAGCCGATCGGGGTGCGGTGGCTGGAGGCGTCGGCGAAGCGTGAGAAGGTGATGGGACGACGCCTGTAGGGTGTCTGGCCGGGACCGCTGCGCTCGCGTCCGGAGTCGAGGTAGTGGACGTGGTTGAGCATCCACAGCGGGTCCAGGCCCGGAATATCGGTGTCGCCTCCCTGCTGCCAGTCCAGCCACCAGAAGTCGACTCCCTGCGCCTCCAGGGTGTGGTGGGCGTGCTCCAGGTATACGGCGGTGAAGTCCTTGTCTCCGATGTTGAAGGGGATATCCGCTCCCGTGGCGGGATCCAGGCCGAGCGCTCGGGCCACGGGCTCGTAGGCGTCCTCATGGCGGCGTATGCCCGCGGCCGGATGCAGGTTGAGCGTCACCTGCATGCCGCGCTCGTGCAGGGCCGCCAGGAAGCGTTTCGGATCGGGGAACAGCTCGCGGTTCCAGGTGTAGCCGGTCCAGCCGTTGCCGATGGCGGGATCAATGTCCACCAGGTGCCAGTCCATATCGATCACGGCCACCGAGAACGGCAGTTGCTCCGCGGCGAAACGGTCCATCAGCTCCAGGTAGGACTTCTCGGAGTACCGGTGGAAGCGGCTCCACCAGTTGCCCAGCAGTGCGCGCGGAATCAACGGGGTGGGGCCGGTCAGTGCGAAGAAGTCGCGCAGGGCCGAGCGGTAGTCCTGCCCGTAGCCGAAGAAGTACAGGTCCTGATCGGGGGACTGCCCGCAGTCGCTGCCGGATCGTGGCCGCGGGCGCACCCACTCGTCCTCCTGGATGAGCAGGGAGCCGGAGTCGTCAATGATCGAGTGCCCGGTGATTGACAGCAGGCCGGGCTGCACCGGGGTGGCGCCGTCAACGGTGTCGAGCGTGCGCACGGTGCCGCCCAGGTTGGTGCGATAGGCCTCATCCGGGTCCCAGCGGTCCCCGTAGCGCCAGGTTCCGCCGTGCGCGCCGATGACGGCGGTGCGCAGGGCGACGCTGAGGCCGGAGCGGGAGAAGCCACGCGCGGGCAGGTACGTCAGGTGCAGGTGCTCGGTGATGATCTCGACCCGGTCCTCGCTGCGGCGCACCTGGAAGTCAGGAACCGGGCCCAGGTCGCGGCTGACCACCAGCTGGGTGGCTGCGTCCACGAAGTTGCCTTCGCGGGAGTACTCCATGCGGATGAGCCGGGAGGTCAGCACCGTGAAGCGGTAGTCGGTGCCGGCGACGACGGCACCGGGGCGGGCGGGAGCTGGACGTGGCCGGTCGGCGCCGGGGGAGAGGGGAGAGGTCATGGATGGCCTTTCGGGGGCTGGAGTCGGTAAGAGCAGGCGTTCTACCGCCGTTGGGTTTTGCGATAAACGTAAGCGTAGCGCATCTACTGATGCCGACGGCGCCGACTGTTCCGGCCGGCTGTGCGAGAATCCTGTGAGCAGGCTCGATTGGCGGGTCGGTGCATGGCGGCGCGCGTGAGGGGGACATTGTGGCGACGCTCAAGGATGTTGCGGCGCGGGCGGGCGTGAGCGCTATGACGGTCTCCAACGTCATCAACGGGCGGGCGGGCAAGGTGTCGGAGCCGACCATCGCCCGCGTGCAGGAGGCCATTGCGGCGCTGGGGTACGTGCCCAGCGCGGCCGCCCGCTCGCTGGCCGGCTCCTCCTCGCGCATCCTCGCCCTGGTCTACGAGGCCGTGCCGGGGCGCCCGGCACTGGAGTCCCCGTATGAGTCGCTGTTCGTGGGGGTATGTGAGCAGGCGGCGCGGGCGGAGGGCTATGCACTCATGCTCTGCGGCGCCTCCAAGGCGGAGGACACGGTTGCCCAGCTGCGCTCATGGAATGTTGCCGGGGCGATCGTGATGGCCACGACCCGCATGCCTCCCGGTGAGTTCCTGGAGCGCTCCGGTATCCCGGCGGTTTTCGTCGACGCCTACCGTGAGGCGGATGGCATCTCTCGGGTCAATGTCGACGACGTCGGCGGCGCCCGCATGGTGGGTGAGCGGCTCGGGCGCGCCGGGCACAGGCGCGTGGCGTTCGTGGGCCCGACGGTCGATGTGCCCGGGGTGGTGCGTGAACGGCTGCGAGGCCTGCGCGCGGGGCTGGCCGCACACGGCGGTGGCGTCGAGCGGCGTGACGTGCTGCTCAGCGAGGTCGATTTCGTCGAGGGCGTGGCCGTCGCGGGCCGGGTACTGGAGCGCGAGCCCGCCGTGACCGCCGTGTTCGCCTCCGGCGACGTACTGGCACTCGGTGTCATCATGGGGCTGCGTCGCGCCGGGGTGAGCGTGCCTGAGGAGGTCTCCGTGGTCGGCTTCGACGGGCTGGACCTGGCCCGCTACGTAGATCCGCCACTGACAACCGTGTGTCAGCCGATACGGGACAAGGCCGCTACGGCCGTCGCCTTTCTGCTGGATGAACTGCACGACGGCGACGGCGCCCCGCGGCAAACGGTGCTACCGGTCGCCTGGCAGGAGGGCGGGACGCTCGGGCCGGCAGCGAGCCTCGACAGGTGAATCGTGAAAGAGCTCTAGAGCTGCCTGGCGGGTCTAGAGGGATGATGACTGGGTGTGGGAGTCGGCCAGGGCGGAGAGCCTCTTGCTACTTGCCCTATTGGTTGTGCCTCAACCTGATTGCCGTTGCGTCGAGGGCTCCCACAATGGGCGCGGCGATGAGGATCAGTGGGATGTTGTCTCCATGTCCCAGGGCCGCGGAGATCCCGCAGACACCTGCGGCAACGATAACCGTCGCCAGGACGTGCCGTGCAAAATGCGGCTTGTGACGAATTGAGTTGTCCATAGGATCACTTCTTCTTGCAGGGAGCATTGCAGTCCGGGAATAGGCTCGGTGCAAATATACTCCCTCGCAGATCACGCCGGGAACCCCTCCGGCAACGGTGAATGCGCCGCAATCCATCGCAGTAGGTCGTGTTGTGCGCAGCCAGGCGCGCGGGGCCGTTCCCGCGGTGTTGGGGGCCTGGTTGCCGGCAGCCGAAGGGGGCGGGCGGGGTCTGGTACCGCCCCGTTGGACCGCTTACGGCCCGTTGGACCGCTTACGGCCCGATGGACCGCTGTAAACGGTGGCTAGGGCGGTCCAACGGGGGCGCAGGGGTCCAACGGGGGCGCAGGGGTCCAACTGGCGGGCTCGACGGCCGCGCACACAGACACCCAAGCGCTCACACAACCGGACCTAGCCGCTTTCTGAGAGAACCCTGCTGCTGCATATGCGATCCTGGCGCAGGGTGTGATGGCGGGCACTTACGTATGACGAGATTTGCGGAGGAGCGTCGCTGCGTCGTCAACGCTGACTCGCTCGAGGCTGAGTGCAGCGTGTCTTGGGGAAACGGGCGGGCCATGGTGCTTGATGTGCTCTGGAGGGAGCCTCGACGGTGGCGGAGCCCGACGCCCGGACGCCATGGTGCTTGATGGGCTTTGGAAGGGAGGCTGCCCCAAGGGCGGTTGTGGGGTGAGGACTGATGTGGAATGTCACTGCACAATGTCATAACTCGCCCAGGACGCGGGCACGCAGGGCCAGGGTGGCGGCGCCGGTGGCCCATTCGGCCCGGTCGTGCTCGCGCACGACCACGTCGAGCGGAGACGCACTGGCACGGCGTACCGCGGCGATCCCCTGCTGTACCTCGTCCTCGAAGAGCGTGGCGATGGCGGCGCGCTCGCCCGCAACCACCACGACCTCGGGCAGGGTGAACGCCGCGGCCATGCCCAGCAAGCGCCCCAGCCTGCGCGCGTAGGAAGCACATAGAGACACGGCGTCGCCGTCACCAGCGGTCGCCAGCTCGACGACGTCCGCCGCCGCCAGCCAGTCGTGGCCGCGCTGCACCCAGGTGCGTTCGATCGCCTCATTGGTCAGGCAGTCCATCGCCGCTGCGGCGCTGGCCGGCCGGGCGCCGTCGGGCACTGGCACCATGCCCAGCAGACCCATCTCGGCGTCGGCGTTGGTCACGACCTGGCCGTCCACTACCAGTCCATGGCCGACGCCGGCACCCACCGTGAGCAGGCTGAAGCGGCCGTGTTCCCGTCCCACTCCGAACCAGGCCTCCCGCAGCGTCAGTGCGGTCAGGTCGTTGCCGATAATGGTCGGCAAGCCCAGGCGCGCATTGATGAACTCGGCCAGGGGTACTCGGTGCCAGCCGTAGAACACGGCCTCGTCCACTGTGCGCCCATCGCGCGCCGTACCGCCCAGGCTCACCCCGAGGCAGGACGGCGGCGGGGCGTCGGGTGCGGCGGCGGACAGCTCGGCCAGGGCGGCGGCCAGCTCGCCGATGATCTCAGCGGGGGAGTGTCCCGGGAGTGGACGCCGCACGGTGGCGAGCACCCCCAGGCGCAGATCTGTCAGGACCGCCGTCAACAGATTCGTCGACAGTCCCACCCCCACCACGGACTCGGCGTCCGCACGTACCTCCAGCGGCGACTGCGGCCGGCCGGTGTCGGCGACCTGCTGGGTGTGCACGGTGAGCAGGCCCGCCTCCACCAGCGGTGTCGTCAGCCGGGTGACGGAGCCGGGGGAGATACCGACGAGGCGCATGAGGTCGGGGCGAAGCAGCCTCCCGTGGCGCAGTAGGGCCAGCACGATCTCGCGCTGGGTGTCGCTGAGCGCGGTCCAGGGCGTTTTGTGCGATTCGATCCCGGCCGGGGCGTTTGAGTCGGCCATGGCCCAATCATGCCCGACTCGCAGTCAGGGCTCTTGTCCGATGGGCTTGCGCACAGGTTTCTTCTGACGCAGAATAATCTGTGTTGCCGCCGTCCGGCGGCAGTCCCACCCAACCTCAGCAAGGATGCACGGAGGTACCCATGAGAGCACTGAGCAGGCGCTCCTTCCTCGCCGGCACGGCGACGGCGGCGGCGCTCGCGGCCACGGGCGGCACGCTCGCCGGCTGCTCCTCCTCAGACGGCAAGGTTCACTTGGAGCTGTTCCAGTTCAAGAGCGAGGCCATCGCCCTGTTCGACCAGATCTGCGCCGACTTCAACGCCGCCAACCCGGACATCGTCGTCACCCAGAACTTCCAGGCCGACAACATCACCTCGTTGCGCGCCCGCCTGGTCAAGGGCGACACCCCGGACCTGATCACCATCAACGGCGACTACAACTACGGCGCCCTGGCCGACACGGGCATCTTCTACGACTTCAACCGCACCGACCTGCTCGACGGCGTGAACCCGTCCATCGCCTCCATCCTGGACACGCTCGGCACCGGTGGTGAGGGCCAGACCAACGGCGTCGCCTTCGCCGACAACGGCTCGGGCATCATCTACAATAAGGACGTCTTCGACGACGCCGGCCTCGAGCCGCCGACCACCTGGGCCGAGTTGATTGAGATCTGCGACGAGCTCACCGCCCAGGGGATCGATCCCTTCTACTGGGCCATTAAGGACAACTGGACCGGCGCCCCCGCCTTCTCCTCCCTGTCCGGCTCCTTCCTCACCGACGGCGTCGCCGCCTGGTACGAAAAGCGCCGCGACCTGGACTCCGGCACCTCCTTCGCCGAGCTCAGCCCGGTGTTCGAGAAGATGTACCAGGCGGTCCAGTACGGCAACGGCGACAAGGCCGCCCTGGGCTACAACGACGGCAACCAGGGCTTCGCGCAGGGCAAGGCGGCCATGTACTGGCACGGCACCTACGCCATCCCCGCCATCCGCTCCTACAACCCGGACATCAACCTGGGCACCTTCGCCACCCCAGCCGACGACCCCGCCGACACCAAGGTCGTCTCCGGCGTCGACGTGGCCTTGACCATGGGCGAGAACCCGGCCCACCTGGAGGAGAACCTGCGCTTCTTCCAGTACCTGATGGACGAGGCCAACATGACCGCCTACTGCGACGAGCAGGTCGCCTACCCGACCCTGACGACGCTGTCCGCGCAGGACCCGGCCCTTGAGGGGCTCCAGCCGTACTTCGACGCCGGACGGGTGGCCACATACTCCGACCACAACTTCCCGCCGGCGATCACCCTGAACGCCTATATCCAGCAGTACCTGTTCAACGGCGACCTGGACCAGCTGATCTCCACGCTGGACGCCCAGTGGAACAAGGTCGTGCGCCGTATCAACGAGACGGCCTGAGGCAGGAGGACCGAATAACCATGACCACACAAACCGCCACCGCGCCGCGGGCCGGCGACCCGCAGGCCGTATCCCACAAGATTCGGGACAACAAGGCCAAGAAGGTCGATCCGGCCTTCATCTGGATGCTCGTCCCCGCCGCCCTCGTCTTCACAGTGCTGCTGACGATCCCGCTGCTGACGGGCGTCTTCTACACCTTCACGAACTTCAAGGGATACGGCGACTGGCACTTCGTCGGCCTGACCAACTACAAGAACCTATTCTCCGATGACATCATCTGGGGCTCATACCTGTTCACCTTCAAGTACGCGATCGTCGCCTCGATCCTGACCAACATCATCGCCCTGGGGCTGGCGCTCGTGCTCAACTCCAAGATGAAGGCGCGCACCTTCTTCCGCGGGGTGTTCTTCGTGCCCTACATCCTGCCGGTGCTGGTCGTCTCCTACATCTTCAGCTACCTGTTCACCAACAACCTGCCCCAGATCGGGCAGGCGCTGGGCTGGGAGTGGCTGAGCACCTCCCTGCTGGCCAATGAGGACCTGGCCTGGCTGGCCATCGTCGTCGTCGGCGTGTGGCAGTCGGTCGCCTACAACACGATCATCTACCTGGCGGGCCTGCAGACCGTGCCAGAGGAGATCTATGAGGCCTCCGCCCTTGACGGTGCCGGCCCGGTGCGACGGCTGTGGTCCATGACCCTGCCGCTGATCATCCCCTACCTCGGTATCAACATGGTGCTGTCCTTCAAGGGCTTCCTGGGGGTCTTCGACCAGATCGTCGCCCTGACCTCCGGCGGCCCCGGCACCGCCACCCAGTCCATCTCCTACCTCATCTTCAAGAACGGCTTCCAGGGCGGCGAGTACGCCTACCAGACGGCGAACGGCGTCATCTACTTCCTCATCGTGGTGGCGCTGTCCTTCGCCCAGCTCCGCTTCACCCAGAGCCAGGAAAGGGTCTGATTCGCATGACCGCCACAACCGCCAATCATGACAGTGCCGGCTCCGCCGACAGCCTCCTGGGCAAGGCCGAGCCGGAGGTATACCGGGTCCGTCGCGGCTCGAAGGGAACCTTTGGGCGCACGAACTGGTGGACCACTCTGCTCGCGGTCGTACTCAGTCTCACGGTGCTGGTGCCCCTGTACTTCACCGTGGTCACCGCCTTCAAGACGCCCGAGGAACTGGCCACATCCGGCTGGGCGCTGCCCCGGTCCTGGAGCCTGGACAACTTCGCCACCGCCTGGGAGATGACCTCCTACCCGCGGCGGGTGCTGACCTCCTCCATCATCACCGTCGGCGCCACCGTGTTCACACTGCTGTCCAACTCCATGGTGGCCTACGCGCTGGGCCGCAACATGCACCGCCCCTGGTTCCGGCGCCTGTACTACTACTTCGTGGCGGCCCTGTTCGTGCCGTTCCCGATCATCATGCTGCCGGTGGTCAAGGAGACCGCCCTGCTGCACCTGGACAACGAGGCCGGGCTGATCCTGCTGTACGTGGTCTACGGCCTGGCCTTCAACATCCTGATGTACACCTCCTTCATCAAGTCCATCCCGGAGGAGCTGGAGGAGGCGGCCGCCATGGACGGCGCCAGCCGCTGGACGATCTTCTGGCGGATCATCTTCCCGCTGCTGTCACCCATGAACGCCACCGTCGGGATCCTGACGTGCCTGTGGGCGTGGAACGACTTCCTGCTCCCACTGGTCATCCTCACCGACCAGACCAAGGCCACGCTGCCGCTGGCCCAGTATGTCTTCCAGGGGCAGTTCAACACCAACTACCCGGTGTCCTTCGCCTCCTACCTGATGGCGATCGCCCCGATGTTCCTGGTCTACGTCATCGCTCAGCGCTGGGTGATCTCCGGCGTCATGCGCGGCAGCCAGAAGTAGGGCATAGGATCTTCTCAACCCGCCGCGACCGGCGCCGGCAACCCGCCGTGAGGCACCAGTCACGTGCCGATCCGGCGCTCGCCACCCGTCAGCCCGGCTGCACCGGCACCCTGCCCGGGGTGCGGTACGACGTCGTACCGCACCCCGGGCATGAGCCGCTACTGCACACTCCCCATCCGGAAGGCCTCCACATGAGCTACCCGCCGCTGATCGTCAGCTCCCGCCACGTCGGAGACGACGCCGACTGGTGGCGCCGAGCCGTCGTCTACCAGATCTACCCGCGCTCCTTCCAGGACTCCGACGGCGATGGCTACGGCGACATCCCCGGCATCACCGCCCGCCTGGACCACCTGGACGCCCTCGGCGTCGACGTCGTCTGGCTCAGCCCCGTCTACCGCTCCCCGCAGGACGACAATGGCTACGACATCTCCGACTACGAGGACATCGACCCGATGTTCGGCTCGCTGGCGGACCTCGACGCCCTGATCGCGGGCCTGCATGCGCGCGGCATGCGCCTGGTGATGGACCTGGTGGTCAACCACACCTCCGACGAGCACCCCTGGTTCGCCGACTCCCGCAGTGCGAAGGACAGCCCCAAGCGGGACTGGTATATCTGGCGGCCCGCCCGCGCGGTCCCCGGCTTGGCACCAGGCGCACCCGGCACCGAGCCCACGAACTGGGGCTCCTTCTTCTCCGGCCCCGCCTGGCAGTGGGATGAGGGCACGGGCGAGTTCTACCTGCACCTGTTCTCCACCAAGCAACCCGACCTGAACTGGGAGAACCCACTGGTGCGCCGCGCCGCCTACGACATGATGGGACGCTGGCTGGACCGCGGGGTGGACGGCTTCCGCATGGATGTCATCAACCTGATCTCCAAGACCTACCCGCTCGCCGACGGCCCGCGCCCCGACGGCGCCCTGTACGGCGACGGCGCGGCACTGGTCGCCAACGGGCCGCGCGTGCACGAGTTCCTGCAAGAGATGCACCAGGCGGTCTTCGCCCCGCGTGCCCGGCACATCATCACCGTTGGCGAGACTCCCGGCGTAACCGCCGCCGAGGCGTTGCGTTACACCGATCCCGCCCGTGCCGAGGTGGACATGGTCTTCCAGTTCGAGCATGTGGGCCTGACCGACGGGCCGGGCGGCAAGTTCGACCCGCAGCCGCTGGACCGGGTTGCTCTCAAGCGCAACCTCGCCGACTGGCAGGCGGCCCTCGCCCCCGACGTGGATGCCGACGGTCGTGTCACCGGCGAGCGCGGCTGGAACTCCAACTACTGGGACAACCACGACCAGCCCCGCGCCGTCTCTCGGTTCGGCGATGACGACCCCGCATGGAGGGAGACGAGTGCCAAGACCATCGCCTCCATCCTTCATCTTCACCGGGGTACGCCATACGTCTACCAGGGTGAGGAGCTCGGCCAGACCAACACGGTCTTCCATGGCATCGACTCCTACCGGGACCTGGAGTCCATCAACTACTTCCGTGAGCGCACGGGCGTCGGCGATGACCCGGGCGCTCTGCTGAGCGGGATGTCCGTCAACTCCCGTGACAACGCCCGCACCCCGGTGCAGTGGGACGCGACCGCAAACGCCGGCTTCACCTCCGGCACCCCGTGGATCGACGTCACCCCCAACTACACGCAGATCAACGCCGCCGCCCAAGTGGGCGTGCCCGACAGTGTATTCGAGCACTACCGGGCGCTGATCGGCCTGCGGCACTCCGATGATGCCGTCGCCCTGGGCACTTTCCGACTGCTGGACGCCGATGCCGCCGAATCCTGGACGCTGCTGCGCGAGCACGTGGGGGCCGACGGCGAACGCGAGCAGATCCTGCTGATCGCCTCGTGCACACGCGCCGGGCTGGAGACCGGGCCCGGTTCCGCCCTGCGCGGTCGACTGGCGGACGAGGGGCTGGACCTGGGGGAGTGGGCCGGCGCCGAGCGGGTGCTCATGGCCTCCCTGCCGGCGGGGAAGGCGGCCGCCTCCGGCACAGGGATGCCCGCGCACCTGGCGGGCTGGGACTCGGCGATCCTGCGCCGCACTCTGTGACACCCCGAAATGCGACTATGGTTTAGGCCATGGCCCATGCACGACTGACGCAGGTGCAGCTCGATCGTTTCAAGTCCTACCGGTCCGCCGTGATGGCACTCGACCGGCTGACGATTGTCACTGGGCGTAACTCCAGTGGCAAGTCGAACATTCTCGACGCCATTGAGGTTCTCGCACGCCTCTCCGGTGGCGAGTCACTCGCCCAGGCGCTTGACGGTGCAGGCCGGGAACGCAGTCCTGTGCGAGGCGGCTCGCGCGGATGTGCGCCATTCGGCGAGGACTCCTTCGCGCTGGGATGCCTTATCGATATGGGCGAGGACCGTGTGCTCGACTACAAGATCGAGGTCGAGGTCGAGCCGATTCTGCGGATTCGGCGAGAAAGCCTGATTGAGCGGGGAACGCGGGAGCGTCAGTGGTTCGAAGTGCGGCATGAGCAGCCGGGAGGACTTCAGGTCGCATACGCGAACGGTAAACGAGGCAAGAATCCAATGGTGACGGTGCGCGACGACCGCAGCGTCCTTGGGCAACTCAAGACAGCACTAATTGCCGACACCAAGACGACTCAGGATCTTATCGGTCGCGCTGCGACGGTCAGCGCAGTCCTCGCCAATACTTTCCATCTTGATCCCGTTCCCCAGCTCATGCGGGACTATGTTTCACCACGGGAGTCTCGGCTGCGTAGAAACGGTGAGAACCTCGCAGCCGCGGTCATGGATCTACAGAGCAGGGATCCCGCGCGGTTCGGCAGGCTTCAGGACATCGTTCGCAAGGTTGCCGACTGTGATGTGCACGCGCTCGACTTCTCGCGTACGGACGAGGGCCTGATCATGCTTGCCCTTGATGAGGGACGTAGCCGGAAAACGACTGCCAGGCTCATGAGCGACGGGCTCCTACGGTTCATCGCCGTGGCGACGGCGCTGATGACCGCGTCAACATCGCTGGAGGTCGGGGAACCGGACGCGATCGGTCTGCAAGGCCAAGGCCCCATTCCTGGGGTAGTACTTGCAATTGAGGAGATCGAGAATGGGCTCCATCCTTCCCATGCTGCACGTCTGCTCGAGATCGTAAAGGAGGCGGCTAACCAGGTTGGTGTCTCGGTTCTCTTGACTACCCACAGTCCCGCCCTGCTCGACTGCCTGACCGGGGACCTTCTCGGCAGCGTGGTCGTGTGTCATGCGGGCAGGATTTCGCGAATGCAGGAACTCCCGGGATATGCCGCGGCCATGGCCGGCGGGACGCTCGGCCGGGTGGTTTCCAAGGGCGAGCTAGTTTCCGACGAAGAGACGCCTGAGGCTGACTACTCGGAGTTCATGCGACTCATAGGGGTGGACGCATGACCATCTGGTTCATCGACTCCTCGGTTCTCGACCACCTCGTTCCGGTTCCGGGATGGCCCAAGCCCGACTCCGACGATCGCCGCCAGGTGAAAACGCTCATGAAGCAGCGCACTGAGGCGGGTGACAGGTTCGTCCTGCCCATCACCGCCGTCGTCGAGACCGGTAACCACATCTGTCAGGTCAAAGACGGTGATCAGCGCAGGCAGGCCGCTGTGCAGTTGGAAAAGATCCTTGGGTTCGTCGTCGATGGCAAGGCACCCTGGGCACTTGATGAGGTCCAGTGGGATGAGAAATTCCTCCGGGCGTTCCTGAACGGTGGCAGCACAGGGCAGACCTGGGTACAGCTCGCGACCCAGGGCAAGGCCGGTTTGGGCGGAGGCGATCTCACACTGGTCGTTGAGCGGGACCAATACTGTGAGCGGACGGGGATTCCGCGCGAGCGCGTGGAAGTCTGGACACTCGATGCCGCCCTGAAGGCGTACCGCTAAGCCTCTTGTCATCCTGTGCCGTCGGCTGTGAGAAGTACCCGGATTCGGGACGAACGGGTGATTCCCGCTGATTCTCGATTTCACGATCGTTGGAATTATGTGGTTTGCGGGCCGGTCCTTGGGTCCGCCGACGGCGTTTGTCCAGAATCCGGACAGTGAACCTGTTTACGGAGCGTTATCGTCGGCGGGGTTCGGCGTCCGACTCAGCCACCATACGAGCAGTGCGGCCGCGGCCAGCTGGGCGGAGGTGATGAGCACGGTGGGCGCATCGGGCGCCGCCCAGGACTGCTCCCGCGGAGCCAGCGCGTCGAGGAACACTCCGACCGCGTTCGAGCCCATGTGCATTCCGAGGGCGAAGAACAAGGACCGCAGCCGTACCACCGACCAGCCGGCCACCAGACCGAAGACCAGCTTGTCAGGAACCTCGACCGCGTATGCCGATGCGGTCAGCCCGGAATCCAGCCAGGTGGGCAGGTGCCAGGCCACGAACGCCAGGGCGGTGGCGGATATGGCCAACGGCGCGCCCCAGCGCCGGAGCAGTGGGTCCAGAAGGACGCGGCGCAGGGCAACCTCCTCGGGAATCGCATTCAGGCAGCAGCCGACAAGCACCGCCATGCCGACAGCGCTCAATAGCTGGGCCGGTGCGGCAGCGGTGACGGCTTTCATGCAACCGGGCTCCTCCTGCGCGCCCAGGAGGAGCCCGCCAATGACCGGTGCGGCGGCACCGACTGCGAGCAGGGTCCACGTTCGCGATCTCCCGTCCGAGTACATGAGATCGCGCCACGGCCGCTGCTCCGCCAGGCGCCAGTAGCACAGTGCGCACAGGTAGAACACCAGGAGCAGCAACCGCCACGGGCCTCCGCTCAGCGCCAAGAAGATGGCCGCTATGGGAGCGGCAATGAGCAGGATCAGAAGGAGGACGGTGGCTTGCGGGCGAGCGGACATGGTGAGAACTCTCGGTTCAGGAACTTGCTGGGCCTCTCCCGCGTCGAGGGCGAATGTGCCTAACCACGCCCAGAGGCGACGTCAGCCACCAGCAGCATACGGAGACCACCGCCATCAGGGCCAGTACCCAAAGCGGACCGCGGGCGAGCTCCCACACGAACACCGTGCCGAACACGGGTGCTCGCTGCGTGATTGACAGTACGGCGCCGGCGCCGACGAGTGCCAGCACCGGAACGCTCACCTGCCAGTCGGCCAGGTTCGCGGCGACCGCCACCGCCGCGCCCGCACTGCCGCCCAGGGCGAAGGACGGAGCCAGCAGGCCGCCGGTCGCGCCCGCCCCCAACGTGAGCCCGGTCAGCAGCGGCTTGAGCACGACGACGCCGAGCAGGCACGCAAGGGCGGCTGCGGTGGTGGGGGAGGTCAGAGCCGCCTCCAGGGCGTCGCGGCCGTTGCCGGGCAGGACCGGCAGCCACAGGGAGGCCACCCCCGTAAGCAGCCCGGCAGCCCCGATGCCCAGCGGCAGCGCCCAGGTGTCCGGCAGTCGGTGATCCTTCAGCTGCCGCCACAACGACCGTGCACCCACACCCAACAGCGCTGCCAGCCCTGCGACCGGCAACACCGCCACCAGCGTCGCGGTGTTGGGTGCGCCCATGGTCACCTGAAAGGTGGGCCGTCCACCCGAGTGCAGCCAGGAGACCACCGTGGCCAGCAGGCTCACCGGAATGGCCAGCCACACTCCCTGACGGCGCATACCCGCAAGCATGGTGATCTCGACGGCGAAGGCGGCCCCGCCCAGGGGAGCGTTGTACATGGCCGCCAAGCCCGCGCCGGCCGCTGCGGCCACCAGGGTGCGGGCAGTGCGCGGATCCAGGCCGAGGCGGGAGGAGACTCGGGCGGCTATGGCCCCGGCCATGAGCCGCGGCGCGCCCTCACGTCCCACCGAGTTGCCGGCGCCCACCGTGAGCACCTGCAGCACGCCGTCGGCGAAGGGACGCAGCAGGCCCATGTGGCGGCCGGTCCTGCCGGAGACGTCCCCGACCGCCGCCTCCACGCCCGCCACGCCGCCGGTGGCACGCTCCCACCACCACAGGGCGCCGGCGGTCAGCCCGCCAATAGCCGGTGCGGCGATCCGCCTCCAGCTGGCGGCTGCCTGCACGCGCTGGGGGAGTGTGCCCTCGCCGACCCCGTAGAAGAGCCACTCGAAGCCCTCCAGCAGGACGGCCATGGCGATGCCTATCAGGCCCGCAGCCACGCCGGAGACGAGTGCGGCCGCCAGCAGGCGCACGCAGGCGTGGGCGGGGGCGCCGGGCGGGGACGCGGCGGTATCCGTGGTCACCCCCGCGACCCTACCGGCACGCGTCGCGCCGCTGGCCGACCAAACGCGGCTTGAAGACCGGTCGGCGTCTCAGTCAGTCTCCCCGGCGGAGGCCGCCTGAGCGACGGTCTGGCCGAAGTCGGGCGCATCCTCGGCGGACATGATCCCGAGATCCTTGTTGACCAGGCCGATGGCCTCGCGCAGCCCCATCCACCACTGGTGCAGTGGGCGTCGCGCCGTCAGGTCCAGTTCCTCGTCCATGTGCTCCAGGCGGTGGTGGGTGATCCTCCCCTCCACGAGCCCCACGTAGCTGGAGTGGTAGGTGCCGGCGTCCAACTGGTCGGACAGCAGGTCCAGTGCGTGCGCCACCAGCTTGGTGGCCATGATGCGGTCGAAGGCGGTCGGGTCCCCGCCCTGCTGCAGGTGTCCGATCTGAGCCTGGCGCACGTCATACAAGCCCTCGCTCTCCTCGGAGAAGATCTTCGCCAGCACGTCCAGGGTGTAGTTCTCACTGGCCCGCTCATTACGTATGACCAGGTACAGCTTGCGGCCCGAGCGGAAGGACTCCACCATGCGGGAAGAATCCTGGGCCAGCTTCTTCAGCGTCAGCCCCTCCTCATTGAGGTACACCCTCTCGGCGCCCGTGGCAATGCCGCTCATCAGGGTCAGGTAACCGCACCTGCGGCCCATGGCCTCGGCGACGAAGCACCGGCGCGACGCCGCCGCCGACTGCTTGATCGCATCCAGTGCCTCTACCGCGCTGTTAAGTGCCGTATCCGCGCCGATGGACAGCTCGGAGCCGGGCAGGTTGTTGTCGATCGACGCGGGCACACAGATCAAGGGGATCTTGAAGGCGGGGTAGCGGTCGCGCTCGGTCACCAGCTCGTGTGCCGCCAGGTAGGCGTTGAAGCCGCCGATGATGAGTATGGCGTCGATCTGGTGGGACTCGATGGCCCGGCCCAGGGAGTACAGCTGCTCAATGGTGGGGACATCGCGTCGGGTGCCCAGCTCGGCGCCTCCGTCGCCCACCCAGCCCTCGACGTCGTCCCAGGACAGCTCGCGCACGTTCCCGTCCAGCAGGCCCGGGAAGCCTCCGTACACGCCGAGCATGGTGAAGCCGTGGTCCAGGCCCAGGCGCACCGCGGCCCGCGCAGCCGTGTTCATGCCCGGCGCCAGTCCGCCGGCATGCACAATCGCCACACGCCGAGAACGGTCCGCGCCCGCGCTCAGGGCCTCCTTAGCCGCAGGATCCAGCTCCGGCGGGGTGGACATGGTCTCAAAGATGCCGAGCATCTGCTCGAAACTCGCCCCGCGAGCGGCCACCGCGCCGCGGTAGTCGCCGGAGGCCACCAGGTCCTTCACCGCGCGGGTGGCGCGGATCTGCTCCATCATGGGCAGGCGCGCGATGCGGTTGCGGCGCTCGGCGATGATCACCGGCTCGCTCTCCGGGGTGGCAAGCAGCACCTCCCGGGCCGCAGTGCAGCCCAGCAGCGTGGACATCCAGCGGTCGTACGCGCTCGGCTTGCCACCGCGCTGCACGTGCCCGAGGATCGTGACCCGGGCCTCCTCGCCGAGCCGCTCTGCCAGCACCCGCTTGACGTCGTCGGCGGTGATGGGGTTGCCGGAACGGTCCGTGGCCCCCTCGGCCACAATCACCATGGACTCACGGCGCCCGGCCTCACGGCCCTTGGACAGCTTGCGGCACATGTCCTCCTCCCAGCCGTCATCCGGTGGGAGCTCGGGCACGAGCACATAGTCGCAGCCCCCGGCCACCGCGGCCATCAGGGCCAGGTAGCCGCAGTGACGGCCCATGACCTCCACGATGAAGGTGCGCTGGTGGGAGGCGGCCGTGGAGGAGATGTCGTCGATCGCCTCAAGGATGCGGTGCAGGGCGGAGTCTGTGCCAATGGTCATGTCCGCACCCACCAGGTCGTTGTCGATCGAGCCGACGATCCCGGTGGTCATCAGGACCGGGTGGGCGGCAGCCGTCTCGGCGGAGATCTCACCGCGCTCGGCCAGCTCGGCCACCAGGCCCGGCCAGTTCTTGCGGAACTCGTTGGTGCCCGTCAGGGAGCCGTCCCCCCCGATGACGACCAGACGATCAATACCGTGGTCCAGCAGGTTGCGGCAGGCCGCCAACTGGCCCTCGCGCTCCCGGAACTCCTTGGAGCGGGCCGTGCCGATGATGGTGCCGCCGCGATGCAGGATGGAGCCGACCGAGTCCCATTCCAGCTTGCGCACGCCGTCGCCGCCGGCCACGGCGCCCGCCCAGCCCTCCATCACCGCATACGGCTGGGCACCCATGCGCAGGGCGGTCCGTACGACCGCGCGCACTGCCGCATTCATGCCCTGGGCGTCGCCTCCGGAGGTGAGCACGCCGATGCGCACGGGCTCGGCGGTGGGGGGAGTGGTGGCTGCTGCGCCGACCGGCCGCTCGGCCGAGGTGTCACGTTGAGCGTCGTTGGACATGGTGGTTCCTTCCGTCGGCGTACGGTGCTGCACCTGATTCTAGTGTGGTCCCTGCCGCATCAGGTGACCTCGGACCGCCTCGTTCACGCCGTGTTCACCCGGAGCGCCGCGTCCTCCGTGTCCCACCGCCACCCAGCCCTCGGCTCGCGCTAGGGTCGGCGGTGGCCGTCCGACGCCGTCGGGACCGGTACTCCGGCACACTCCCGGGAGGATGGAGAAAACGGGCATGAACCTCAGGGAAAGGCTGCGTCTGCGGCCCTCGTCGGTGCCGGGCGCACCCCCCGCGCGACCGGAACCGCCAGCGGGCTGGCCCCTGGCTGCGCGGGCCGGGGCGGAGGCCGTGCTGCTCGGCTGGGCGCTGGTGGTGGTGCCGACCCTCGCCCTGTACCTGGCCGAATCCTCACGTGACGCCGCCGCGGCCCTCTCGCTGGGCGGCGTGCTGCGTGCCGGCACCGGCTTGTGGAGCCTGGGCTTCGGCGGCGCCATGGGCGGTACCGGGGACGACTACGGCACGCTGAGCCTGCCGCTGCTGGGACTGACACTGGCGCAAGCGTGGTTGACGAACGCCTCCGTGCGCCGGGCGCGGCTCGGTGGACCCGCAGCCGGGGCCGTCACCGTCATCGCCGCCGCGCTGACGGCGTCGGTGATTGTGGCCGCCACCCATCCGGCGGACTCGCGCACCAGTACCGCCATCCTCGGCGTGACGGCGCTGACTGCGGCCGTTACTGCCGTCCACCTGCAGCGTGCGGGCCGGGGCTGGGCGGCCGTGACGGGCTGGCAGCGGCGCCGCCCCGCGTGGGTCGCCCTGGCGCTGCGCATCGCCAGGGAGCTTGCCGTTGTGCTGGTGGCGCTGGCCGGGGTGACGGCCATAATCGGGCTGATCATTGGGGCCGGCCGGGTCTCCCGCCTGCACGACTCCCTCGTCGGCGGAGGGCTCACGGCGAGCGCGGGCCTGGCCCTGCTGCAACTTGGCTGGCTGCCGACTGCCCTGGTCTGGGCGCTGTCCTGGCTGGCTGGACCCGGATTCGTGGTGGGCACCGGCTCGGTCTTCTCACCCACTCGCGTGCTCGCCGGGGCGGTGCCCGGGCTGCCGCTCCTGGGGGGCCTCCCTACGGCCGCACTGGGCACGGGAGGTACGCTCCTGCCCTTCCTCATCGCGCTCGCGGCCGGCACGGTCGCCTGGCGCAGGCGGGCGGCTCTGCGGGAGCTGCCCCTGCGGCAGGCCGCGGCGGTGACGGCTGCGGTGGCGCTGCTCCTGGCATGCGGGACGTTGTTGGCATGCCTGCTCGCGTCCGGTCAGGTCGGGCCGGGGCGCATGGCCGACGTCGGCCCCCGCAGCGGCTTCGTGACGGCGATCGTCGCGCTGATGGTTCTGGTGGGTGTGGGCGTGATCGCCGTGCTGCCGCATCCGAGCACTCGGGCACTCGCCAAACGAGGCGTCCAGGCGACCACTGCCGCCACCACTGCCGCCGCAGACAGTGCCCGGGAGCACCTGAGAACACGCCCCGACAGGCGGTAGGCTGGAGGCGGCCGCGACTGGCGAGGGTGGGGCACCACCGGGAAGCGGCCGACCGGACATCGGTAACCCTCAACGGGGCGTCGCCCGCCTGGGCGTCCCGCCGACACCGGCACAAGGAGCATCCGTGACCGCCCAAGCCACCTCGTCCACCAGTCCCGCAGGCCCCAGCGCCCAGGCCGACGCCGGCCGTATCCCCATCCGCCGCGCCCTGGTCTCGGTCTACGACAAGACCGGCCTGACCGAGCTGGCAGCCGCCCTGGCCGCCAACGGTGTAGAGATCGTCTCCACCGGCTCCACCGCCGCCACCATCGCGGGCGCGGGCCTGCCGGTAACCGCGGTCGAGGACGTCACCGGCTTCCCCGAGTGCCTGGACGGGCGGGTCAAGACCCTCCACCCCCGTATCCACGCCGGCATCCTCGCCGATCGGCGCAAGCCCGAGCACCTGGCTCAGCTGGAGGAGCTCGACGTGGCCGCCATAGACCTGGTGGTGGTCAACCTCTACCCCTTCACCCAGACGGTCGCCTCCGGCGCGGACTTCGACGCCTGCGTGGAGCAGATCGACATCGGCGGCCCCGCCATGGTGCGTGCCGCGGCGAAGAACCACCCGTCGGTAGCGGTAGTGGTCGATCCGGCCCGTTACGGGGATGTCGCCGCGGCGGCGGCCTCCGGAGGCTTCGACCAGGTCCAGCGGCGCGCCCTGGCGGCCGCCGCCTACGCCCACACCGCCGCCTATGACGCCGCCGTCGCCTCCTGGTTCGCCCAGCAGCTGGAGGAGCAGGCCGACGACGCCGTAGCTCCGGCGCTGCCCGCCTACGTCGGGGAGGGATACTCCCGGTTGAAGCCGCTGCGCTACGGGGAGAACCCCCATCAGCGCGCCGCCGTCTACACCACTGTCGGCGCGACCCCGGGGACGGGCGTCGCCGGGGCCGAACAGCTGTCCGGCAAGGCCATGAGCTACAACAACTACACGGACACCGACGCCGCTGTCCGCGCCGCCTACGACCACGGTGAGGACGTCTGCGTGGCGATCATCAAGCACGCCAACCCCTGCGGCGTGGCCGTGTCCGCCGCGGGCGACGTCGCCGAGGCTCACCGCAAGGCCCACGCCTGCGACCCGGTGTCCGCCTACGGCGGCGTGATCGCCACCAATGCCACCGTCACCGCCGCCATGGCCCGCCAGGTAAAGCCGATCTTCACCGAGGTGATCGCCGCCCCCGCCTATGACGAGGAGGCCCTGGAGATCCTGACCACCAAGAAGAACCTGCGCATCCTCGTGGTCGCCCCGCCCGCGCGCGGCGGCTGGGAGGTCAAGCAGATTTCCGGCGGCGCGGTGATCCAGGAGCGCGACGCCGTCGACGCCCCCGGGGACGACCCCGCCGGGTGGCGGCTCGTCGCCGGCGAGGCCGCTGACCCGGCCACTATCGCGGACCTGGACTTCGCCTGGCGCACCGTCCGCGCCGTGCGCTCCAACGCGATCCTGCTGGCCCGGGACGGTGCCACCGTCGGGGTGGGCATGGGGCAGGTAAACCGGGTGGACTCCTGCAAGCTGGCCGTTGAGCGTGCCAACACTCTCGGTGCCCGCACCACCGGGGATGCCGCCGCCGGCGCCCAAGGCGATGCGGGGGCCGGGGCCGCCGCACCTGAGCGTGCCCGCGGTTCCGTGGTGGCCTCGGACGCCTTCTTCCCCTTCGCCGACGGCCTCCAGGTCCTTATCGACGCCGGAGTGCGCGCCGTCGTCCAGCCGGGAGGCTCCATCCGCGATGAGGAGGTAATCGCCGCGGCGAAGGAGGCCGGGCTGACCATGTACCTGACCGGCACCCGTCACTTCGCTCACTGACCCTGGGCCCAGGACCCGGTCGCCCGCGGCGCGGGCGACCGGGGAGGGACAGGAGAGGGACTAAGGTAGCGGCGTGACCGACCAGAACGGGACGGCCGGCGGGGCGCCGTCGTCCGGCGAACAGGCAGATCGGCCCACTGCTGTCCCGAGCGGCGTCGGTGGCGCGGACGGCAGTCCCAGGCGGCTGCCCTACCGCAACCTGGCCGTCGTCGCCGTCGCCGCATGGTTGATGACCGTTCCGGTGCTCTCCCTGCTGGGGTACCGCCGCCTGGCCGTGATCGGCCTCGGCCTGGAGGTCCTCGCCCTGGCGGTGATCCGTATACAGCGCCCCGATGGGACCTGGATATCCGCGCGCGGCCGCGGCTTCGACGTCGTCTTCGGGCTGCTGCTCGCCGTCGGCCTGTTCGCTCTGTCCTACTACGCGAATCTTCCCCGCGTGCGCTGAAACCAGGCACCACGTCGGCAGGGGAGCCGCACTGGCGTGACCGTTCCCGCACGGGTGCGGACACTCGCCGCCGGGCCGGCCCGGGCCCACTGTTTGATCCCGCAACGCGCCCACGGCGGCGAGTGTGGCATCCTGCCGCCCGATAACCGGTCCCCGACCGCACGATTCCAGCCGGAAGGCAGTAAATGAGCAACCCATCCCCGCGTCCCGAACGTTCCACCGGGCAGGCATCCCCGGGGCCCGTACGCAGCTTCCTGGCCCGCGGCGGCATCCTGGTATGGGTGCTCGCGGCAATCATCCTCGCCCTGGTGCTCGGCTCCATCCGGGTCGGCGGCACCCACCTGGTTCCCGTTCCGGTAGGCAGGATCTTCGCGACCTTCTCCGACCTGTTCAGCCAGTTCCTGTCGTTCTCCATCCCGCTGATCATCATCGGCCTGGTCACCCCCGCCATTGCCGACCTGGGCCGCGGCGCCGGCCGCTGGCTCGCCATCACCGCCGCCATCGCCTACAGCTCCACCCTGTTCGCAGGCTTCGTCACCTACCTGGTGTGCGCGGCCACGCTGCCCCGCGTGCTGGGCGGTACCACGCTGACCGACGTCGATGAGCCCGGCAGCGCCCTGGACACCTATTTCAGCGTGGAGATGCCGGCCGCCGTCAGCGTGATGACGGCACTGCTGCTCAGCTTCGTGGTCGGCATCGGTCTGTCCATGGTGCCGCGAGGGGTGCTGCGCAAGGGCTTCATCGAGTTCCGCGCCATCATCACCGCCCTGATCGAACGGATCATCATTCCGCTGCTGCCCCTGCACATCTTCGGCATCTTCCTCAACCTCACCTACACCGGTGAGGCCTGGGCGATCATGCGCACCCTGCTGCGCGTGGTCGTGGTCGTGCTGCTGCTGGAGGTGCTGATCCTCGGCGTCCAGTACCTGGTTGCCGGGGCCGTTGGGCGCCGGAACCCCATCAAGGCGCTGGTCACCATGCTGCCCGCATACCTGACGGCGCTGGGCACCTCCTCCTCGGCGGCCACCATCCCGGTGACGCTGCGGCAGGCGCGCAAGAACGGTGTGGCCGACGCCGTCGCCTCCTTCACCGTGCCGCTGTGCGCCACCATCCACCTGGCCGGCTCCACCTCGAAGATCTTCGCCTTCGCATTCGCCATCGCCCTCACGCAGGGCATCACCGTGTCCGCCGCCCAGTGGGTCGGCTTCATCTTCATGCTCGGTATCACCATGGTGGCCGCCCCGGGCGTGCCCGGCGGCGCCATCATGGCGGCGACCGGCCTGCTGTCCAGCATGCTCGGCTTCAACGACGCGCAGGTGGCGCTCATGATCGCCACCTACATCGCCCTGGACGCCTTCGGCACCGCCACCAATGTCACCGGCGACGGCGCCATCGCCATCGTCGTCGACCGGCTCGCCCACGGCCGCATCGGCCCGGAGGGGGACCCGGAGAACACTCGTGAGCTCGCCTTCGATGGCATGAAGTACCTGGACCGGGTCAGCGTCGAGGGGGTCGTCAGCGCCGAGGAGCTGAAGGCCTCCGCCGTGGCGGCCGGCCCCAACGCCGTCAGCCGCTGACACACTGCGCGCTCGGACCCGCCGGGCCCGATTCGCCGGAGCCTGTTGGCAGCCACCGTAATCAGCCCAGCCGGAATGTCGCCCAGATCTCCCCGGCTCGCGCGGCCCGCTCCGGCTATCGTCCCAGCCACTCGCCCAGGTCACGGCATAGGCTTGTTCACACCGGCCCCCAGGGGCCCCACACGACTGTCTCGAAGGAGTCCTTACATGGCCAACGCCCCCGTCAACATCACCGTCACCGGCGCCGCCGGCAACATCGGCTACGCGCTGCTCTTCCGCATCGCCTCCGGCGCCCTGCTCGGCCCCGACCAGCGCGTCAACCTGCGCCTGCTCGAGATCCCGCAGGCCGTCAAGGCCGCCGAGGGCACCGCCATGGAGCTGTTCGACTCGGCCTTCTCCACGCTCGGCTCCGTCGACATCTTCGACGACCCCAAGCAGGCCTTCGAGGGCGCCAACATCGCCTTCCTGGTGGGCTCCATGCCCCGCAAGGCCGGCATGGAGCGCTCCGACCTGCTCTCCGCCAACGGCGGCATCTTCGGCCCCCAGGGTGAGGCGCTCGGCGCCGGCGCCGCCGACGACATCAAGGTCCTCGTGGTCGGCAACCCCGCCAACACCAACGCGCTCATCGCCGCCTCCCACGCCGGTGACATCCCGGCCTCCCGCTTCACCGCCATGACCCGCCTGGACCACAACCGGGCCCTGGCCCAGCTCGCCGCCAAGGCCGGCTGCCACGTCTCCGACATCGACAAGGTCACCATCTGGGGCAACCACTCCACCACCCAGTACCCCGACCTGACCCAGGCGACGATCAAGGGCGAGCCGGTCACCGACATCCTGGCCGACCGCGAGTGGGTGGAGGACGACTTCATCCCCACCGTCGCCAAGCGCGGCGCCGCCATCATCGAGGCCCGCGGCGCCTCCTCCGCGGCCTCCGCCGCCTCCGCCGCCATCGACCACGTGCGCGACTGGTGCCTGGGCACCACCTCGGCGTGGACCTCCGCGGCGATCATGTCCGACGGCTCCTACGGCGTACCCGAGGGCGTCATCTCCTCCTTCCCCTGCACCGCCGAGAACGGCGAGTGGAAGATCGTCCAGGGCCTGGAGATCGACGACTTCTCCCGCGCCAAGATCGACGCCTCCGCCGCAGAGCTGGTCGATGAGAAGAACGCCGTCGCCGGCATGGGCCTGATCTGACCCACGTCTGCGTCGCAGGCCCCGCCCCCGGTTCCGGTAAGGATCCGGGGGCGGGGCCTTCCTTGAACGGGTAGCACGGCGCCGGCGCTGCGAGCGTCGGCGGTCGTGTTGGTCGAGGCAGGCGGGCAAGCCGCACTACAGTCATCCCATGGCACATCGAGGATCCCGCAGCTCCAAACGGCCCTACGGGGCCGGGCACCGGCCCCTCGACATGAGTCGCTTGGCGTCGCTTCCGCGGACTCAGTCCGGGCCGGGAGGAGCAGAGTTCACGGTCCGGCACGTCCGTGGCGGCGACAAGACCTACACCTGCCCCGGCTGCAATCAGACCATTCCCGTCGGCACGCCCCACGTTGTGGCGTGGAGCAACGAGTCGCTGTTCGGACCGGAGCGCGGCCTGGAGGAGCGGCGTCACTGGCATACCTCATGCTGGGAACGGCGCCTGTGGTGATGTGCCGGGAGACCCGGGCGCTGGACGGTTGAACGGCAACTGGTCAGGCCAGCGGCTCGGGGGAGCGTTTCTCCCAGCCCGGCAGCAGCCGGTCCAGGGCGGTTCGCAGCGGCACGATATCGCCGTCGCGCCCGCCCTCACCAATGGTCATGGGAACCGGTTCCTCCGCGGGCGTCACCCCGAGCAGGCGGTCACGTACGGTCAGTGACCGGGTGAGGATGTAGAAGTGCCCGGCGGTGTCGATCGCCACCGACTGATCCTGGCGCAGGTACCACCCGTTCAGCGGGGTTCGTGCCGACCCGCCCCCGTAGCCCTTGACTCGTAGCGGCTCCGCTTCCAGGCCCTCGGCACTGGCGACGGCGATGAACAGGGAGACGATCCGGGCGGCCCGCTGATGCTCGGCATCCTGCCGGGCTCGCAGCATGCGCGCACGTTCCGCGGCGGCCTCGCGCCGCCGCCGTGCCCAGTCGGAATCCGCCGCCCCGGGGCGCGGCCCGGGCTGACCGTCCGGGGCGTCCGGGGTGGCGGAGGCGGCATCATCCGGGGAGAAGTCGGCGTCGACGTCGGGCATGGGCCCAGCCTACGAGGCGGATGGCGGTCTGTGGTGTCTTCCGGCCCGTTGCCGCACACTAGAGGTATGCACACGCCTATGCCACCTCCACAGCGCCCTCCTGAATCCTCCGCCGAGACGCCCCGCAGCGGCCGATCCGCCCGAATCAGCATCCACCTGGACCCTGCCTCCACGCAGCCCGTGTTTTCGCAGATCTGCGCCGCGGTGAGCGCCGACATCGCCGCAGGTCGACTTCCTGCGGGAACTCGGCTGCCTCCCACGCGCGCGCTAGCCGCCCAGCTTGACATTGCCGTCAACACGGTGGCGAAGGCATACCGTGAGCTCGAGGTGGGCGGCTACATCGAGGGCCGCGGGCGGCGCGGCACCTTCGTGCGCGACCAGTCCGGGGCAGCCGGCGAGCGCGAGGTGATACGTTTCGTCACCACCATGCACTCCCTGGGAACCTCCTTGGAGGACACCCTCGACCTGGTTCGCCGCGCCTGGCCCTGAGCTCAAGCCGAGCGACGAGCGCGCACAGCATCGGATCGGTAGCCGCCGACCGGGTGCGCGTCACTTGCCGCCGCGCCGCGCATTCGCTTTCACGGTCGGTTTGTCGACGGCGAGGTCGTCGGCCGACTCCTGATCCGCTGCGACCGCATCGCCTTCGGCGTCTGCGGCTTCCTCCGCGGCAGCGTCTCCCGGGAGGTCGGCAGCGAGTGCCGGACCGTCGGTCGTGTCCTCCTCGCTGCCCAGCGCATCCGCGATCACGTCGGAGAAAACCGGCGCCGGGGGCAGTGCGTTGCCGAGTACCCCGCGCATCTCCTCAAGGTAGCTGGCAACGGAGTCGCGCTGGCGCTCCAACTCCTCGACGTCGCGTGCCGCGGCGGACTTCTCCGCGTCGGCGTCGGCCCGTGCATCCTCGATCAGCTGCTTGGCCTCCTCACGGGCCTGCCGCAGGATCTCCTCGGCCTGGCGAATGGACTCCTCACGGCGCGCCTGGGCGGACTGGTCGGTCTGGGTGCGCACCGCCTCCGCGCGCTTCAGCGCCTCCTGCAACCGGGCCTCGGCGTCCGCCGCCTGGGCCTGTGCCTGCTCGTGCATCTCGGCGATGCGGGCGCGCGTGGACTCGTGGGCTGCGGCATCCTCCTGTGCGGCCGCCTCATGGGCGGCGGCGACGTCCAGGGTCGCCTGCTGACGCAGCTGCGCGGCCTGCGCATGCGCGGTCTCGGCGTCTGCCTGAGCGGATCGGCGCAGCTCCTCCGACTCCCTGCGTGCAGTGCTCAGCAGCTCCTCGGCCTCCGCGCGGGCCTTCTCGACGGCGAGCTTCGCCTCCTCCCGGGCAGAGGCGAGGGCATTCTCCGCCTGCTCGGCAGTGGAACGGCGCAGTTCCTCGGACTCCTGGGTGGCGGCGTCACGCCGCGCGGTCGCCTCACGCTCGGAGGAGACCGCCAGCTCGGCGGCGGCCTTCTTCGCCTCGGCGCGTACGACTTGTGCCTCGCGCTCCGCGGAGGCGCGCAGCTCGGTGGCGGCAGAGTCGGCGTCGGCGGTGACCTGGGCGGCCCGCCGCTCGGCGCTGCCGACGAGTTCATCCGCTCGGGCCTGGGCGTTGGCCAGCGTGGTCTCCGCCTCGCTCTCACTGCGTGCGCGCAGCTCAGCGGCCTCGCGACGGGCGTCCGACAGCAGGGTGGCGGCCTCGGAGGAGCTGCGCTCGGAGAGATTCGCGGCATTCGCCCGCGTGCGGGTCAGCAGGGCATTGGCCTCGGCATTGGCCTTGGAAAGGACGGAGGCGCTCTGCTCCTCCGCGCTGCGCAGCAGCTGCTCGATGCGCGATCCCAGTCCTGCGTAGGTCGGCTTGTCCGTCTCTCGCAGACGCCGCTGAGCCTCCGCGAGCTCGCCGGCAAGAGTCATCGCCCGCTGGTCGAGGCTGGCGACCTCGCGGCGCGCGTCCCGCAGTTGGCGGTTGAGCGCCTCCAGGCGCTGGTCAACCTGTGCGCGATCGTATCCACGCATGGTGATGGCGAACTCTTCGGTGTCCTCGGCCACGTCAACTCTCCTCCCGGGCCGGGTTGGGACGGCCCACCGTCCCAGCCTAGCGCCTGGCGAATCCGCTTGGAGTCGGCAAATACTCCGTGTCCGTGTGGGGTTGAGCCGGGGACGCGCGCAGGGCCTTGTCAGTGATCTCCTACCAGCGGCGCAGACAGTGCCTGGCCGTGGTGTCCAACGGTGGGCGGGAGGCGGATCAGGTGCTTCTCGGCCTGAGGAACAGCGCGGGAACGGACTTTGACCTAGGCTTCAGCTTATGGCGCAGCAACCTGTGATCTTCGCCGGGATCGGTGCGAGTCGGCGGCACTCATGGGATTCTGGCGCCCGGCCGCGTTCGTCGTCGTCACCGCGACGACGGTGCGAGTTGCGAACACCCGCCCGTCACGGTGGGTCCATGTCCATGAGTCTGAGGAGAACCGCGTCGTGAATCGACGGATCCTGAGCGTGATCATTGCCGTTCTCGGCCTGGTCGCCATTGTCCTGGCAGTCTGTTCCGCCACCGTGTGGCGCCCGAGCTCGACTGCGCAGGCGAGCCTTGCCCAGAACCCCGATCAGCACTACGTCATCACCGAGCCGGGTGTGCTCAGCCTGGTTGAGGCGGACGTCAAGGTCACGGCCTCGGCCGCAGACGATCAGCAGGTGTTCATCGCCGTCGGGCACGCGCAGGACGTGCATGCCTGGCTCGCCTCGGACCCGTACATCTCTGTGACCGGCCTGGTCGACTGGAACACGCTCGCATCGGAGTCCGTGACCACCTCCTGCCCCGAGGAGGCCGCGGAGACGAGCGCCAGCGCAGCGGCCTCCCCGGCGGCCACAGCGGGGACCACGGCCGAGCCGACGGGGTCCGCACAGTCCGACGGCTGCACGGCCCTTGAGAACAGCGGTGCCAACCCCGCGGACTCCGACCTCTGGATCACCACCCAGACCGGCACCGGCACGGCCACCCTCGAGCTGGACACCGCCGGCTCCGACGTGGTGGTACTCGTGGCCACGGACGGCACCTCGAACGCGCCCCAGCTGTCGCTGTCCTGGCCGCGGCACGTGTCGACCCCCTGGCTGATTCCGGGCCTGGTTCTAGGCGGACTGCTGCTGCTGGTGGGCGTGTTCCTGTTCCTGATAGACATGCAGGTACGGCACGCGGACGAGCAGCGGCGCGCGCGGGCTGCCGAGCGTGCCGCCCGTATGGCGCAGGCCGACTCGGTCGCAACCGTCGGCATTCCGCAGATCGGTGACCCTGACCGCCCGCTCACCCGTCGCGAGCAGCGGGACAAGGAACGTGCTGAGGCGGCTGGAGAGGAGTGGGTCGACCCGCGTACCGGCGCCGTCTACCTCGGCGGCATTGAGGCTCCCGCCGTCCCGCAGGCACCCGCGCCCGACGCCGATGAGCCGCTCTCGGGTGCCGACGCCGTGGAGGCCTCGGGCGCCGCCCGGGGCAGCGCCGTCGTCCCCGGACTGGACGCTGATGCCGCCGCCGCTCACCGGGCGAGCCGCGCGCTGGAGGACGACGCCCCGCTCGCCATCGTCGAGGACGCTGCGGAGGACGACTCGGCTGACCAGGAGACGCCCGCCCAGGGCGAGCCCGCCGAGGATGACGCGGCTGATGTCGAGGAGACGGCCGAGCTCAGCCGGGAAGAACTCGGTGGCCTGCCCGGCTCCGAGGCGCCTACCGGAACTCGGGCCACGGACACCGGCGAAGAGCCGGTCGAGGCGGCCCCCACCGCAGGTGACGGTTCCGAGGAGTCCACCACTGAACAGACCGATGAGGAGCACCACGCATGATCACCAGCCGCCGCGCCTTCTTGACGTCCGCGTCCGCGACCGCGCTCGCAGCCGCACTCGCAGCCTGCTCCCAGGACGTGCCCAGGAACGCGTCCGCCACCACCAGCCCCACCCCGCAGCCGGTGCTGGACTCCGAGCGCCTGACCACGGTTCTCGAGCGCATTCAGACCGGGCTGGATGCGGCCGATGCGGAGAAGAACGCCGACGCGCTCAACGGCTACCTGACCGGTCCGGCGGCCCGCGTCCGTGGGCGAGGAGTACACGCTCGCGGCGGCCGCCTCCGACGACTCCGTGGTGCACACCTTCACCACCGAGAGCCAGGCCGGGACGGTGGCGCTCGCCACCGACTTCCCGCGTACGGTACTGACCATCACCGACTTCGCGGAGGATGAGCAGGGCTACCTGCTCGCGCTCACCCAGGACTCCGCCCGCGAGAACTACCAGCTGTGGGGCTGGACCCAGCTCTTCGCCGGCGTCGAGATCCCGTCCACCTACGCGCCGGCCATCGGCACCGAGCAGGTCGCGGCCGACGACGGTACCGGTTTGAAGGCCAGTCCGCAGGAGGTACTCGACGCCTACGTGGACGCACTGAACAACCCCGACGGCGACAACGGCAAGCTCTTCGCCGACGACATCCTGCGCCAGCGCATCGCGGCCGAGCGCGGTGCCGACCTGGCCGACGTTGGCGAGGTGAGCGTGAGCGCCAAGGCCGGCACGGATGGCTTCAAGAGCCTGCGGACGGCGGACGGCGGCGTAATCACCATGACCACCCTGAGCTTCGCGACCGAGTACAAGAAGACGGTCGCCGGCTCGACCCTCTCCCTGGACGGCAACGTGGGCGCGCTCATGGGGGAGGACCGGGAAGTGGCGGGCACCGCCACCGCCAATTACGACGTCATGATCGCCTTCCTGATCCCCGCCGAGGACGCCGAGGACAACGCCTCCGCCCTGGGTATGGACCTCGTGCTCGCCTCGGTGTCACGTGATGACTCCCAGGCGCCCACGGAGGACGAGGACACGGGGAACTGACGCCCGGGGCGAACGGGGCACGCCCTCCGCTTGAGGTGCGACTACGCTCCCAGGCGTGACGGAACAAGCCGCCCCGACGAACTGCGGGCAATGCCCGGGAAAGGCGCACCATGAGCATGTTCGGTGCCGTTGACCTGTCCTCCCTCGCCCCTAGGCAGGGGGCCGCATCCGCCGCGCCGGCCGACGCGACCCCGGCCCCGGGGGGTGAGGCGGCCAGCCTTGTGGTCGATGTCGATGCGGCGAACCTCCGCGACGTCGTTGAGGGCTCCACGCGGGTGCCGGTTGTGGTGGTGCTGCACACGCCCCGATCCCAGGCCTCCACGGAGCTGGCCGCCTTGCTGGAGCGGCTGGCGGCCGAGTATGGGGGCCGCTTCCAGCTGGCTCGCGTTGACGTGGATGCCGCCCCCGAGGTGGCACAGGCACTGCAGGCCACGGCGGTTCCCACGGTTGTGGCGCTGATCGCCGGGCAGCCGGTGCCCATGTTCCAGGGAGGTGTGCCCGAGGAGCAGTTGCGTGCCGTCCTCGACCAGTTGCTGGAGGTCGCTGCCCGCAACGGCGTGGACGGCCGTATCGCCGTCGACGCCTCGGCGCAGCCGGAGCCTGCCGAGCCGGAGGAGACCGAGGTTGAGCGTGAGGCGCGTGAGGCCATTGAGCGCGGCGACTGGGCGGCGGCCGAGGCCGTCTACGACCATGCGATCGCCAATTCGCCTGCGGACGACGACCTGAAGGCCGCCCGCAATCAGGTCCGAATGCTTGCCCGCATGGATGGCGAGGACCCCGCCGCGCTGTTGGCGGCGGCCGACGCTCCCGGAGCGGACCTGGACGCCCAACTCGCAGGTGCGGACGCGGCGCTCGCCCTGGGGGACGTGAACGCCTGCCTGGGACGTGCCCTGGAGGCCGTGCGTGCACACACCGGCGAGGAGCGCGAGCGCGCCCGGGTGCGGGTGCTGGAGCTGTTCGAGGTCATCGGCGCCACCGCCCCCGAGGTGGCTCGGGCCCGCCGCCAGCTGGCCACCATCCTGTACTGAGTCGCGGAGCGCGTGGACGGCGAGCCGGGGAGTCAGAAGAACGCGTCGATGCCCGCATGCACCATGGCATTGCGGTAATCCACCAGATCCTCGGGGTGCAGTGCCGGGACTCCGGCCATGTGGTAGGGACGTCCCAGTAGTGTGTACTTGCGTTCGCCGAACTGGTGGAAGGGCAGCAGCTGGACGCGCTCGACCCCGAGCGAGCGCAGCAGGTCGGCGAAGGCGGTGGCGTCGTCGAGAGCGTCGTTGACGCCGGGAATGACGGGTATGCGCACCTGCGTGCGGATGCCGCGCTCGAGCGCGCGGGAACGGCGAGACCGTCATGGTGGAGGCCGGCTCATGCTGCACGCTGCTGGCCGAGCAGATCGCCGCCCAGCACTCCGGCACGACGATCATCACCAACTCGGCCTTCATCGCCGATCGGCTGCGCGCCTTCCCGGCCACGCGGGTCATTGTCCTGGGCGGTGAGCAGCAGCCGGACTCACGCGTCATGGTCGGCCCCATGGTCGAATTGTGCGCGCAGCAGTTCCTGGTCGACCGGCTCTTCGTCGGCGCCGACGGCTTCACCGCCCGGCTCGGCTTCACCGCACGCGACTACCTGCGCGCCACCGCCGTACGGGCGCTGGCCGAGCGGGCTGAACACGTCGTCGTCGTCACCGAGTCCGAGAAGCTCGGCGGACACGGGCCCGTACCGCTGCTGCCCGCCTCGGCCGTGTCCACCGTATGGACCGACGCGGCGGGGGACCCCGCCCAGATCACCGCGCTGACCGACTCCGGCGTCCAGGTCGTCACCGTATCTCCGTCGGGCGCCGCCACCACCCACAGCGCCGCCGCCGGCGCAACCACCAGGCCCACGGCCGCGATCCGCACGGGCGCGGGCACGCTAGAAGAGGAACAATCGTCATGACAACCATTGCCCAATCCACGCCCACAGCCCTCGGCGGCCCCCACTTCGGCGGTCTCACCGAACGCATGGCCGCCTGGCGCGAGGAGATTCTGGACACCGAGCCCAGTGTCTGCGTTGAACGCGCGGTCATCACCACGCAGACCTACCGGGACAACGCCGACCAGCCGCTGGACATGGTCCGGGCCCTCATGCTCAAGAACGTGCTCGAACGGATGACCATCTACATCGAGCCCGCCTCCCGGCTCGCCGGCAACCAGGCGAGCGCCAACCGGGCCGCCCCCATCATGCCCGAATACGCCGTGGACTGGGTGATCGACGAGCTCGACGAGTTCGCCAAGCGCCCCGGGGACCGCTTCACCATCTCCGAGGAGGCGAAGCAGACGCTGCGGGAGATCGCCCCATTCTGGCGGGGCCGCACCCTCAAGGAACACGCCCTGGCCCTCATGCCCGCGGACGCCAAGCGCTTCTACGACCTGGGCATCATCCACCCCGAGGGCAACATCACCTCCGGGGACGCCCACATCGCCGTCAACTACCGGCGCCTGCTGGCAGACGGCCTGGCCACCTACCGGCGGCGCGCCCAGGAGGCGCTCGACGCCCTGGACCTGACCGACCCCGCACAGCTCGAGCAGGCCCCCTTCTACCGCAGCCTCATCGTCGTCTTCGACGCCGTCATCGCCTTCGCCCACCGCTACGCAGACCTCGCTGAGCAGCTCGCCGCCGCCGAGACCGCCCCGGAGCGTCAGGCCGAGTTGCGGGAGATGGCCCGCGTGCTGCGGGTTGTTCCCGAGCACCCGGCCAACACCTTCCACGAGGCCGTGCAGTCGATCTGGCTGGTGCACGTGGCCCTGCAGATCGAGTCCAATGGTCACTCGCTGTCCTACGGGCGCCTGGACCAGTACCTGTGGCCCTTCCTGCGTGAGGACCTCGAGGCCGGCCGTGAGACCGACGCCTCCGCCACGGAACTGCTGACCAACCTGTGGCTGAAGACCTTCACCGTCAACAAGATCCGCTCCTGGAGCCACACCCGGTTCTCCGCCGGCAGCCCCCTGTACCAGAACGTCACCATCGGCGGCCAGCACCCTGATGGCTCGGACGCCGTCAACCACCTGTCCTACCTCATCATCGCCTCCGTGGCGCAGGCCCACCTGCCCCAGCCGAACCTGACCGTTCACTACCACCACGGCCTGAGCGACAACTTCATGAACGAGGCCATTGAGCTCATGCGGCTGGGTACCGGCATGCCGGCCTTCAACAGCGACGAAGTCATCATCCCCTCGCTGATTGAGCGCGGGGTGGTCCCCGAGGACGCCCACGACTACTCGGCGATCGGCTGTGTCGAGGTCGCCGTCCCGGGCCGCTGGGGATACCGCTGCACCGGCATGAGCTTCCTCAACTTCCCCAAGGCGCTCCTGGTTGCGCTCAACGACGGCGTCGACCCCGCCTCTGGAACCCGACTGGCTCCGACTTGCGGGCACCTGCGGGACATGACCTCCTTCGAGCAGGTCATGTCCGCGTGGGACTCCACCATCCGCGAGTTCCAGCGCAACTGCATCGTGCTGGACGCCGCCTGCGACCTCGCCCTGGAGCACCAGGTCCCCGACCTGCTGTGCTCCGGACTGGTGGATGACTGCATCGGCCGCGGCAAGACCCTCAAGGAGGGCGGCGCCGTCTACGACTTCGTTTCCGGCCTCCAGGTCGGCATCGCCAACCTCGGTGACTCCCTGGCCGCCATCAAGAAGGTCGTCTTCGAGGACCACGCCATCACCGGCGCCCAGCTGTGGGAGGCCCTCCAGTCCGACTTCGCCGGCGAGGGCGAGCGGATCCGCAAGCTCCTGGTCGCCGCCCCCAAGTACGGCAACGACGACGACTACGTGGACGATCTACTCGTGCGCGCCCTACGCCACCGACATCGATGAGATCTTCAAGTACAAGAACTCGCGCTACGGGCGCGGCCCCATCGGCGGAACCTACTACGCCGGCACCTCGTCCATCTCCGCGAACGTGCCGCAAGGCGCCTCCACGGCGGCCACCCCCGACGGTCGTCACGCCGGCCAGCCGCTCGCGGAGGGCTGCTCGCCGAGCCACGGCGCCGACGTCAACGGTCCGACCGCCGTGTTCAAGTCGGTCTCCAAGCTGGAGACCGACCGGATTACCGGCGGCGTGCTACTCAATCAAAAGGTCAACCCGCAGATCCTGGCCAAGCCCGAGGATCGGGCAAAGCTCATCGCCATGCTGCGCGCCTTCTTCAACCGACTCCACGGCTTCCACGTCCAGTACAACGTGGTTGACCGCGCCGTCCTCCTGGACGCCCAGGCGCACCCCGAGCAGCACCGCGATCTGATCGTCCGCGTTGCCGGCTACAGCGCCTTCTTCGTGGTGCTGTCCAAGCAGACCCAGGACGACATCATCGCCCGTACCGAGCAGACCCTCTGAAATCGCCCGCGGCTCAGAACTAATCAGGAAGGAGAACCGAGATGCAGTTTCTCATCGACGACGCTCGTCTGGACCGGGTGGAGCACGCCCTGAACACCTTCCCCCTCATCGGGGTCACCACGAACCCGTCTATTCTCAAGGCCGGTGGCCTGACGGACTTCGAACGCGATCTGCGCACCATCCGGGAGCTGGTCGGGGACCGGGACCTTCACGTGCAAGTGGTCGCCCGAGACACCGAGGGCATGCTGCGGGAGGCCGACGCCATCCGCGAGCTAGTCGGGGAGTCGACCCTCATCAAGATCCCGACGACGGCGGCCGGGCTTCCGGCCATGCTGCGGCTCAAGGCCCAGGGGGCTCGCGTGACCGCGACGGCCATCTACTCCACGGCGCAGGGGTTGCTGGCGACGGCGGCCGGGGCGGACTACCTCGCCCCGTACGTCAACCGTATGTCCAATGCGGACGTGGACCCGTATGCGGTGATCCGCGCACTGCGCCAGGATATCGACCGTGAGGGGGTGTCGACCCGGATCCTGGCGGCCAGCTTCAAGAACGTCAAGCAAGTCACTGATGCGGCTGCTGCCGGGGCTCACACGGCGACTATTGGTGCCGACGTGCTGGACAACATGCTGGGGCTGCCGCAGGTGGGGTTGGCGGTGGACGCGTTCGCTGCTGAATTTCAGGCGGCCTTCTCCGCCCCGGGTATCGCCTGAGGCACCCGCGCGGGGATCCTCCACCCCGCTCCTGCTGAGGCCGCGCCACCGCAATGAGGCGGCGGGGCGGCGGCACTGGGCTGACGATTCGTACTTTTGTACGACGGTTCGGCACTTAGTACCGACGATTCGTACTTTTGTACGACGGTTCGGCACCTAGGGGTACGTGCCGTCGTCAGAAGGTACGAATCGTTGACTAGAAGGTACGAACCGTCGCCGGAAGTGCCGAATCGTCGACTAGAAGGTACGAACCGTCGCCGGAAGTGCCGAATCATCGACTCGAGGGGATGAACCATCAAGCGAGCTACCGAACCTCCACGCTCGGTGACGGTGATCCACCCACCGCAATCAGCCGGGTCCACTGCGATATGCGGCATCCACCGCGATCCACTGAGATCCACCGCGACTCGCAGCAATCCGCTGCGGTCTGCCGGAGTTGACGGTGGTCTACCGGCGCACGCCAACGGCGCCCGCCCCGGGAGGGGACGGGCGCCGTCGGCGGGATGCGCGGGCAGGTTAGCCGTCAGGCGACCGGCTGCGGCTCGATGCCCCACACCTTGGCGTAGTCGCTGATGGTGCGGTCGGAGGAGAACCGGCCGGAGCGGGTGATGTTCACCCATGCCTTGCGCTGCCAGGCACTCAGGTCGGCGTAGTCGGCGGCCATGGCGTCCTTCGCCTCGCGGTAGGCGGCGAAGTCACCGAGCACGTAGTAGACGTCGGCGTCGCCACCCTCCAGGAGGCTGCGGCGCAGGTCCGCGAACCAGCCGGAGCCGTTGTCATCCAGGGTCCCGTCGGTGAATGCGTCGAGCACCCGCTTGAGACCGGGCACGGACTCGTAGGTGGCGTGCGGGTCGTAGGTGGCGCGCAGGGCGGGCAGCTCATCCTCGGTGGCTCCGAAGATGTAGGCGTTCTCATCCCCGACGGCGTCCAGGATCTCCACGTTGGCGCCGTCGAGCGTGCCCAGGGTCAGGGCGCCGTTCATCATGAACTTCATGTTGGACGTGCCGGAGGCCTCCTTCCCGGCCATGGAGATCTGCTCGGAGACGTCGGCGGCCGGGATGATGTGCTCAGCGGGGGAGACGTTGTAGTTGTGGATGAAGACGACCTTCAGGGTCTTGGAGACCACCGGGTCGTTGTTGACCAGCTCGGCAATGGCGTTGGTCAGCTTGATGATGGCCTTGGCGCGGATGTACCCGGGAGCCGCCTTGGCACCGAAGATGAACACCCGCGGCGGCACCTGCAGCGACGGGTCCTCCTTCATGCGGAAGTACAGGTCCAGGATGTAGATCGCGTTGAGCAGCTGACGCTTGTATTCGTGCAGGCGCTTGATCTGGACGTCGAAGATCGCGTCCGGGTCGATCTCAATGCCCTCGCGCTCCGCCACCCAGGCGGCGAAGTCCACCTTGTTGGCGTGCTTGATCTCGGCCAGCCGGTCCAGCAGCGCGTCATCGACGGTGTCGGTGTACTCGGCCAGCAGGGACAGGTCCTTGACCCAGGCGTCGGAGCCGGTCACCTCGTCCAGCAGCGCGGACAGGCGGGGGTTGCACTGCCGCAGCCAGCGGCGCGGGGTCACGCCGTTGGTCTTGTTGTTGAAGCGCTCGGGCCAGACGTCGTGCCACTCCTTGAGGGTGTCGCGCTTGATGATCTCGGTGTGCAGCGCGGCCACGCCGTTGATGGAGTAGGAGGCATAGCAGGCGATCCAGGCCATACGGACCTTGTCGCCGGCAAGGGGCGCCATGTAGTCGATGCGGGCCTGGTCCAGGCCGCGCTCCGCCATGTCCTCGCGGAAGCGGCGGTCGATCTCGTGGACGATCTCGGTGATGCGCGGGAACAGGCGCTCGAAGATCGACATCTCCCAGGTCTCCAGGGCCTCGGCCAGCACCGTGTGGTTGGTGTAGGCGAAGGTCTTGGTGACCACGCTCCAGGCCTCGTCCCAGCCCAGGTGGTGCTCGTCCATCAGCAGGCGCATGAGCTCGGGAATGGCGAGCACCGGGTGGGTGTCATTGAGCTGGACGGAGTTGAACTCGGCGAAGCGGCTCAGGTCCTCGCCGTGGTGGGTGACGTAGTTGCCAACGATCTCCTGCAGGGACGCGGAGCAGAAGAAGTACTGCTGGCGCACCCGCAGGACCTTGCCCTCGTAGGTGGTGTCATTGGGATACAGCACACGGGAGATGTCCGCGGTGCGTTCGCGCTCGACGATGGCGTCGGTGAAGCGCTGGGAGTTGAAGGCGTCGTAGTCGAACTCCTCCATGGGCTCGGCCCGCCACAGCCGCAGCGTGACCACGTTCTTAGTGCCGTAGCCGGTGATCGGCATGTCGTAGGGGACGGCGCGCACGGTCAGGTCGTTGTAGCGGACGATGCGCTGCGCCTCCTCTCGGCGCACCACGAAGGGGTAGCCCTCCTCCATCCACGGGTCGGGGTGCTCGGTCTGGAAACCGTCCTCGAACAGCTGCTTGAACAGGCCGTAGCGGTACAGGATGCCGTAGCCGGCCACGGGCAGGTCCAGGGTGGCGCAGGAGTCGAGGAAGCAGGCGGCCAGGCGGCCAAGCCCGCCGTTGCCCAGGGCGGCGTCGGGCTCCTGCTCGAGCACATCGGTGAGGTTCTGCCCGAATGCGTTGACGGCCTGGGAGGCCTCCTCTACCAGGCCCAGATTGGTCAGGTTGTTCAGCAGGGCGCGTCCCTCAAGGAACTCGGCGGAGAAGTAGTGTTCCATCCTGCCGGCACGGTACTTCTGCTCGGTGGCGTACCAGTCGTCCGCGATGGCGTCGACGACGGTGGCGGACAGCCCCTGCCAGACCTCCATGGGGGTGGAGGCCTCGGCCGGACGGCCCGAGACTGCGCGCACCTGGGAGGACACGCTGCTGGGGAGAATCTTCGACATCTTTATTCCCTTACGTGGGCATCAGGACAGCGCCGCAAGGTCCTTGCAGCAAGGACAGCATACGGCGATCGGACTCATGGTAGCGGGCGAACCGGCCGCCGGAGAGCGTGGGCATTGCCTCACGGAGCGGGCGGCCCGGCGGCGGCTGCGACGACAGTGCGCGCGTCCGGCGGCCGCGGCGGCGAAGGCGGCGCGTGCAGTGAGCTTGCGCACGGATGGCGCGGGCGGGGATGGCGGCGCGGCCCCGGCGCTGGTGCTATGGCGGGACCGTGATGACGGCCCCGAATTGGTTATGGCGTCCTTCTTGCCACGATGTAGAACCTGTGGATGCTGCCTTCAATCACGCCGGCCCTGTCAAGAATCGCCTGCGCCTCGTACAGCTGTTCAAGGCAGTTCTCGACCGAGAACCCGGGAAACTCCCACTCGATGATCCGGGCGAACCAGACAAGCGCGCCCACATCGTAGAACCGTATCGGTCGGCGGGCCTCACCGCTTTCCATCACTTCAAACCCCTGGCCCAGGAGCTCCGACACCCGTGCGTCAAGGCACTGCTCGGGTTCCGGTGGCTGTTCGATGTGGGGGAGCAGAAGCCGAACCAGTTCACGGTCGTTGTCTGCGCCCACCTGCTGGGTGAGGAATAGCCCGCCGGGCCTGAGTACGCGCCGCAGCTCCGCGGCATCGTATGCGCCGTGCCGGTTCGTGACGATGTCGAAGCTTTCGTCGGGGAAGGGGAGTGTCTCCTCTCCATCGGCCTCCTTGAAGTCGATCCCCAGTGGCAGCAGGACTTCTTTGCACAGCTTCACGTTGGGCGGATAGCCCTCGATCGCCGCGGTGCGCTCGTTGGGGTGGTGGAGGGAGAGCAGCAACTCACCGCCCCCGGTGTCCATGTCCAGCAGCTGCATGTCGTCGGTCCGGTGCCGGTGAATGAGCTCTCGAAACTCCCACGGCAGGTCATCCTCCTCCGTGTACCTGCCGTGAATATGGGAGAAGTCCCAGCCGTGGATATGAGCGACCCGCTCCTCCGCCAGCCAGGCCTGCTTGAGTTCATCCGCGTTCATCGAATGCTGTTCCTTCTGGAAGGGGTGATGAATGAATGGTTCTCCCGGGCGCGGCGCACCGCGGGCGCAAGGGCTGCTTAAGGTACGCCGGAGGGGCCGGCGAGCCGCTAGGCGTGCTCGCCGGCCCCTCCGCCCGGCTGAATGCCCTGAAGCCGGGGACGGCCCCGGGTCAGTCCCGCGATGGCCGCAGGAAGATGGCGCCCATCGGGGGGACCCGCAGCCGCACCGAGGCGGGCCTGCCGTTCCAGGGCAGCTCCTCGGCCTCCACGTGGCCGAGGTTACCCACGCCCGAGCCGCCGTACTCGGGGGCATCGGTGTTGATGATCTCGTCCCAGCCTCCCGCGAAGGGCAGCCCCACGCGGTAGCCCTCATGGGGCGTGCCGGCGAAGTTGACGATCACCGCCACCAGGTCCGAGCGCCCGTCGGGTCCGGTTCCCTTGCGCAGGTAGGACAGGACGTTGTGATCACCGTCACCGGCCTCGATCCACTCGAATCCGCGGTGGGAGAAGTCATCCGACCACAGGGCGGGGGAGTCCTTGTAGAAGGCGTTCAGGTCGCTGACCAGCCGCAGCAGGCCCGTGTGGCCCGGGTCATCCAGGATCCACCAGTCCAGGGAGTTGTCCGAGTTCCACTCGGCGCCCTGCCCGAACTCCTGGCCCATGAACAGCAGCTGCTTGCCGGGGTGGGACCACTGGTAGGCGTACAGGGCACGCAGGCCCGCCAGTTCCTGCCAGGCGTCGCCGGGCATCTTGGACAGCAGCGAGCCCTTGCCGTGCACGACCTCGTCGTGGCTCAGCGGCAGGATGAACTGCTCGGAGAAGGCGTACACCAGGGAGAAGGTCAGCTCCCCATGGTGGTAGCGGCGATTGATGGGCTCCTCGGCCAGGTACCGCAGGGTGTCGTTCATCCACCCCATGTTCCACTTCAGGCCGAAGCCGAGGCCACCGTACTCGGTGGGCGCGGTCACGCCCGGCCACGCGGTGGACTCCTCGGCGATCATGACCGTGCCGGGGTTCTTCCGGTAGGCGGTGGCAGTGGCCTCCTGCAGGAAGCTGATCGCCTCCAGGTTCTCCCGGCCCCCGAACTGGTTCGGGTGCCACTGGCCCTCCTCGCGGGAGTAGTCCAGGTACAGCATGGAGGCGACGGCGTCCACGCGCAGCCCGTCGATGTGGAACTCGCCCAGCCAGTACAGGGCGTTGGCCACCAGGAAGTTGCGAACCTCGTTGCGGCCGAAGTTGAACACGTAGGTGCCCCAGTCGGGGTGCTCGCCGCGCTGCGGGTCCGGGTCCTCATACAGGGGTGTGCCGTCGAAGCGCGCCAGCGCCCACTCATCCTTGGGGAAGTGGGCGGGCACCCAGTCCAGGATGACGCCGATGCCTGCCTGGTGCAGCTGGTCAACCAGGTAACGGAAGTCATCCGGGGTGCCGAAGCGTGCCGTGGGGGCGTAGTAGCCGGATACCTGGTAGCCCCAGGAGCCGCCGAAGGGGTGCTCGGCCACGGGCATGAACTCCACGTGGGTGAAGCCGGCGTCCTTGACATAGGGGACCAGCTCGTCGGCCAGGCCCCGGTAGCCCAGGCCCTGCCTCCAGGAGCCGATGTGAACCTCGTAGACGCTCATCGGCCCGGAGTGCGGGTCGGTGACCGCGCGGCGTGACATCCAGTCCTCGTCGTTCCACTCGTGGAAGCGGTCGGTGACCACGGAGGCGGTGGCGGGCGGGACCTCGGTGGCGCGTGCCATCGGGTCGGCCTTCTGGTGCCAGGAGCCGTCCTGGAAGCACAGCTCGAACTTGTAGCGTGCACCCACGCCCACACCGGGGATGAACAGCTCCCACACGCCGGATGCGCCCAGGGAGCGCATGGCGGAGGCGGTGCCGTCCCAGTAGTTGAAGTCGCCGACCACGCGGACGGCGCGGGCGTTGGGGGCCCATACCGCGAAGGCGACGCCCTCAACGTCCCCCATGGCGCCGGAGTAGCGCTTGACGTGCGCCCCCAGCACCTCCCACAGCTCCTCGTGACGGCCCTCGGAGATCAGGTAGGTGTCCATCTCTCCGAGGGTCGGCAGGAACCGGTAGGGGTCGTCGACGGTGATGGTCTCCTCGCCGTAGGTCACCTTGAGCCGGTAGTCCGGGATGGCGTCTCCGGGCACGACGGCAACCCATACGCCGTCCTGCTCGTGGCGGGCGGGGAAGGATCCCTCGGGGGTAACCACGACGACGGCGTCGGCGAGGTGGCGCACGGTGCGGATCGTCACGCCGTCGTCGCCCACATGGGCGCCCAGCACCTCATGCGGGTTGTGGTAACGGGCGTAGGCGACATCCGCGAGGACCCAGGGGTCCACCGGGACGGGCGCGGGGCCAGTGGCCTCCGGCGGCGGGGCGTCGTTGGATTCGGGGGCGGGCTCGGGGCTGGTGACGTCGGTCATGTTCTCACTCTCCCATGCGGTGACCGGCTGAGGGGGGACTTTATACCGGTGCAACCCGGTGTGGATGATGTGTCTTACGCGACCGTTACCGGGCGCGGCGGACAAGTGCGTGTCAAATGGTCAGAATCACCTCGATGCCGTGCAGTGGGATCGAGATCCAGTCGGGACGGTTACGGGCCTCGTAGACCGCCTCGTACAGGGCCTTGTCGAGCTCAAGCGCACCCAGGAGCGTACTGTCCCGCGGCTCCGGCCGCGGCCCCGAGGCCGACGGCGACGCGGGTGCGGTTGCCCAGTAGCCGGCCAGGAAGGCGTCGCGCACGGCCGGCAGCCAATCGGGATTGGCCGCGTGGCCGACCTCGGCGGCGTAGTCGAAGGAACGCAGCATGCCCGCGACGTCTCGCAGGGGCTGGTCCGGTCGGCGGCGGTCGGCCAGCGGCCGCAGCGGCTCGCCCTCGAAGTCGAGCACGTACCAGCGGTCCTCCTCGACGGCGTGCAGCACCTGGCCCAAGTGGTAGTCGCCGTGGACACGAGTGGCGAGGTCCAGCCGATCCAGGCGGGACAGGTCGGTGAGCACCGCCTCCACGCGGTCGCGCAGGCCCGGCAGCCGCGCCTCCAGGAGGGGCACCTCCGCCATGGCCCAGTCGGCCCGCTCGCGCAGCTCCTGCGCCAGTTCCCCGGGGGCGGGCGGTGCGTCGGCGCCCAGAGCCGCAGCCAGGTGAGCGTGCATCTGCGCCGTGGTGGTGCCCAGGTCCCGGGCCAGCGCGGTGGCCCGCGTCCGCTGCGGCCCGTCGGCATCGTCGTCGGCGGCGAGCGCGCAGAACAGCTCGAAGCCGTCGTCGGCACGGGGGATGAAGGTGCAGGCCACGGCCGCATCAGCCGTCCGCTCGGTGCCGGTCCCCGGCTCGGTCCAGGTCAGTGTGGTCCAGGCGACCGGTGTGCGTACCCGGTCCCAGCCGTCCCGGGCCAGCGCCACGGAAACCTCCACGTCGGGGTTGCGTCCCGGGGCGAGCACGCGGAACAGCTTGACGATCAGGTCTCCGGTGGTCGCGTCCGCAGCTGCGGCGGCGGGCGCGTCCACGGGTGCGGGCATGATTACGGAGGTGTTCGACTGCTCGCCGGTGGTCACGCGCAGACGGTTGGCGCGCTGGGCGATGGCGCGCGCCCCGGTGTCTGTGAGCACGGTGCCGGCCTCCAGCGCGGAGCCGGCCCAGGCACGCCAGAAGCGCGGATGGTGCGCACCGTCCACCAGCGCCACCGGCCGGCCGTCGGGACCGGGCATCACGAAGCCCTCGTTGCCCTCGGCCTCGTCGGCGACCGTGAACTGGGCAAGTGCGTCAGCGGGCTCAAGCACCAGGGGCACGTGGATGAGTACCTCGTCCCCCTCACGCCGGGGAACCGCAACCAGCAGGTCGCGCACGCCGTCGGCCAGCTCCCAGCGCCCGGCCAGACGCGACGGCCCGGGGGAGGCGCCTCCCTTCAAGGGGTACCAGCGGCGCTGCCCCATCCAGTCCGCGAGCGCCGCCAGCAGGGCGGAGTCGTCGGGCCAGGACGGCGTTGCGGTGATCGAGTTGCTCATCGGGCCTCCTCACGATTCGGAATGACTTCCAGCCACCAGTAGCCGCGAGGCGGCAGCACGGCTGTCAGCCTGCCGTGGGCGTCGACGGCGGGGGCCGGGGCGGTGACCGCGCCGGCCAGCACGGTGCGGGTGGCCCGCCCGGCGAGCCCGGGCACCTCCACGCTCGTCTCGCACTGGCTGTCGGACAGATTCGCCAGGCACAGCAGCACCTCGCCGTGCGCCCGCTCGCCCTGAGCGGTCGCGGGAGCCCAGGTGCGGGTATGCGCCAGCACGGCGGCAGCGGACGCCCGGCACAGCTGAAACTCCCCACGCCCCAGCACCGGGTGCCGACGGCGCACCCGCAGCATATGGCGCAGGCAGTGCAGTAGCGAGCTCGGGTCCGCCAGCGCATCAGCCACGCAGCGGTCGGCGTAGTCGTCGACGTCGATCAGGGGCAGGGTGAGCGCGGTCGGGTCCGCGCAGGCGGAGAAACCCATATTCGCCGAGTGATCCCACTGCATGGGAGTACGCACGGCGTCACGGTCGGGCAGCCAGATGTTCTCACCCATGCCGATCTCGTCGCCGTAGTACAGGCAGGGGGAGCCGGGCAGGGACAGCAGCAGCGCGTGGGCCAGCTCCAGCTCGGCGCGGGAGTCTCCCAGCAGCGGCGCCAGGCGACGGCGGATCCCCACATTCGCGCGCATGCGCTGGTGCGGCGCATACCAGTGGTACAGGCGCTCCCGTTCGGCGTCGGTGACCATCTCCAGCGTCAGCTCGTCGTGATTGCGCAGGAATGTGCCCCACTGCCCCTGCGCCGGAATCGGCGGGGTCGCGCGGAGCACGTCGCGGATCGGCGTGGCCGTGCCCTCGCGCAGCGCGGAGAAGATGCGTGGCATCACCGGGAAGTGGAAGCACATGGTGCACTCGGGCGCGTCCGTGCTGCCGAAGTAGGCGACTACCTCCCGCGGAGGCTGATTCGCCTCCGCGATGGTGATGGTGCCGGGGAACTCCCGGTCGAGCATCTCCCGCAGGCCGGCGACCAGCCGGTGCGTGCCCGGAAGATTCTCACAGTCGGTGCCCTCGCGCTCCACCAGGTAGGGGATCGCGTCCAGGCGGAAGCCGTCCACCCCGGTGCGCGCCCAGAACCGCACCACCTCGTGTACCGCGTCCACGACCGCCGGGTTGTCGTAGTTCAGGTCCGGCTGGTGGGAGAAGAAGCGGTGCCAGTAGTACTGGCCGCGCACCTCGTCGTAGCTCCAGTTGGAGCGCTCGGTGTCCACGAAGATGATGCGGGCGTCGGCGTAGCCGGCGTCGTCGTCGGCCCATACGTAGAAGTCGCCGTAGGGGCCGTCCGGATCGCGGCGGGAGGCCTGGAACCAGGGATGAGCATCGGAGGTGTGGTTGAGCACCATGTCGATGACGATGCGGATACCCCGCTCATGCGCGGCCTCCACCAGGGCGCGGAAGTCGTCCATGGACCCGTAGCGCGGATCAACGCCGGTGTAGTCGGCGATGTCGTAGCCGCCGTCGCGCATGGGCGATGGGTAGAAGGGCGGGATCCAGATGGCATCCACGCCGAGCCAGGCCAGATAGTCCAGCCTGGAGGCCAGGCCGCGGAAGTCGCCGACGCCATCGCCGTCGGAGTCCGCGAAGGAGCGCAGCAGCGCCTCATAGAACACCGCGGTGCGGAACCAGTCCGGATCCGGGCGCAGGCCCGGGCGTGACTGGGCGGGAAGGGCGGGAACACCGGGAATGGTCACGGGGCTCCTTCGAATGTCATCGAGCCGCGAACCGGCAGCCGTCCGTCACAGGGGCTCGACGGAGAAGACATGCGCGACGCGGCCGGAGAAGGGATCCAGGCGCACGTAGTTCTGCCCCGACCAGTCATAGGTGTCCCCGGTCAGCTCGTCCTTGACCCGCAGCACCGGCCGGGAGCCGTCCACCCAGCCGGGCAGCCCCAGCTGCTCCAGGTTGAGGTAGATCTCGCCCTCGTGGGCGCCGTAGGGATCAAGGTTGACCACCGTCAGCACCACGTCGTCCTTCCCGGTGGGGGAGTGCGCGGCGTCCACCCGCTTGGAGTAGGCGATCAGGTTGTCGTCGCTGGTGGCGTGGAACCAGACATCACGCAGCTGCCGCAGCGCCGGGTGCGCGTTGCGGGCGGCGTTCAGCCGGGTGAGCAGATCCTCGATACCGTTGACGCGGGCGGCGCCGAAGTCGCGCTGCTTGTACTCGTACTTCTCATTGTCGATCTGCTCCTCGTACCCGGGGCGCGGGACCGACTCCGCCAGCTCGTAACCGGAGTAGATGCCCCAGGTCGGTGACATGGTGGCGGCGAGCACGGCCCGCAGCTTGAAGGCGGGGACCTTCCCGTTGGTCATGAAGGGCGTGAGGATGTCGTGCGTGGTCGGCCAGAAGGTGGGACGCATGATGTGCGCGGTCTCCTGGGACAGCTCCACGAGGTACTCAGTCAGCTCCTGCTTGGTGTTGCGCCAGGCGAAGTAGGTGTACGACTGGTGGAAGCCGATCTTCGCCAGGGTGCGCATCATCGCCGGCCTGGTGAAGGCCTCCGCCAGGAACAGAACCTCGGGGTTGTCCTCACGCACCTGGCGGATGAGCCTCTGCCAGAAGGGCAGGGGCTTGGTGTGGGGGTTGTCGACCCGGAAGATCGTCACCCCGTGACTGATCCAGGTGCGCACGACCTCCAGGATCGCCTGATAGATGCCCTCGGGGTCGTTGTCGAAGTTCAGGGGGTAGATGTCCTGGTACTTCTTGGGCGGGTTCTCGGCGTAGGCGATGGAGCCGTCGGCCAGGACGGTGAACCACTCCGGGTGCTCGGTAACCCAGGGGTGGTCGGGCGAGCACTGCAGGGCCAGGTCCAGGGCCACCTCCATGCCGAGCTCGTGGGCGCGCGCCACCAGGGCGTCGAAGTCCTCGAAGGTGCCCAGGTCGGGGTGGATGACGTCGTGGCCGCCGTCGGGCGAGCCGATGCCGTAGGGGGAGCCCGGGTCCTCGGGCAGGGCGTTGAGCGTGTTGTTGCGGCCCTTGCGGTTGGTGGTGCCGATGGGGGAGATCGGGGTCAGGTAGAGGACGTCGAAGCCCATGGCGGCGATCCGGTCCAGGCGGTGGGTCGCCGTCTGCAGCGTGCCGGTGTGCCAGACGCCCTGCTCGTCGCGGTGCGCCCCCAGGGAGCGGGGGAAGATCTCATACCAGGAGCCGGCCAGGGCGCGGGTGCGGTCCACCTGCAGTGGGTATGTGGCCGACGGGGAGACGTGGTCGCGCAGCGGGAGCCGGTCCAGTGCGGAGGTCACCTCTCCGGACAGGCCGGCGGCCAGGCGGTCGCTGGGAGAGGCGGACTGATCGCGCAGCGCTGCGGCGGCGCCCAGCAGGGCCTCGGCGTCGGCCTGCTCCCGGCCCTTGACGGCGGCGGCGCGCTCAAGCACGCGCGCGCCCTCCTCCAGCATGAGCTCGACGTCGACGCCGGCAGGCACCTTCACCCCGGCGTCATGCGCCCAAGTGCCGTAGGGGTCGGACCAGCCGTCCACACGGATGCCCCAGTCGCCCGGGGCGTCAGCGGCCAGACGGGCCTCGTAGCGGTCCAGGCCGATGCCCACCTCGTACATGCGGGCGCTGGGACCATCGCTCCCATCAGGACGCACCAGGACGGCGGTGGCGCCGAAGCGGTCGTGCCCCTCCCGGAACACCGTGGCGCGAATGGGGAAGACCTCATTCGGGACGGCTTTGGAGGGCCAGCGCCCGTCCTCCACGACGGGGAACACCTCCGTCACCGGGATACGACCTACCGGGGAGTAGGGCGCGGGCCGCGGAACCCTACTGTGTTCGGGCTGCGCCGGAGCGGCGGGAGCAACGTGGCGGGTGGACTTCGTCTTCGCCGTGTGCGGCGTCGTGTTAGGGGTCACAGCGCAAGCCTACCTGCCCGCGCGCGTGCGTGTAGCCGCCCCGACGTCCTAGTAGTTCATGTGCATGGCGGTGCGCACCGCGTCGAGGGTCTGCTCGGCGACCTCGTTCGCCTTGGCGTTGCCTTCGGCCAGGACCTGCAGCAGGTAGTCCTCGTTGGCGGACAGCTCGGCGCGGCGGGCGCGGATGGGGGCGAAGAACTCGTTGACCGCCTCGGTGGTGATCCGCTTGAGGGCGCCGGCGCCGCCGTCGCCGATCTGATCGGCCAGTGACCGCGGGTCCCCGGCCCCGCACAGGGAGGCGAGGGTGAGCAGGTTGGCCACCTCCGGACGTCCCTGCGGATCGTAGGTGATGTTCCGGTCGGAGTCGGTCTTGGCCTTCCTGAGCAGCTTGGCAGTCTCGTCCGCGCTCATGCGCAGCTCAATGGTGTTGTGGCGGGACTTGCTCATCTTCTCCCCGTCCAGGCCCAGCAGCAGCGGTGCCTGGGACAGCAGCGCCTCGGGACGGCGGAACACCGGGTGTGCCTTGACTGCGCGGCCGTAGCGCTTGTCGAAGCGCTGGGCGATCATCCTGGCCTGCTCCAGATGCGGCAGCTGGTCCTTGCCCACCGGGACGAGGTTCGCCTGGCAGAACAGGATGTCGGCGGCCTGGTGCACCGGGTAGGTCAGCATCAGACCGGTCATGGCGCGGCCGTCGGTGGCCTCCAGCTCGGCCTTGACCGTCGGGTTGCGATGCAGCTCGGACTCGGTGACCAGGGACAGGAACGGCAGCATCAGCTGATTGGCCGCCGGCACTGCGGAGTGGGTGAAGATCGTCGAGCGCTGCGGGTCGACGCCGACCGCGAGCGTGTCCGCCACCAGCGACAGCACGCGCTCGCGGATCGGGCCGACGCCGTCGCGGTCGGTGATCACCTGGTAGTCGGCCACGAGGATCCAGGTGTCCACGCCCCGATCCTGGATCGGCTGCCAGGAGTGCATGGTGCCGAAGTAGTGGCCCAGGTGCATATTGCCGGTCGGGCGTACGCCCGTCAGCATCCGGTAGCGGCCGGGGTTGACGTCCAGGTCGGCCTCGATCTCGGCGCTGCGCTCCAGGGAGCGGGCCAGGGAGGCGGCGTCGGTGGACCGGGACAGCGCCTCGCCCGCGTCTGCGCCGTCGGCGGCATTGCTGCTGGGGGAGGGGGAGCCTGCGGTCGCGTCATGCTGCGTCATGGCGGTCATCCTAAGGGGCGCCCGCCGGTAGGCCGGAATCGTGTTCACAGCCCTCCGCTCACGCGCCCTCCCGCCGGAGGGGCGCCGACGGATGAGCGTGAGTCCCAGGAACGGCCGCCCCGGAGCCATGCGGGCGCGCTGCCGGCGCCGGCAGCCACGCGCAAGCACCACTGCCGGTCTCAGGCGGCGGCCCCCGCAGACTCATCGGGCAGGCCGACCAGCTGTTCGCCGGACAGGTAGATGCGCAGCGACAGCGCGTCCAGCGTGGTGGTGTCCCCGGGACGGTCCTGGCGGCAATCGGTGGCCCCGGACCGGGAGGTCCGCGCACGGGTGGGATTGAGCGCACGGGCGCGGGCCGCCGGCCCCCGGCTCACCCGGTGGGCGAGGGCGAAGGCGGAGGTGTGCGGCCGCGGCACGGCCCAAGTGGAGTCCCACATCAGGTGCCAGTCGGTGCCGTGCCCCTCGGGAAGAGTGACATCGGCCTGGCTCAAGGACCCGTTGATGACCAGGAGCAGATCGTCGTCGCCCATGGCAGTGCCCGAGCGCAGCATCTGCACCACTCGGGTCCACGGGTCGTGCCAGGCGGCCACGTCCATCGGGTCTGCGTTGGCGCGGAACCAGGACAGGTCGGGAAGGGCGTCGCAGTTCTGCGTGGAGCCGCTGGCGAAGCTGACCGGGCGCAGCACCGGGTGCTCGTCGCGCAGATTGATCAGGAAACGGGTCGTGGCGATGAGGTCGCGCTGCCAGGTGGTCAGGTTCCAGTCGTACCAGGAGATCTCCGAGTCCTGGCAGTAGGAGTTGTTGTTGCCGTCCTGGGTGCGCCCCATCTCATCCCCGCCCAGCAGCATGGGCGTGCCCGCGGAGACCAGCAGCGTGCCCAGCACGTTCCGAGACGAACGACGCCGGAGGATCTCGATAGGACCCCCACCCATACCCTCCGGCAGAGGGCCTTCGAAGCCGTGGTTCCAGGAGCGGTTGTCGTCGGTGCCGTCGCGGTTGTCCTCGCCGTTGGCCAGGTTGTGCTTGTAGTCGTAGCAGACCAGGTCACGCAGCGTGAAGCCGTCGTGGGCGGTAACGAAGTTGATCGACGCCAGCGGTCCGCGTCCGCCCGGATACTCCCCGTAGCCGAACATGTCCGCGCTGCCGCTCAGGCGCGTGGCCAGGTCGCGCAGGTCGTTGCCCGGGCGCCCCTTGGACATCTCCGACGCGTCGTGCAGCCAGAAGGAGCGCACGGTGCCCCGGTAGCGGTCGTTCCAGTCGTGGAAGGGCGCGGGGAACTCGCCGGTGCGCCACCCTCCCGGACCGATGTCCCAGGGCTCTGCGATCAGCTTGGCGTGCTGCAGCACCGGATCGGTGGCCATCCCGATGAGCAGCGGGTGGCGGGACTGGAACTCGGACGCGTCGCGGCCCAGGGTGACCGCCAGGTCGAAGCGGAACCCGTCGACGCCGACGTCACCGGCCCAGTAGCGCAGCGAGTCCAGTACGAGCTGCACCGCCCGCGTGGAGCGGAAGTCCACCGTGTTGCCAGTTCCCGTCACGTCCACGTACTGCGCGGGACGGTGCGGCGCGTGCAGGTAGTACTCGAGGTTGTCCAGTCCCCGCAGTGACAGCGCGGGCCCGTCCATGCCCGACTCGCAGGTGTGGTTGTAGACGACGTCCATGATCACCTCGAGGCCGGCCTCGTGCAGCAACGACACCATGCCGCGGAACTCGTCCAGGACGGCCTGTGGGCCGGCCTCGCGGGCGGCGCGAGTCGCATAAGACGGCTCGGGGGCGAAGTAGGACAAGGTGGAGTAGCCCCAGTAGTTCTTCCGCTCGCGCTGAAGGAGGAAGGCCTCCGAGAAGGCGGCGTGAACGGGGAGCAGCTCAATCGTCGTGATGCCGAGCGAGCGCAGGTGGGAGACGGCGGCCGGATGCGCCAGGCCGGCGTAGGTGCCGCGCAGCTCCGGGGGCACCCCGGGCATGGAGTGGGTGAACCCCTTGACGTGCGTCTCGTAGATGACGGTGCGCTCGCGGGGCACCTTCGGTCCCGGCACCACCGGGAACTGCTCGCCGGTGACCACGCCGAGGGCAGTGTGCCCGGCGGAGTCCAGCTCGGAGGGTAGCAAGGGCACGTAGGTCGGGGACAGCTCGGCGTCGACGGCGTGGGCGTAAAGCTCCGGGCCGAGGCGCGGGGCGCCGTCGATGGCACGGGCGTAGGGGTCGAGCAGGAGCTTGCGCGGGTTGAACAGCAGGCCCTCCGCGGGATTCCACTGGCCGTGCGCGCGGTAGCCGTAGCGCTGGCCCGCACGCACCCCGGGCACATGGGCGCTCCAGGCGCCGTGGACCGGGCCGTGCATACCGATGCGTCGTTCGGAGCTGATCCTCCCGGTGGAGTCGACCTCCAGGAGGCACAGGTCAACCGCATCGGCGCGCGGTGCTACGACCACGAAGTCGGCGCCGTCCTCGATGAGCGTGGCGCCCAGGCGAGTGCGGTCCGACGCCTCGGAGTCGGCACGTGCGGCGGGTTGCAGCTCTGGCGTGGAGGACATCGGCATGAATCCTATTGTCGAGCAAGGGGTGTCGTGATGCTACTTCGTGGCTGCGGATCGTGACGGTGTTTGGCCTGTCCGGCGTGTGCCGACGTGGCGGAGAATAGGCGATCCGGCGTTTGGGCGGGCTACGTGGGCTGTCAGTGGCCGCCGGCCGGGGCGGGACGGGCGGGCATCGCCGTCCAGCAGGATGTGGGCGGGGCGTGGTAGCGCCCGCGGGGTGACCGAGTGCTCACCTGCCTGTGCACCGCGATATGGCAATCTTGTACGCATGAAAATAGTCGTCTGCATCAAGCACGTCCCGGATGTGCAGTCTGAGCGTCGTCTGGAGGAGGGGCGCCTGGTCCGCGGTGAGGATGACGTCCTCAACGAGCTGGACGAGAACGCCGTCGAGGCCGCAGTGGCCCTGGTCGAGGAACTGGGCGGCGAGGTGATCGCCCTGTGTATGGGTCCCGAGGACGCCGAGGACGGTGTGCGCCGTGCCCTGCAGATGGGGGCCGACTCCGGCGTCGTCGTCAGCGATGACGCGCTGGTGGGTGCCGACGTGCCTACCACTGCCCGCACTCTCGCCGCCGCCGTATCGAAGATCGGCGGTGCTGACTCCGGGCCGGGCGACGTGGATCTGGTCATCACCGGCATGGCCTCACTGGATGCCATGACCTCCATGCTTCCGGGCGCGCTCGCCGCCGCCCTGCACGTGCCGGCGCTCACCCTGGCGGGCTCGCTGGAGGTGAGTGCCGATGAGGCGACCATCACCCGTTCGACCGGCACCGTGCGGGAGGTGCTCTCCGCCCCGCTGCCCGCACTCGTGTCGGTCACGGACCAGGCCAATGAGCCCCGCTACCCCAATTTCGCCGCCATGCGCGCCGCCCGCAAGAAGCCGGTGGATGTCTGGGACCTGGGTGACCTGGGGCTCGACGCCGTCGCCGAGGCGGGGATCGCCGTCGTCGACTTCACCGAGCGGCCCGCCCGTGAGGCCGGCGTCATCCGCACCGACGCCGGCGAGGCCGGCCGTGAGCTCGCCGCCTGGCTCGTCGAGAACAACCTTGTTTGAGCGGTAGCGTCAGGGAAGGAGCAACGAATCAACCATGCCTGAAAACATGCTGAACGCGCCCATTGTCGTGCTGGTCGACCGTACGCCCGAGGGCATCCCCACCGCGGGCGCCCTCGCACTCGTCTCCGTGGCGCGCGCACTCACCTCCGCCGAGGTCGTGGCGCTGGCTCCCGGGGGCCTGGAGCCATCCGCCTCCGCCGTGCTTGCCGCGGCCGGAGCCGCTCGTGTGCTTGTGGCGGACCTTGACGGCCGGGAGGCGGTGGCGGCGGTCGCGGCCGACGCCGTCGTTGCGGCTGTCCGGTCCGTGCGCCCCGCCGTCGCGCTGGTGGGTAGCGACTACCGCGGCAAGGAGATTGCCGGCCGGGCCGCGGTCCTGCTGGGCTCGGCCTGCGCCTCCGATGTGGGTGACCTGGAAGTGGTCGGCAGTGAGCTGCGGGCCTCCAAGCTGGTCCTGTCGGGCACCTGGTCCACCACCATGACCGTGTCCGCGCAGTCCGACCACACCCCGGTCATCTCGGTGCACCCCAGTGCCGTAGAGCCGGCGTCCCCCGCCGCGGGCGAGGCGGAGATCCCCGTCGAGCCCCTGGACGTGCCGTTGTCTGCGGAGGCCGCAGCCGTCAAGGTCGTCTCCCGCGAGGTCTCCGACGCCGCCGCGGGCCCCGACCTGGCCGAGGCGCAGCGCGTCGTGGTCATGGGGCGCGGCACAGACGGCGACCTCGGCCTGGTGCATTCGCTCGCCGACCCGCTCGACGCCGCCATCGGCGCGACCCGCGTGGCCTGCGACGAGGGCTGGATCGAGCGTTCCGCACAGGTCGGGCAGACCGGTGTCTCCATAGCCCCCAGTCTGTATATCGGGCTGGGCGTGTCCGGCGCAGTCCACCACACCAGCGGCATCCAGGGCGCCGGCACGATTGTTGCGGTCTGCGACGACTCGGAGGCGCCGATCTTCGAGATGGCCGACTACGGCGTGGTCGGCGACGTCGCCGAGGTCGTGCCCCAGCTGGTGGAGGAGCTGGCGCGCCTGCGCGGCTGAGCGCCACCCGCTGGACCTCCGACATTCCGCCCCGTCCCGGTTCGTGCCGGGGCGGGGCGGCCTCACACGCCGAGATCGGTACTTCTTACGTGCCGAGATCGGTAGTTGTTACGTGCTGAGGTCGGTAGATATGGCGCTCTTCGTGTTTGTGGGTGTGGTGGTTGGGTGCCGTGGGTGGTTGTGTTCGGGGCGCACCGGTCCGGCTAGGTGGTTGTGTTCGGGGCGAGGAGGTCGTGTTCGCCTGTGCAGGTTCGTGTTCGGGCTGTTGAGGAAGTTTTGGCCGGTCAGAGGGCTGTCGCCGGGCTGGCGGGGAGTTCCTTGGGCCGATGTCGGGCTGGATACGTGGACGTTGACCTGAACGCGCGGGCCGTGGTGTCTGGCGCGTCGTGGCTGGGTCGTGTTGTGTGAGTCGTTTGTGCTGGTGGGGCGGTGCTGGCGGTGTGGGTGCCTCCGGGCGGGCGGGTCTGTGTGCTCGGTGAGGATTGTTGTGCGCAGTCGAGCGTCCAGGGCGGTTTCCGCGGTGTTGGGGGCCTGGTTGTCGGCAGTCGAGGGGGCGGGCGGGGTCTTGTGCTGCCCTGGTTGGACCGCTCACGCGCGGTTGGACCGCTCACGCGCGGTTGGACCGCTGTAACCGGTGGCTAGGGCGGTCCAACGGGGGCGCAGGGGTCCAACGGGGGCACAGGGGTCCAACTGGCAGGCTCAACGGCCGCGCACACAGACACCCGAACGCGCAGCGCCACCCGAGCGCTCACACAACAGGACCTGGCGCGCATGCTCTGGCCCGGCTCCCGTCCGTCGCGCCGTGTAGCGCGCCGCCGGGGCGTGCGCCCATGACCCCCGGCCAGCCGCAGCCCCCTGGCTCGCCCCGCCCCCGAGTGCAAGGAGCCTGTTCCTAGGGATTTTGAGACCGATTTGGCGAGTGACAGCCACGCTCCCGAGTGCGAGGAGCCTGTAGGCCCGATGACGAACCGCTTCTTCGTGGGGCATGGAGGCTGGCGGCGCGAGCACCCGTCGCGGGGCGGCGTCTTGGACGTACAGGGAGTGGGGTCAGGGCCGGGGGTAGATCGTTGGGTGCGACCCTTCGGCCTCTGCTACGCCGGTTTGACCTCTGCTGAAGGGTCCAGAACCGTTCAGCAGACACCTAACTGGCGTAGTAAACCCCGAACCGGCGTAGCAGACGACGTCAGCGCAAAGCACGCGGGCAAGCCGACTCCAGGCTCCACCCACACCCACAAACACCAAGCGCCAGATATGGCGCAGCAGCGCACTGTGCACAACCGCGGTGTGGTGGGGCTGGTCGGCGCGCCGGGCCGAAGCCTGTTGACTTACGCACGCCACATGTGTCATTGTACTAGGGCAGCAATACAGTTGACCTCCGGTCGCCTGCCGCCTGCGCTCATGAGCTGATTCGTCCACCCACCAGAGAGGAGGCCTCGTGGATCTTGACGGCTCCCGGCCGATCTGGCTGCAACTAGTCGATGACTTCCGCCTGCGGATCGTCACCGGCGCCTGGCCAACCGGCACCCGGATACCCAGCGTGCGCGAACTTGCCGCGCAATCCGGCGTCAACCCCAACACCGTCCAACGCGCCCTCGCCGAACTCGATCGCACCGGCCTGACCGGCACCGAACGGACCGCAGGCCGCTTCGTCACCACGGATACCGCCGTCGTCGACGCCGTGCGCCGAGAGCTCGCCACCGGTGCCGCGGACGCCTTCATCACTGCCCTCACCGCCGTCGGCATGGACTTGGCGCAGGCGTCTGCGCTCCTGCAGGAGCGCTGGAGCGACCGTCCGGACATGCCCCAGGCAGACCAAGGAGAAAACTCATGAACCGGCACTCATCGGCTCCGCCGTCGCCCGCGGCGCGCTTCACCGCCATCCCCGTACCCGACGGCGCCACGCCACTGATCCGGGTGGCGCACCTGACCAAGGCCTACCGCGGCCGCCCCGCGCTGGCGGACCTGACCCTGGACCTACCGGCCGGCCGGATCATCGGCCTCATGGGCTCCAACGGCTCGGGTAAGACCACCCTGCTGAAGATCCTGGCCGGCCTGTTGTCGGACTACGACGGCCGAGTGCAGGTAGGCGGCCACGCTCCCGGGCCGCAGTCCAAGGCGCTGGTCGCCTTCCTGCCCGACGCCGACTTCCTGGCCTCGGGGCTCAAGGCCGAGCAGGCAATCGGCATGTTCTCCCGGCTCTTCCCCGACTTCGACGCCGACCGCGCCCACGAGTTGGTGGAGTTCTTCGGCCTGCCCAAGGACCGGAGCCTGAAGGAGATGAGCAAGGGCATGGGGGAGAAGCTGCGCGTCAGCCTGATCATGGCGCGCCGCGCCCGTGTCTACCTGCTGGACGAACCCATCTCCGGGGTTGACCCCGCCGCGCGGGACGTCATCCTCAGAGGCGTCCTGCACAACTTCGACCCCGAGGCACTGATGGTGATCTCCACCCATCTGATCGCCGACGTGGAGCCGATCGTCGACTCCGTCGTCTTCCTCAAGGACGGACGCCTGCTGCTGGCCGGCGACGCCGATGACCTGCGTGAGGCTCACGGCATGAGCCTGGACGCCCTGTTTAGGAAGGAGTACCGCTGATGCTGCGCACACTGTTCACCGAGGAGATCCGCTTCCTGGCTCCCATACACCTGAAGATGCTCGGCATCTGGACGGTATTCGGGCTGGTCTTTCTCGGAATCGCGTTTCTGAACCTGCCGGTGCTGAATGCAATCGGGGCGCTTGGTGCGGTAATCTCCTTCGGCCTGTCCATACCGGGGGTGCTCATCCACACCGCCTCCGAGTACTGGCAATCCATGTACGGCTCACGCGGCTACCTGACCATGAGCATCCCGGCGCGCGGCCGCACGCTCTACGCCGCCAAGGTGCTCTACGCCTTCGCGGCCGGCCTGGTGATGATGTGCTTCACCGCGGTGGGCCTGTTGACGACAGCCTGGGTGATGGCGCGGGCCCAGGGAATTGGCCTCGGAGAGTTGCTCCAACCCATTCGTGAAATGCTGGACCTCGTCAGCACCGGCTGGGTGATCGGATTCATTGTGTACATGATCGTGGAGCTTGCCTGCGTGATCGTGTGCGTGTCCGCGATTATGAGCATCGGGGCGCAAGGACGCTGGAACCGTTTAGGATTCGGCGCGCCGCTGGTCGGCTTCGTGGGCCTGTATGTGGTGGCGCAGGCGCTTTCGCTGGCGCTGCTGCTGACTGTGCCGGTGAGCATTGGGATTCCATCCGGGGACATCGTGAATACATGGATGCTGCCGGACTTCATTGAGGCGGTGCGCACGGGCGGCGACCCGAACCTGCTGGGGCTGGGGTTCATCGCCGTGTGGCCGGTGCTGGCGGTGGTGCTGGGGGTGTGGGGAGTGCGCTCCATCGAGCACCACACCTCCCTGCGTTGAACGGCAGCTGCTTGGCCGGGTGCGCGGTTCAGGCGACTGTCGCCTGGGCCAGCACCCGGCCGCCGTCGTCCCCGCCATAGACGACGACGCTCTGTCCAGCGGCCAGGCCACGTAGGGGCTGGCGCAGGACGGCGTGCAGTGTGCTGTCGGCGGCGTCCACGGTCACGTCCGCGGGCACCGGGCGGCCGTGCGCCCGCACCTGCACGGTCACGTCCTGCCAGCCGACGCCGTCGGCGAGTGAATCGGGGGAGCCCAGCAGCACCAGGTCCCTGCCGTCAACGACGGTGCGCTGCAGCAGCTCGGCGGGGCCGACGACGACCTCGTTGGTGCTCGGGCGCGTCTCAATTACGTACCGGGGGCGGCCGTCGGCGGCGGGACGGGTCAGTCCCAGGCCCTTGCGCTGACCGACGGTGAAGCCGAAGTAGCCTTCGTGGGTGCCGAGCACCTCGCCGTCGGGGGAGACGATGCTGCCCTCCTGGACGCCGAGGCTGCGCTGCAGGAAGCCGCGAGTGTCGCCGTCGGCGACGAAGCAGATGTCGTAGGAGTCCGGCTTATCCGCCACGGGCAGGCCGCGGCGCTCGGCCTCGGCCCGCACCGTCGCCTTGGAGGGGGCATCCCCGAGGGGGAACAGGGCGCGCGAAAGTCCCTCGCGCCCGGAGACGGCCAGCACGTAGGACTGATCCTTGGCCGCATCGGCGGCGCGGCGCAGTTCCAGGGTGTTCGCCTCACCTGGGCGGCCGTCTGCGGCGCCGCCGCGCAGGCGGGCGTAGTGCCCGGTGACGACGGCGTCGAAGCCCAAGGCCAGGCCGCGCTCCAGCAGCACGTCGAACTTGACCCGCTCATTGCAGCGCACGCAAGGGTTGGGGGTGCGGCCGGCGCGGTACTCGGACAGGAAGTCAGCGACCACTCGCTCCTCGAACTCCTCCGACAGGTCCCACACATAGAAGGGGATGCCCAGGACCTCGGCAGCCCAGCGGGCGTCGCCGGCGTCCTCGATGGAGCAGCAGCCGCGGGCGCCGGAGCGCGTGGCTGCCCGGTTGCGGGTCAGTGCCATGTGGACGCCGACCACCTCGTGACCGGCCTCGACGGCGCGCGCGGCGGCGACGGCGGAGTCGACTCCGCCGGACATGGCTGCCAGTACGCGCACGTGTGCTCCTTCTGCCGCTGGCTGTGTCGCTCGGGCGCCTTTGGCGCCCCGGTTGGGCGGGTGCAGCCTACCGCTGGGGGAGGACGGGCGGGCTGTTGGGCTGGACACCCGCTTGGGCGGGTCCCCGTCGAAGAGCGTTACTGGCTGCGAGGCGCGGTTCAAGACGTGGGTGGTGGTGTCAGTGTCCTTGTTGGGTTTCGGCTTGGTCGGTGAGGTAGGTGAGGGTGCGTACGAGGTCGTAGGGGGTGGTGGTGTTGGTGGTGGTGATGGTTCCGGTGATGGGGGTGGTGGTGCCTCCGGCGGGGGTGTAGGTGGCTTTCCAGGTGGTGGTCAGGGTGGTGGTTACGTCTTGGGCGGTGTGGGTGTAGCGGTGGGTGACGGTCTGGTTGGGCCACGGGGCTCCGGGGGTGGTGGTTGTGGTGGTGGTGCCGTCGCCCCAGTCCCAGGTGTAGCTGGTGGGGGTGGCGTGGATGGTTACCGGGGTGCCGGCGACGGTGGTGGTCAGTACCTGGGTGTCGGGGCTGGTGTAGACGATGAAGTCCTTGCTGATCAGGACCTGGTCGCCCGGGGGCTGGCGGGTGATGCCCGAGCCCTGGGCCAGGAGGGTGGCGGCGTCGGTGGCGGTGACGGTGACTACTACTGTGCCTCCGGCGGTGGCGTCGGGGGCGTCCAGGCACTTTAGCCAGATGGGGCGTACGCCGCTGGGGGAGGAGATGGTGCCGTAGGGGCACTGGTGGGTGGGTGGCCCGTACTTGTAGCGCACGCCGTCGGTGCTTGGCTGCTGCGCGCCTCCGGGGTAGCCGCCCCCGGGGACCGGCGCGCCCGGAACCGACTCCACCACCTCTTGCGACCGCCCACCAGAAACAGTCACAGAATTACCGGACGCGTATGATCTGATGCTCGGATCGTTTTGAGTGGCAGCTGCCGCACATGGCGCAACCCATACTGCGGACAATGCGAGAACGTAAGCTGCTGTAAGTCTGATCGAGCTTCTTTGAAAGCTCATTGTGAATCGCCTCCGTTATCTTGGGTTGCCTCAACGGCTTCGATGTGCCAGTCGCTAGTAGTCCAGTAGAGCTGGATCAACAGGATGTCGTCGGCTGTCTCCACAGTTGATTGCGTGCCGTCCCCTGAATGTGCCGTGTGGGCTTCAGACACTATTTGGCTGCGTACGACGTAGCGGTTGGGGTCCTCCTGGTCGGTCCACCACTCCAGCGGCGTGATCTCCTGACCCCAGGGGTCAACCCACCCGCCGGCTTCATGGCGCTCGTATACGTCATCTGCCACGCTGTTGCAGAATTCGCAGTCGTCGTCGCTCATGTTCTTCCAGGCGTCCAGGTCGCCTGTCGCGAATACGTACGGGAACAGCTCAAGGAAGTATGTGGCTGCGTCGGCTGCGCCGGTGGGGGTGAACTCCGGGGTGTAGGGGTCCGGGGGCTCCATGGCCAGGGCGGTGGCCCTGGCCTCGGCCTGCTCGGGCGGGAGCGTGGGCGTGGCGGCGGCGGTGGGCGAGGGGGTCCAGGCAGGGGTGGGCAGGCCGCTCGCCCCGCTGTCGTGCGAGCAGCCGGCCCCGAGGAGAACCAGGCCGAGCGCGGCGGCGAGCCGGGCCAGGGAAATAGTGGACAGTGGTCTGCGGCGCCGGCGGGATACCGAGCGGGTTGCGGGAGTAGTGGACATGAGAGGGCGGCCTCCTCGTCGAGGACCCGGATGGGACTAGCTGGGATGCCGGCTTGTCACCGACGCCCGCAACCGTACCGAGACCAGCGCGGTGGCGCCACCCCGGAGTCAGCGCCTGTGGAAAACCTGGTTGTGGTGGTGGAACGTGCCCCCGGTGTCGTAGGCCGCTGGATGTTCTCCTGCGAGCCATGGCCCGCCACAACTACCGACCTCGGCACGTAACAACTACCGACCTCGGCACGTAATATCTACCGACCTCGGCACGTAAGATCTACCGACCTCGGCGCTGGTGGGCGCGGCGGGCGGTGCGCACGGCGTCAGGCAGAGCCGCCAGCAGGCGCTCCACATCCTGGGTGCCTGTCTCCCGGCCCATGGAGCAGCGCAGCGTCGCCCGCGCCGCCTCCTCCCCGTAGCCCATCGCCAGCAGCACGTGGCTCGGCCGGGAGACCCCCGCATGGCAGGCCGACCCGGCCGACACATCGAATCCGGCCATGTCCAGTGCCATGAGCAGCGCCTCGGCGTCGGCGTCCTCCACCCACAGGTGCGCCGTCCCCGGCAGGTGCGCCACGCCGTCGGGCAGCGTCGCATGCACGCCCTCGACCGCGCTCGCCCCCGCCAGCAGGCGCTCGCGCAGTCCCTCCAGCCGCACCGCCTCCGCTGCCCGCTCGGCCACCGCCAGCTCCACGGCCAGCGCCAGCGCCCGCGCCCCGACCACGTCCTGCGTGCCCGAGCGCAGCCCGCGCTCCTGCCGCCCGCCCCCATCGGCGCCACCAGCGTGAAGTCGCGCCGCGCAATCAGGGCGCCGACGCCGACCGGCGCGCCGAGCTTGTGCCCGCTCAGCGACAGCGCATCCAGCCCCCAGCCGTGAAAGTCCAGCGGCACCCGGCCCGCCGCCGCCACCGCGTCGGTGTGCACAGGCACATAACCCGGCGCGCCCGGGCGATTGGCCCCGGTCGCCGCGCGCACCGCCGCCACGATCCCGGCCAGGTCCTGCACCACCCCGGTCTCGTTGTTCGCCGCCATCACGCTCACCAGGCAGGCGCCGCCCGCCAGCGCCGCGCGGAGCTCACCGGCCTCCACCCGCCCGGCGCCGTCGACCGGCAGCGGCACGTGCTCGGCCCCCAGCTGCGTGGCCGCGGTGCGCGCACTGTCCAGGACCGCCGGATGCTCGATCGGGGAGGTGACCACGTGCGGACGCTCCACTCCGGCGGCCCGGGCTGCCAGCACTCGTCCGGCGACCGCCAGCGCGTCGGCCTCCGTGCCACCGCCGGTGAGGATCACCTCGTGCGGGTCCACGCCCAGCGCCGCCGCCAGTCGGGACCGCGCCTGCGCCAAAAGCGCCCCGGCCCGCCGTCCCGAGGCGTGCTGCGCCGACGGATTCGCCCACCCGCCCAGGCCGTCGGCCAGGTCGCGGGCCACCTGCTCGGCCACCTCCGCCCGCACGGGCGTGGTGGCGGCATGGTCGAGGTAGACGCGTGCGGTGGTGGTTCCGGAGCTCATGCGGGCAGCGTATCCGCCCCAGTTGGACCCCCGAATCCCACTTGGACCGCTTGCGCCCACTTGGACCGCCGTAGCCAGTGGTTACGGCGGTCCATCCGCGCGCAAGCGGTCCATCCGCGCGCAAGCGGTCCATCCGCGCCCGTGGGGGCTGTCTACGCGTCCGGGAACATGCGCACCGCACCCGCGCCCCGCTCACCGCACCCGTGCTTAGGCTGCCCCCATGACCTCCACGCCGCAGCCCGACCCCGCCGAGGCGGTCCCCGAGTCCGGACAGCTCGGAACCGCGGCCCGCTCCCTGTCCCGGGCAACCACCGATCGCGACGCCTCCCGCCGCGGCGACCCGAACCTGATCGCCAGGCTCGTCTCCGACCCCGCCACCCGCCTGCTGCTGGTCGACGCCCGCGGGCGCGTCGCCCTGGACGCCCCGGCCACCGCCGCTGACCTGCCCGACGACGGCCTCGCCCCCGCCGCCCCCCAGGACCGGGACGCGGCCGTCTGGCGGCCCGGCCGCAATGCCGGTGCCCCCGACACCGCCCGGCCGCGGCTGGCTCCGCTCACGGCCGCCGACCTGGATGCCAGGGGCCTGACCTGCTTCTACCTGGGGCGCGAGCAGGGCACCGGCACCGGCGACGCCGCCGGGGCCTCCTGGCTCGCCGCCGTCGTTCCCAGCGACGACGTCGCCTCCCCAACCGACGCCGAGGGCGCCGGAGATCCCCACCCGGCCCTCAGCACCGTCCTGGAGCGCTACCCGCTGTCAGCGCTGCGGGCCGTCGGCGCCGACTTGGACGCCCATGACGCCGGCCTGGCCACCCCAGCCAGCGCCCTGGCCGCCTGGCACGCGCGCTCCGGCTTCTGCCCGCTGTGCGGCGGCCGCACCCAGATCGTCCAGGCCGGCTGGGCCCGCCGCTGCACCAGCTGCGACGCCCTCAGCTTCCCCCGCACCGACCCGGCCGTGATCATGGTCGTCACCGACGACGCCGACCGCATCCTCCTGGTCCACGGCGCCACCTGGGACCGCCACCGCTACTCCACCGTCGCCGGCTTCGTGGAGGCGGGGGAGCCCGCGGAGGCCGCCGTGGTCCGCGAGGTCGCCGAGGAGACCGGGCTGAGGGTGGCCAGCGTGGAGTTCGTCGCCAGCCAACCCTGGCCCTTCCCCCGCTCGCTCATGCTCGGCTACCGGGCCCGCCTGGCGCCCGGGGAGCACCTGGCCCGCCCCGACGGCGCCGAAGTCACCGACGCGGTGGTCCTCAGCCGTGCCGAGCTCGCCGACGCCGTTGCCGCCGGGAGCGTCGTCCTGCCGGGAGCCACCTCCATCGCCAGGATGCTGATCGAGGACTGGTACGGCGGCCCCATCGAGTGACCGGCCGGGCGCGCACATGTGGATAGGCCCAACGCCGCGCCCCCGGGGCCTGCCTGGACGCCGTAGGTCAAGTGTCGGCGGGGCATGGCAGGCTGGGCCGCGATGAACGACCACGCCCCGGCAGCCGACGCCCCGCGCCCCGCGGGCGCCTCCGGCATTCTGCCCAGCCCCGCCCAGCTGCTCGACGCCCTCGACCCCGACCAGCGGCAGGTGGCCGAGCACCTGGAGGGGGCCCTGTGCGTGCTGGCCGGCGCCGGCACCGGCAAGACTCGGGCGATCACCTACCGCATCGCCCACGGGGTGGCGGTGGGCGCCTACCAGCCCACCCAGGTGCTGGCCGTCACCTTCACCGCCCGCGCCGCCGGGGAGATGCGCTCGCGCCTGACCGACCTGGGCGTGCACGGCGCACAGGCCCGCACCTTCCACGCCGCCGCCCTGCGGCAACTGACCTACTTCTGGCCGAGCGCGATCGGCGGGCGCCGCCACGAGATTGAGCGCTACAAGGCCCGCCTGGTCGGTACTGCCGCCCACCGCCTGGGACTGAGCACAGACCGTGCCCTGATTCGGGACCTTGCGGCTGAGGTCGAATGGGCGAAGGTCACCATGACCCTCCCGGAGGACTACGCCCAGGCGGCCGCCACCCAGGGACGCGTTGGGGTGGGGGACCTCGATACCGCCACCGTCGCCCAACTGTTGGCCGTCTACGAGGAGGTCAAGTCCGAGCGGGGCGTGATCGACTTCGAGGACGTGCTGCTGCTCATGGTCGGCATCCTCAAGGACCGCGAGGACATCGCCGCCCAGATCCGCGGGCAGTACAAGCACTTCGTGGTCGACGAGTACCAGGACGTCTCTCCGCTCCAGCAGCGCCTGCTGGACCTGTGGCTGGGGCGTCGCCGCCAGCTGTGCGTGGTGGGTGACGTCTCCCAGACCATCTACTCCTTCACCGGCGCCACCCCCGAGTTCCTGACCGGTTTCGCCTCCCGCTATGAAGGCGCCCGCACCGTGCGGCTGAGCCGCGACTACCGCTCCACCCCGCAGGTGGTGTCCCTGGCCAACCGGGTGCTTTCGCGCTCGCGGCGCGGCACCGGGGCGTTGACTCTGCCGGCTGGTGCCGTCCAGCTCCAGGCGCAGCGTCCCTCCGGTCCCGCGGTGCGTTTCGAGGATTATGACGACGACGTCGCCGAGGCCGCCGGGGTGGTCGCCCAGGTGCGTCGGCTCCAGTCCGCCGGCGTGCCGCTGTCGCAGATCGCCGTCCTGTACCGCACCAACTCTCAGTCCGAGGTGGTTGAGCAGGCACTGGCCGACGCCGGCATCGGCTACCTGGTGCGCGGCGGGGAGCGCTTCTTTGAACGCGAGGAGGTCAAGCGCGCCATGGTGCTGCTGCGGGCCGCCGCCCGCACCGAGCGGGCCGAGCTGACCGGGGACCCCGGGGCGGACGCGCGCATGGTGCTGGCCCGGGAGGGATGGAGCGAGCAGCCGCCCGCCGCCCGTGGCGCCATGCGCGAGCGCTGGGACTCCCTGAACGCGATCGTGGAGCTGGCCGACCAGCTCGGTGAGCGGCGCGGCACCGACCTGGATGGTCTGGTGGCGGAGCTGGCCGCCCGCGCGGACGCCCAGAACGCCCCCACCGTCGACGGTGTCACCCTGTCCTCCCTGCACGCCGCCAAGGGGCTGGAGTGGGATGCGGTGCTGCTGATCGGCGCGTGCGAGGGGCTGCTGCCGATCTCGCTGGCAGAGGGCCCCGCCGCGATCGAGGAGGAGCGGCGCCTGCTGTACGTGGGGGTCACTCGCGCCCGCGAGCACCTGGTGATCTCCTATGCGCGTGCGCGCAACCCCGGCGGACGTGCCTCCCGCAAGCCCTCCCGCTTCCTGGACGGCATCTGGCCCACCGACGGCGATGGGCCCGCCCGGCGGCGCCCCGGCGTCGGCGGCGGACCGCGTGCCCGCGCCAAGCAGGCCGCAGCCGACTTCGAGGCCGAGAATGACCCGGCGACGGTGGCCCTGTTCGAGCAGCTGCGCGCCTGGCGGGCTCAGGTCGCCAAGGAGGGGTCAAAGCCCGCGTACACCGTGTTCGCCGATACGACTCTGCGGTCGATCGCGGTGGTCAAGCCTGCTGTTCTGCCGCAGCTGTCCCTGATCCGCGGGGTGGGTGCCGTCAAGCTCAGGGAGTACGGGCCCGAGGTGTTGCAGATCGTGCGTGAGTTCACGCAGGCGGATCAGCAGTAATGGAGGGTGATGGCGGCGGCTGGGCCGGTGCGTGCGGGCTCCGGCCGTTCCGCGGGGCCCTCCGCCGCGGTGACTTGCTGGCACAGGCACTCGGGGTGCGGACGCCAGCGGCGTTCCACACCCACGGGGTCGGCGGCGGAGATCTCCACGCTGCGGCCCTCCCACAGCTTGGAGCGGCCGGTGACGACGTCGAGGATCGCCCTGGCCGCCAGCGCCGCCGCCTGGTGCACCAGCAGCCGCTCCACCACCGGCGCGGGCAGTAGCCGCAGCTGCGTCGCCAGTGCCGGCCAGCAGGGGTCCGCGTCGCGCTCCCACAGGTCCAGGCAGGTGGTGCACATCGCGGAGTGCTCCGTAATGAGCGGTCCCACCCGAATGCTCACCTCCCGCACTACCACCGGCAGGTGGGTGATGCCTTCACGGGCCAGCGCGCGTGAGCTCACCGGGTCGATGACATGCCCGTCGAGGGTGACGAGCACGTCCGGGCGCTGACCCAGCGGCGCCCGCGCGCGCACCTGGGGGGAGAGCGCCTGTGCCCACTCGGCCAGGGCATCGTCGTCGGGCAGGATGGTGGCCACGCCGGCCTCCGCCAGCAGGCAGATGACGTCGCGTGCCAGCTCGCCGCCTCCCCGGATGGCGACGCTACTGGCCCGCAGCTGTGCGGTGCGCGCAGCCGGATCCTTGGCCAGTCGGCTCCAGTAGACCGAGTCGGCATTGTCTGGTGGCTCGGCGGAGGAGTCGATGATGTCGGCCTCGTGCAGGTTGTGGAGGATCTCGTGCGCCCTTTCCAACGGCACCCGGCTCCAGCGGGCGGCGCGGTAGAGCGTTCCGGGCAGGATCTCCTCCGGTAGCCGGTCGAGCAGCTGCTGCTCACCGCTGGTCAGTCCCGACACGACGATCGCCTGCCCCTGCTCGGCCCCGATCTGGCTCTCCCCGGGCGCGCGCCATAGGACGGGGGACTGGCCGCGGATGCGCATGACTGCTCCTGTTCTGTCGCCGCTGGCGCCGCGGACGGGGGCGCCGCAGTCAGCATGGCACCGTGCCACACGGGCCGCCAGAGTCAGTCTCCGCCCTGTGGAAAACCCTGGCTCGCGGTGGGGGAGCAGCCAGCGCGCGGCCGCAGCCCGGACGCCCGAATCAGCCGGCGCCGAGCACCGCCTCGCAGGTCATCAGTTCACTGGTGTCCTCCGCGGCGATGGCCTCGACCGCCTCGACCGCCTCGTGCAGTGTCTCCACCGCGTACACCTCCAGGCCGTCCGGGACACTGCCCACCACTTCATTGCAGTTGGCCGCCGGGGCGAGGAAGTAGTCCGAGCCATCCTTATGCGCACCCGCCATCTTCTGCTTGATTCCGCCGATAGCGCCGACGGTGCCGTCAATGGAGATGGTGCCGGTGCCCGCGATGTCCTTGCCGCCGGTCAGGTCCCCGGGAGTGATCTCGTCGATGATCCCCAGGGCGAAGATGGTGCCCGCGCTCGGACCGCCGACGTCCGACAGGCTGAAGGTGGCATCGACGTCGGAGTCCGCACGGGCGGACAGGCTCAGCCCCAAAAGTGAGCCCTCCGAGTCCGGCTCGCCGTCCCCGTCGGCGTCCTGCGGGGCAATGGTCGTCAGCTCCACGTCGACGGCGGCGCCGTCCCGGTTGACCCGCAGCGTCAGGGGGGTGGCCGGCGCGATTGTGGTCATGAGCTCGCGCAGCTGGGGATAGGAGGTGATGGTGGTCGTGGCGCCGTCGGCTGTGGTGATCGACTCCAGCACGTCGCCGACCTCCAGGCCGCTTCCCGCCTGTTCATCCACGGTCCCCTCAACGGTGAGGGTCATTCGGGTGGCGGCCCCCGTCTCCATGAGAGCGGCGACGACGGCGGCGTCCTGCGAGCTGGTCATCTGCGCCTGGTTGACCTCCTCGACCTGCTCGGCCGTCAGCGACTCCGGGCACACCTGGTCCCGCTCCAGGATGGTCTTGTCACTGCTGAGCCAGGCGTCCACCAGCATGAAGAAGGTGACCGGGTAGCCCGGGCAGCCCGAGACGGACACGGTGGTCATGCGCAGGGCACCGCTCGTCTCGAAGGTCTCGGTGCCGGTGACGGTCAGCAGGTCCTCATCCGCGCCGTCGGAGGCGTCGGCGAGCACGTTCCAGGTGGGGCCAGGCGCCTGGATCACTTTGTTAATCGGCACGGTCGCGCCCGCAATCACCAGCGCCACCACCAGCGCCAGGCCGATCATGAGCCCGGCGCGGCGCCGACCGCGGAACAGGCGTCGGCGGGGGCCGGGGGCGAGGTCGCCCGCAGTTTGCGCGGCGGGTGCCGGCGCGTCCGCATTAGGGCTGGTGCTTGTATCGGCCGGGTCTGTTCCCCGGGGCGTGGCGACGTGAGAGTCTGCACCGGGGGCGTTGGAAGGGCGTAGCGTCACGGGGTCATCATGGCGCGCCTTCCTGGGAGCGGCACGGCTGCCTGCCCGGTCCTGGCTGGGGAGAAGTCCCCTGCGGTGGTCGCCGCGCATGGCCTGCGCTCAGGAATGGATGACATGATCTAGGTGTTTTCACCGCGCGGCCGCCCCGACGGCCCCCGGTGCCGCAAACAGCCGACCCCACCGAGAGGAAACCCATGAGCGAGGACCCCTTCGACGAGATCGAGCAGATGCTCGCGGCCATGTTCGGCCCCCAGGTGGCGGCGGACGCGGTGAGCGCGCTGCGGGCCTCCGGCATCGATCCGGCGCAGCTCACGCAAATGACCGGCATGGGTGACCTGTCCCGCCTGACCCCTGCGCAGCTGGGCGGGCTGCAGGCACAGATGCAGCAGCTGTTCGCCGGCGCGGGCGGCGGCGAGGTCAACTGGACGATGGGACAGGACCTGGCCTTGCGCACGGCGCGCGGCGACGGCGATCCGGTGATCACCGCGGCGGACGCCGAGCAGACCCGAAATGCCCTGGCGGTGGCGGACCTCTGGCTCGATGCCGCCACTGACTTCATGCCCGCACCGGGGCCGCGGGAGGCCTGGTCGCGCTCGCAGTGGGTTGAGCGCACCATGCCGGTCTGGAAGGACGTGTGCGCTCCCGTGGCACAGGCGGCTACCTCCGCGCTCGCCGACGCATTGGAGCATCAGATCAGCAGGTTGCCGGAGTCTGATGGCGCAGCGGCCCAGATGGGGGCGCTGGGCAAGGTGATGCGCTCCATGGCGGGCACTGCCTTCGGACTGCAGCTCGGGCAGGCCATCGGCGAGCTGGGCAGGCAGGCGGTGGCCGCAACCGATGTCGGCCTGCCGCTGACTCGGGAGCCCGGAACCGCCCTCGTGCCCACCAATGTCACGGCCTTCGCCACCGACCTGGAGGCGGATGCGGAGCAGGTCAGGCTGTTCCTGGCGGTCCGTGAGGCCGCGGCCGCCCGGCTTTACGCACACGTGCCCTGGCTGCGCAGCCAGTTGCTCGCCGCGGTCGAGTCCTATGCGCGCGGCATCGTCATCGATGTCGACGCCGTCGAGCAGGCGGTCGCCCAGGTGGACCCCAACGATCCTGAGGCGATCCGCCGGGCGCTGGAGTCGGGCATGTTCGCGCCACAGGAGACGCGCACCCAGAAGGAGGCCCTGGAGCACCTTGAGACGCTGCTGGCACTGGTCGAGGGGTGGGTCGAGGTTGTGGCTGCGCGCGCACTCGCCCCGCACCTGCCGCTGGCCGTGGCGCTGCGGGAGATGGTGCGGCGTCGTCGCGTCCAGGGCGGGCCGGCGGAGCAGGTCTTCGCCCGCCTGATCGGACTGGAGTTCCGGCCCCGCCGCGTACGTGAGGCGGCGCGGTTGTGGGAGCGGTTAGGCGCGGAGCTCGGGGACGCCGAGCGCGACGCCTTCTGGCGCCACCCCGACGTCGTGCCCACTGCGGCGGAGCTGGCCAATCCCGACGACTTCCTGACCATGCGGCGGGCCGCGCAGGACATGGATGCGGAGATGGACGCCGACCTGGCCTCTCTGCTGGACGGCACCCTGGGCTACGCCGACGGCGCCCGGGACGCCGACGTCGACGGCGCCGGGGACGACGACGAGGGCGGCTCCCGCTCCGAGGGCGAGTGAGGCGCTACTCGAGGGTCCCGCGCAGCGCCTCCACCAGACCGGGTACCAGGTCCCGTCCGCCCGCCACCGCGTTTGCGGCATCGTGCGAGCGGGTGCGCAGGGCGCACCAGGACTCCCCGGTACGAAGCACGCCCACAACGATCCGCACGTCGTCCCGGTCCGGCCGGGACTCCAGGTAGGCGAAGCGCGCCTGCGGATCCTTGATGGCGGCCGCCTCCAGCTCCGCCGCCTCGGGAAGCAGCACATGTTCGGTGGACACGGCCGCGCCGTCGACCTCCGGCGGCCAGGTAATCCCCGCCAGCAGCTCCTCCAGGGTGTGCGCGGGCGGCAGGTCCCCCTGCTCGATGGCGGTCAGGGCAGCGGGATCGGAGCGGGCCTCGGCGAGCGCGGCCGCGTCCAGCATGCGTGCCAGTTCGGGGTCCTCCTCCAGGGCGGAGGCGGTGCGCACCAGCGCGAACACGCCCACGGGGGCGTCCCAGCCGGCGCGGGAGGCGTGCTCCTCCAGCTGGACGACGACGCGCGTGAGCGCCTCCTGCCGGCCCGCGCCGGGGGAGGGCGCTGCACCGGAGGGGTCTGAACTGCTCTCGTAGGCTTGGCTTGTGTCTGCGGTCATGACCGCATCATGCCAGCGGGCGTAGCGGTGCTCCGCCGGGTGCCGACGCGGCGCCACCTTTGGGCACGCTGGGTTTTGTGAGCCTGACGTCACCTGTGCGACGATTGGCGGGGTGGCGCCACCGGCGCTGGCCGCCGTGCGCCGCACGCGCACGTAATTATGACCGCACATATGACACGGAACGACACGGAGCGTGAGCGTGAGCACCAGGCCCGACGACGATCCTTTCGACAAGCCCGACGACGAGTCCGGTTCCACCGACTCCTCCGAGACCGAGAGCCGGGACGACCGCGTGCGCGGTGGCTTCTTCCAGGCCGACGACCCGCAGGCGCGGCACGGCCGTGCCGATCATGGCGCGGATGCCGACGGTGATGCAGCGTCGTCGCCCGACGACCCGGACGGCGCCGAGGACGGTGAGCCGGACGAGCCGGGCGCGTTCGCCGCAGCCTCCTTCGACCCGGCCGCCCTCTTCGGTCTGGGTTCCGCGCGGCGTCCGGCCGCGGCAGGCGCGGGGCGCCGTCAGCAGCGTCCCGGCGGCGGCGCCGGCTCCGTGCGGCCGCCGGGACGCGGCAGCCGCGGGGGAGAGCGCGGACGGCCAGGACCACTGGCGCTGACGATCGGCATTCTTGCCCTGCTGGCCGTCGTCGTCGCCTTCCTGTCGCGGACCTGGACGGAGGTGCTGTGGTTCGATCAGCTCGGCTTCTCCCGGGTGATCTGGACCCAGTGGATCGCGGCCGGCGCCATGTTCCTGATCGGGTTCCTGATCATGTTCGTGGCCGTCTTCGCGGCCATCCGGCTGGCGTACCGTGCCCGCGAGATCGGGATGCCTCAGGATGAGGCGGGTCGTAACCTCGAGGCCTACCGTTCGGCGGTGGAGCCCATTCAGCGCCCGCTCACCTGGATCGTGCCCGCCGTGCTGGCGCTGATCAGCTCGGCCTGGGATGTGGCCCCCCGCTGGCGGGAGGTGCTGCTCGCGGTCAACGCCCAGTCCTTCGGGACGGCGGATCCCCAGTTCGGGCTGGACGTTTCCTTCTACGTGTTCGTGCTGCCGGTGCTGGAGCTGGCGGTGTCCTACCTGACGCGCGTGGTCGTGTTCGCGGGCATCTGCAGCGTCGTCGTCCACTACCTGTACGGCGGCATCTCTGTTGCTCGCGACCCGCACTTCACGCGGGCTGCGCGCGTTCACCTGACGGTCTTCCTGGCCCTGTTCGCCCTGCTGCGGGGAGGTTCGTACTGGCTGGGGCGGTATGCCTCGCTGTACGCGTCGAACACCCGGTTCGACGGCGCCGGCTACACCGATGTCAACGCCTCCCTGCCTGCCAGCGCGATCCTGGCCGCGATCAGCGTGGTGGTGGCGGCACTGTTCCTCTTCTCCATCCGCTCCAGTTCCTGGCGGCTGCCCATCACCGGTGTTGCCGTCATGATCGTGTCCGCGCTGCTGATCGGCACCGCCTACCCGGCGGTGATACAGAACTTCGTGGTCAACCCCAACGCCCAGCGTGAGGAGGCGCCGTACATCGACCGCAATATCAAGGCCACGCTGACCGCCTACGGCCTGGATGATGTCGAGATCACCGACTATGACGCCAAGACGACGGCGGAGGCCGGCCAGCTGCTGGAGGATGCCGAGTCCACCACCTCCATCCGCCTGCTGGACCCGAACCTGGTCTCCCCGACCTTCCGCCAGCTGCAGCAGAACAAGCAGTACTACTCCTTCGCCTCGTCGCTGAACGTGGACCGCTACAACATCGACGGGGCCAGCCGGGACACGGTCATCGCCGTGCGCGAGCTCAACTTCGACGGTCTTGATGCGGGTCAGCGCACCTGGATCAACGAGCACACCGTGTACACGCACGGCTACGGCGTGGTGACGGCCTATGGCAACACCGTCGCCTCCGGGGGCTACCCCTCCTTCTGGGAGGGTGGGATCCCGTCCGTCGGCGACCTGGGGGAGTACGAGCCGCGCATCTACTTCGGCCAGGCCTCGCCGTCGTACTCCATTGTGGGCGGTGACGACGGCGGCAGCCCCCGCGAGCTCGACTACCCCGACGACTCCGCCCCCTCCGGCCAGGTGAACACCACGTTCACCGGGAACGGCGGGCCGGACGTGTCCAACCCCTGGAACCGGCTGCTGTACGCCGTGCGCTTCCAGGAGATGAACATCCTGTTCTCCCAGGAGGTGCGCAGCGGGTCGCAGATCCTGTACAACCGCAACCCCGCGGACCGCGTGGCTCAGGTGGCGCCGTGGCTGACCCTGGACGGCAGCCCCTACCCGGCGGTCGTGGATGATGACGACGACGCCTCCACCCCGAAGCGGGTTGTGTGGATCCTCGACGGCTACACCACCACGAACAATTACCCGTACTCCCAGCACGAGTCCCTTGAGGACACGATGAGTGACGCCACCTCCGGCTCTGCGCTGTTGGGCGCCCCGGAGGAGTCCAATTACGTGCGCAACTCGGTCAAGGCCGTGGTAGACGCCTACGACGGCTCCGTGACCCTGTACGAGTGGGATGAGGACGATCCGATCCTGGCGGCCTGGAAGGCCGTGTTCCCGGGGTCGGTCACTCCGATGAGTGAGATGAGTGCCGACCTGATGGCGCACATGCGCTACCCGGAGGACCTGTTCAAGGTGCAGCGCACCGTGCTGGCGAACTACCACGTCACCGACCCGGAGGACTTCTACTCCGGCGGGGACTTCTGGAAGGTGCCAGACGACCCGACCAAGTCGGGCGACGAGGCGCAGGCCCCCTACTATCTGACGTTGAAGATGCCCGACCAGGACGAGGCGACCTTCTCCCTGTCCAGCGTCTACATCATCGGCGGTAACACCGACCGCAACGTGCTCACCGGCTTCCTGGCCGTGGACTCGGAGACGGCCGGGGGTGAGAACGGCGGGCGTAACCCCGACTACGGCAAGCTGCGGCTGCTGGAGCTGCCCCGCTCCTCGAATGTATCCGGCCCCGGGCAGGTGCAGAACAACTTCAACTCCAACGCCACCGTCTCGCAGGTGCTGAACCTGCTCTCGCAGCAGGGCTCGGAGGTGATTCGCGGCAACCTGCTGACCCTGCCGGTGGGTGGCGGACTGTTGTACGTCCAGCCGGTCTACGTGCAGGCCTCCTCGGGTACGCAGTACCCGCTGCTGCGGGAGGTGCTGGTCTCCTTCGGTGACAAGGTCGGCTTCGCCGACACGCTTTCGGAGGCGCTGGACCAGGTCTTCGGCGGTGACTCGGGCGCCACGACGGGCGAGGAGGCCGTCGACGGCGATGCCGCGGCGGCTAACGACACCTCGTCCGAAGCGGAGGAGGGCGCTGACCAGACGGCGCCCACGGCCGCAGCCACACCGGAGGCGACGGCCGATGCCACGCCGCAGGCGAGCGCCACGCCCACCCCGGGTACGGCCACTGGTTCCGGTGACCCGTCCGCCGACCTGTCCGCGGCACTGTCGGATGCGCAGACCGCCATGAACGATGCGAGCAAGGCGATGCAGGATGGCGACTGGTCTGCCTACGGCGAGGCTCAGGACCGCCTGACCGAGGCCCTGAACCGGGCGGTCGCCGCCCAGCAGCAGCTCGACTCCCAGGGGTGACTTGGGTGAATGCGTAGCGGAAGCGTTGTGGTGAGCAAGGGCACGTCGCCATGGTTTGCGGTCCAGTGGGGCGGCGGACTAAAGTTGCAGCCACGACGCGGGGTGGAGCAGTTCGGTAGCTCGCCGGGCTCATAACCCGGAGGTCGCAGGTTCGAATCCTGCCCCCGCTACCACTCCGGAGGCCTCGGCACCAGCAGGTGCCGGGGCCTTCTGCTGCAGCCGGGAGGAGGCGTGCGGCGCGAACGGGGGTTGTGGGCGTGAACGTGTCGCTTATGACCAGGGTCTTACGCGACACGTTCACGTCGATTACCCATACCTGCTGCGGTAGATTGAATGTCATGACAGACGCTCCTGCTACCGTGCTCGATCCCCAGCCCACCGCTGCTGCCGACTCAGCCAGTTCCCGGATTGAGAACGCGGGGCTGGACGTCATTGCCGAGTCCGAGCGCAAGGGCCGCCCCCGCGACCTGTTCATGCCCTGGTTCGCCGCCAACGTCTCGGTGCTGGGCCTGTCCTGGGGTGCCTGGGTGCTCGGCTTCGGCCTGTCCTTTGCACAGGCCCTCGTCGCCGGCGTCGTCGGGGTGATCGTCTCCTTCCTGCTGTGCGGCTTCATCGCCGTGCTCGGCAAGCGCGGCAGCGCCCCCACCCTGGCCCTGTCCCGCGCCGCCTTCGGCTACCACGGCAACCGCCTGTCCGCCGCCATCTCCTGGATGCTCACAGTCGGCTGGGAGACGGTGCTGTGCGTCTCCGCGTCTCTCGCCTCCGCCACGGTGCTGCAGGCCCTGGGCTGGCACAACGAGCTCGGCGCCCAGATCGTCGGCTTCCTGCTGACCGTGGGACTCGCCGCCAGTGCCGGCATCCTCGGCTTCGACACCATCATGCGGGTGCAGACATGGATCACCTGGGCCACGGGCATACTCACCGTCATCTACCTGATTCTGGTCTCCCCGCAGATCGACTTCGGGGCGCTTGCCGCGCTGCCCGCAGGCTCGGCCGCGGCCTTCATCGGCGCCCTGGTCATGGTCGCCACCGGCTTCGGCCTGGGCTGGGTCAATGCCGCCGCCGACTACTCCCGCTACCTGCCGCGCCGCGCCTCCACCGGCGGCGTGATCGCGTGGACCACCATCGGCTCATCGCTGCCAGTCGTCGTCCTCGTCATCGCCGGCATCATGCTGGTCGGCTCCGACCCCGAGCTCGGCACCGCCATTGACGCCGACCCCATCGGTGCCCTGACCACCATCCTGCCCACCTGGTTCCTAATCCCCTTCGCCGTAGTGGCGATCCTGGGGCTCGCCGGCGGCATCATCATGGACCTGTACTCCTCCGGGTTGTCACTGCTCGCCACCGGCCTGCCCGTGAAGCGTCACGTGGCCACCGCTATCGACGCGACCATCATGACCTTGGGGACGATCGCCGTCATCTTCGGCGCGCAGGACTTCCTGGGCCCCTTCCAGGGTTTCCTGACGACTCTGGGGGTGGTGATCGCGGCATGGGCGGGCGTCATGCTCGCCGAGGTGTGCCTGCGCCGCCGCGACTATGACGAGGCCGCCCTGTTCACCCCCGACGGCGTCTACGGCTCGGTCAACCTGGAGGCGATCGCCCTGGTCATCCTCGGGGCCGGCGTCGGCTGGGGCCTGGTCGTCAACTCCGCCGCCTCCTGGTTGAGCTGGCAGGGCTATCTGCTGGGCCCGCTGGGCGGCCGCGACGGCGCCTGGGCGGGCGCGAACCTGGGCGTCCTGGCGGCGCTGCTGATCGGCTTGAGCGGCCACCTGCTGCTCGGGCGGCGGCGCGTGCACGCCCAGGAGCAGGGGGAGGGGCGCGCATGAGCTTCAACGGTTCCCTCCCGCAGTCGGCGTCGGGGCCCGACGGCGTTCCCAGCGCGCTGCTGGCCTCCCTCACCGAGTCCGGGGGCGGGGACGGTCCCGGCCCCGCCGTGGAGGCCGCCCACCAGATCGCCCGGCGCACCGGCGCCGCACACCATGATGCGTTGGTCGTGCTCGGCTCGGGCGCCGACACCGCCCTCGACGGCTGGGGCCCGCCGACGGCGTCGCTGCCGCTTTCCGACCTGCCCGGCGTCATCGGCCCCATTGCACCCGGGCATGTCGACCGGCTCGACTCCTACGAGTGGCGCCCGTCCTCCGGCGTCGATGAGGCCACAAGCCCGACGACGACGCCCCGCGGCCTGCGCGTGCTGGTCGCCCACGGCCGCACCCACCTGTATGAGGGGCGCGGGCCCGGCGCCGTCGTTGCCCTGGCTCGCGCCGCCGCCGCCACGGGCGTGCGCGCCGCCGTCCTGGTCAATGCCAACGGCTGCCTGCGGGACTGGAGGATAGGGGAGGTCATGACGATCACCGACCACCTCAACCTCTCCGGGGCCTCGCCCTTCAACGGCACCGTGTTCGTCGACCAGCGAGACCTGTGGGATCCGCAGCTGACCGCCATTGTGCGCAGGCACACCCAGCGTGCCGGCGTCTACGCGATGGTGCGCGGATCGGAGTACCAGACGCCGGCAGAATCCCGGATGCTGGCCGCGCTGGGGGCCGACTGCGTGGGCATGTCCACCGTCCTGGAGGCGATCGCCCTGCACCAGCTGGGCGTGCGCGTGACCGGGATGAGCGTCGTGTCCGACCTGTCCTTCGCGGCTGCTCCTACCGACCCGGAGGAGGTCGTGCGCCTGGTGGCCTCCGCCCACCTTACGCTCGCCACGGGCATCGAGGCGTTACTGGCTGCCCTTTAGAGCCGTGGGCGGGGTGCGCCCCGGCCCCGGGCGGGGGAGTGTCGCCTCCGTCCGCGTCCGGGGCGCACCGCTGTGCAACTCGCAGCCTGCAAGTGCGGACATAGGACGCCCGTCCCCGCCCGCACGCGGCCGCATCCGGCTAGCCTTGGACCATGGCACCTGAGAATTCCACCGGCGCGACGACGCGCACCGAATCAGACTCCATGGGCACCGTCGAGGTCGCCTCGGACCGTTACTGGGGCGCCCAGACCGAACGCTCCCTGCACAACTTCAACATCGGCCGCGAGACCTTCGTGCTCACGCGCCCGCTCATCCGGGCCCTGGGCGTACTCAAGAAGTCCGCCGCCCTGGCCAACGCCGAACTGGGCGAGCTTCCCGCCGACATTGCCGAGCTGATCGCCAAGGCCGGTGACGAGGTCATCTCCGGCGAGCTCGACTCCCACTTCCCGCTCGTGGTCTTCCAGACCGGTTCGGGCACCCAGTCCAACATGAACGCCAACGAGGTCATCTCCAACCGCGCCATTGAGCTGGCCGGCGGCCAGATGGGCTCCAAGACCCCCGTGCACCCCAATGACCACGTCAACCGCGGCCAGTCCTCCAACGACACCTTCCCCACGGCCATGCACATCGCCGTGGTCTCCGAGCTGGCGGCCATGTACCCGCGTGTGCAGCAGCTGCGCGACACCCTGGACGCCAAGGCCAAGGAGTTCGACGACGTCGTCATGGTTGGCCGCACCCACCTGCAGGACGCCACCCCGATCCGCCTGGGCCAGGTCATCTCCGGCTGGGTCGCCCAGATCGACTTCGCCCTGGACGGCATCCGCTACGCCGACTCCCGTGCCCGCGAGCTCGCCATTGGCGGAACCGCCGTCGGCACGGGCCTGAACGCACACCCGAAGTTCGGCGAGCTGACCGCGCAGAAGATCAGCGAGGAGACCGGCATCGACTTCAAGCAGGCCGACAACCTCTTCGCCGCCCTCGGCGCCCACGACGCCCTGGTGCTGGTCTCCGGTGCCCTGCGCGTACTGGCCGATGCGCTGATGAAGATCGCCAACGATGTGCGCTGGTACGCCTCCGGCCCCCGCAACGGCATCGGCGAGCTGATCATCCCCGAGAATGAGCCCGGCTCCTCCATCATGCCCGGCAAGGTCAACCCCACGCAGTGTGAGGCCATGACCATGGTCGCCACCAAGGTATTCGGCAACGACGCCACCGTGGGCTTCGCCGGCAGCCAGGGCAACTTCCAGCTGAACGTGTTCAAGCCGGTCATGGCATGGTGCGTGCTTGAGTCCATCCAGCTGCTGGGCGACACCTGCGTCTCCTTCGATGAGAACTGCGCCTACGGCATTGAGCCGAACCGGGAGAAGATTCAGGCCAACCTGGACTCCAACCTCATGCAGGTCACCGCGCTCAACCGCCACATCGGCTATGACAAGGCGTCCAAGATCGCCAAGAACGCGCACAAGAAGGGCCTGTCCCTGCGGGAGTCCGCCCTCGAGCTGGGCTTCGTCACCGAGGCGGAGTTCGACGCCTGGGTGGTCCCGGCCGACATGACCCACCCGTCTGCCGCGGACGAGTGATCCGGGCGGCTCTGCGCACAGCACGGAGTCGGTTGTTTAGGTAGACATCGTCCCCGGCGGTCCCGCGTGGTCCGCCGGGGACGAATCGTCTGGCAAACCAGTGACGGCTACTACAAGGCGGCTTCGCTCGATCCCGAGGGCAAGCGGGTGGAGATTGTGGTCGGTAGTTGGGCCCGGTTGTGTGAGTGCTTGGGTGGCGGGGCGCGCTTGGGTGTCTGTGTGTGGCCGTTGAGCCTGCCGGTTGGACCGCTGTGCCCCCGTTGGACCCCTGTGCCCCCGTTGGACCGCCGTAGCCGCCGTTTACAACGGTCCAACGGGGCGTGAGCGGTCCATCGGGGCGTGAGCGGTCCATCGGGGCGTGAGCGGTCCAACCAGGGGCGGGAGCGGTCCAACCAGGGGCGGGAGCGGTCCAACCAGGGGCGGGAGCGTGCACCCGAAGGCGCGAATGTGGTCCCGAAGTTGCGAGCGTGCTCCCGGGGGTGGCTCCGCGTCCTCCACGGGCACACGCAGCCCACTCAAACTACGGGCCCCGTAGCCACCAGCAGCGACCAACTCACCAGCCGCTATCAGACCACCACCGACATCGCCGGCACCGCCCCACCAGCACAAACGACTTGCGCGGCACGACCTAGGCGACGAGCTGCGCGGCGGCGGGAGGCCTGAGGCCCGCGTCTGAAGTCTGCAATCGCGGATCCCGGCGCATTCGCGCCTCAGCGGCCGGCCGTGGCAGGCTTCGGCCATGAAGCGATCGAGCGTTGTCGGCGTTGTCGTGGAGGCGGTTCTCGTCATTCTGGGCCTGGTGGCCGTATTCGGAGGAGAGAGTGAGCTGGCCGCGTACTGCTCGGCCGGTTGGGTCTTGGTTGCGCTGGTTTACGTTGTGATCGTGGCCTGGGCCGCTTGGCGACGTCGGGTGCTGGCGGACGACGATGAAATCCAGGAGCCTGCGCTCAGCCTTCCCCGCTGGCTGATTGCTCTTCTGGGAACATCCCCGGTAATAGCGGCGCTCGTGGGTCTGGTCAATGTGCTGACCGGAATCAACATTCCACAAGAACTGATCGACCAATTGGCCGTCATCAACGGTGCGGCGCAGGTGAGTGCCCTGGCTCGGGTTCTCCAAGTCGTCGCCACGGTGATTACGATACTCACCGCCATGCTCGGTTGGGCGCTTCTCCACCTGGGATATGCCCGGCATTACGAACGTCTGGACCACCTGTACGGGCCGGCCCTGCAGTTCCCTGGCACAGCGGACCCGGATCTCACCGATTACGTGTACTTCTCCCTGACTGTGGGAACCACCTTCGCCACCTCGGACGTCGCCGTGACGTCTCGCCGCCTGCGCTGGACAGTGGCGGTTCAGTCCGTCTTCGCCTTCTTCTACAACGCGATCGTGCTGGTGATCGCGTTTAAGTTCATCACGGGCTGACCGGGATTCGCGGAGCGGCTACATCGAATCGCCGCCAGGCCCGTGCCGCGGCATCACCAACCACCCCTTAAGCTTCGGCCCGTGAATGTACTCCACATTATTGGCCTGGTGGCCGCCGTCCTCGCCTCAGCCCTGCACGTGCTCATCTTCTGGATGGAGTCGATCGCCTGGGAGGGGCCGCTGGCCCGCAAGACCTTCGGCGGAACCCCCGAGGAAGCCAGGCCGCATGCCTTCTACGCCTACAATCAGGGCTTCTACAACCTGTTCCTCGCGGTGGAGGCCCTGGGCGGCGCCGCCCTCATGGCTCTGAGTTCCGGCGCGTGGCACACCGCGGGCAGCGCCCTGGCCCTGTACGGCACCGGTTCCATGCTTGCCGCCGCCCTGGTGCTTGCGCTGAAGTCCCCCGCACACCGCCCGGCTGCGGTCAAGCAGGGGGCGTTCCCACTGATCGCCATCGTGTTCCTGGTCGCGGGGCTATTGCGCTGAGTCTGGCTGCCTGAACGGTCGGCTGGGCCCGACGACGGCTTGCGTCCCGCGGCCGTCGGCTACGCGATGGCGGCCGACATCATCGCCGAAGCGGTCATCACCGAGCCCGCCACCTGACCGGAGTCCACGCCGCTCACGCCCAGGGCAGGCCGACCAGCTTGCCGGTGCGCGCGCCGGCGGCCATGTCCCGCTGCGCCTGAACGATCTCCTCAAGTGGGTAGGTGTGCATTGGTAGGAGGTCCAGGGCGCCGGTCTCGATTCGGTCCAGCACCCGCTGCAACTCCGCTTCCGGCAGGTCGGAGGCCTGACCGGAGTAGGTGGTCAACCGCACTCCGTTCGGGATCCAGTCCAGCGGATAGAAGTCCTTGATGGTCCAAGAGTCCGAGAGCATGCCGGTGAAGCACACCGTACCGTGCACCGCGGCGGCCTGCAGCGAGTCGCGCAGCGTGGGCACGCCCACCAGTTCCAGTACCGCGTCCACCCCCGCGGGCTCGTGCCGACGCACCTGCTGTGCCACCGCGCCGTCGTCGCGCAGCGCCGTCACGCCCCGGGTGGTGAGCAACTCCAGCCCCGCCTCCCGCCGGGAGGTGGCGTAGACCCGGCAGCCCATATCGAGCGCGAGGGCCGCCGTGGCCAGGCCCAGCGCCGAGGTGCCGCCGCGCACCAGCAGGCTCTGACCGGGTTGCAGACTCAGCCCGGTGGTCAGGGAGCCGTAGGCGGTCTGCAGTGTCTCGGGGACTGAGCCGATCACCTCCCACGACAGGCCCGAGTGGAAGGTGATGACCTGCTCGCGCGGCACCACCACGTACTGGGCGTAACCGCCGTCGAAGGCCCGGCCCATGTCGCCCATCATGGTGACCGCCTGGATCCCCGGAGCCAGGCGCCCCTGTGGATCAAGGTCCACGACGCCGGAGGCCTCGATCCCCAGCACGCGCGGATAGCTCATGCCGCCGGCCTGTCCGGTCACCGAGTGATACTCGCTGCGGTTCAACCCGAAGGCCATGACCTTCAGGCGCACCCAGCCGGGCCGCGGCTGCGGGACGGGCACGTCCATCACGTGCAGGTTCTCAATCCCCGGGGAGGTCAGCACGGCGGCGCGCATGCTCGCGGGCGTGGTGGTGACAGACGGTACGGCGGCGGTCATCGGGTAGTGCTCCTTTGTTCAGGGAAGTGGTTCGGGGTGCCGGGGCCGGCGCTCCGGCACCTGTGAGCCCGCGGTGGTGCGGTCCTCCTCGGCGGCGCCTGCCAACACCTGTTCCAACCAGTCGGTCTCCGCGCGTCGGGATGCGGCCGCAATACCGATCATGCCGCGCCGGTACGGATCGGGCTCGGTGCTGGAACGGCGCGGCGCGCCGTCGTCGTAGAAGAATGCGGGTGCCGGCTCGCGTAAGGCCTTCAGGCGGCGGCGCAGCACCGCGGTGCGTTCGGCGCTGTCAGGCAGGCGGGACAGGAATGCAAGCAGCACGAGGAACCGGGGCATGGAGGACACATCCGCATCGCTCGGGTGCCGCAGGAGCTCATGCAGGCGCTCGTGGCCGGCGGGGGTGAGCTCGAGGCGCCTGCGGGGCCGCCCCCGCGCCCCGGGCTCGTCGGTGCGGACGAGCAGCCCGGCCTGCTCCAGGCGCGCCAGGGCGGGGTAAAGGGACCCTTCTGAGAGGTGGCTGCCGGGCCCGTCCAACTCGTTGATCCGCCGGCGCAACTCGTAGCCGTGCAGCGGCCCCTCTGAGAGGAACCCCAGGATCTTCAACTCAAGCACACCCCGACACTACATCGAATCGACATATCTGCAAAGCGTTGTTACGGTAGGACGGCGCCGCCGCTCGGCGGAGGAGAGGAGACCGCCCTATGGGAATGCGAACCGGGACGCGGAAGGCCGGGCGCAACGCGTCGGTTGCGAGCGCTCCCGCAGCGGCAGTGCCGTCCGCCGGCGCAATCGAGTTCTCCGCAGTCACCAAGCGCTATCCGGCACCACAGGGCGCTGCCGGCCCGGCGTCGCGAGCCGCCGTCGACGACTTCTCCGCCACCCTCCCGGCCGGCTCCATCACCGTGCTGCTCGGTTCCTCCGGCTGTGGCAAGACCACCCTGCTGCGCATGGTCAACCGCATGGTTGAGCCGACTTCCGGCCGCATCCTCCTGAACGGCGAGGATGTTCAACACGGCGACCCTGTAGCCCTGCGCCGCTCCATCGGCTATGTCATGCAGAATGCGGGCCTGCTTCCACACCGGCGCGTGCTGGACAACATCACCCTGGTGCCGCGATTGAACGGCATCGGCCGGTCCGCGGCACGGGCGCGCGCTCGCGAGCTGATGGACATGCTGGGCCTGGCGGAGGACCTGGCCGACCGCTATCCGGGGCAGCTCTCCGGTGGCCAGGCCCAGCGCGTCGGCGTGGCCCGTGCACTTGCCGCCGACCCGGGCGTCCTGCTCATGGATGAGCCCTTCGGCGCCGTCGACCCGCTGGTGCGCCGTGATCTACAGCGCGAGTTGCTTCGCATCCAGGGTGAGCTGGCCAAGACGATCATCTTCGTGACCCACGACGTGGACGAGGCCCTGATGCTCGGTGACGAGATCATCCTCCTGCGCGAGGGCGCCCGCATCGCCCAGCGCGGCAGTGGAGCGCAGCTGCTCGCGGATCCGGCCGACGAGTTCGTGGCCCGCTTCCTCGGGCTCGACGACGCCGACCGCGCCCTGCGCCTGGCCGACGTCGCCGGCAGCCGGGTGGTCGTGGACCGCGCCGGTCGCGCTGTCGGCAGACTGGACGGTGGGGCGGAGGCGCGCCTATGAACTGGGTGCTGGCGAACCTCCCGGCGATCGGCTCCTACCTGGCTGCCCACGTGCTCCAGGCGGTGCCGGCCATCATAGCCACGCTGCTGCTGGCCATTCCCATCGCCCGGTTCGCGCAGCGCCTGGGGCCGTTGCGAGGCGTCCTCGTCTCGGGCGCCTCGCTGCTGTACGCCATCCCCTCGCTGGCGCTGTTCGTGATCCTGCCGGTCCTGCTCGGCACCGGTATCCGCGACACCATCAACGTCGTCGTGGCGTTGACGCTCTACGGCCTGGCACTGCTGGTGCCCGCCACGGTTGATGCGCTCGACGCCGTCGACCAGCGGGTGCTCGACGCCGCCACCGCCATGGGCATAGGGGCATTGCGGCGCTTCTTCACCGTGGAACTGCCCCTGGCCGGTCCGGCGATCGTGGCCGGCCTGCGCGTCGTAACCGTCTCCACCGTCTCGCTGACCACGGTCGGGGCGGTCCTGGGCGTGCGCAGCCTGGGGTGGCTGTTCACCGACGGTTTTCAGCGCGGCATCACTGCGGAGATCCTCGCCGGAATCCTGGCCACTGCTCTGCTTGCGGTTCTGCTCGACGGCCTGGTGGTGCTGGGTGGGCGCGCCCTGCTGCCGTGGGCGCGCCGCACCCGTGCGCCGGAGGCGACGCAGGAGCGGACGTCATGAACTACATCGGAGAAGCGATCGCCTACATTTTCGCCGCCGCCAACTGGTCGGGATCGCTCGGCATCGGGCGGCTGCTGTTGCAGCACATCGGGTACTCGCTGCTCGGGGTGGCCGTTGCCGCCGCCATCGGGGTGCCGTTGGGCTGGTGGATCGGACACACCGGGCGGGGTCGGGGTGCTGCCATCGCTCTGGCCGGCGCCGTGCGGGCCCTGCCCACTCTCGGCCTGATCACCCTGTTCGGGCTCATCCTCGGCGTGGGCCTGTCCGCCCCGATGCTCGCCTTCATCGTACTGGCCCTGCCCAGCGTACTGGCCGGTGCCTACACCGGCATTGAGGCCGCGGATCCCGTCGCCGTCGACGGCGCCCGTGCCAGTGGCATGAGCGAGTTCCAGCTACTCACCCGGGTGGAGATTCCGCTGGGCGCTCCGCTGCTGGTGGGCGGCCTGCGGTCGGCCGCCCTGCAGGTGATCGCGACCGCGACCCTGGCCGCCTACACCGGCGCCGGCGGGCTTGGGCGGCTGATGTTCCTCGGTCTCAAGACCCAGGACTACGGCATGATGCTGGCCTCCTCACTCATGGTCATCGCCCTGGCTCTGGCGTCCGAACTCTTCTTCATCCTCCTCCAGCGCGCCGTCACCCCGGTCGGCACGCGCAACCGAAAGGAATCCCCATGAATCCCAATGCTGACAAGCGCGCCGTGCTCACTCGCCGCGGTGTCCTGGCCGGCGGCGCTCTGCTCGCCGTGGCCTCCACGCTCGCCGCCTGCTCCAACTCCGACCCGCTGTCCTCGGGCACGGCCTCCGGCACGATCGTAGTGGGCAGCCAGCAGTACTACTCCAATGAGATCATTGCCGAGCTTTACGCCCAGGCGCTCGAGCAGGCCGGTTTCACCATCGACCGCCAGTATCAGATCGGGCAGCGCGAGGTCTACATCCCCGAGCTCGAATCGGGGGCGATCAGCGTGCTGCCAGAGTACGGCGGCAATCTGCTGCAGTACTACGACTCCGATACCGACGCCACGGACTCTGAGTCCATCCACGCCGCCCTGTCGGACGTGCTCCCGGACTCGTTGATGGTGCTCGACTATGCCGAGGCCACCGACCAGGACTCCTACACGGTAACCCGCGACCTCGCCGAGGAGTACGGCCTGGTCTCCATCGGCGACCTCGCCAAGCTCGACGGCACCGTGCTGGTGGCGGCGAACTCCGAGTTCAAGACTCGCCCTTACGGCCCGACGGGCATCAAGGAGGTCTACGGGGTGAAGGCCGACGTCTACCCCGTGGAGGACTCCGGCGGGTCGCTTACCGTCAGCGCGCTCGTGGACGGAACGGTGCAGGCGGCCGACATCTACACCTCCTCGCCCGCCATCGACGCCAACGACCTGGTGGTTCTGGAGGACCCGGAGGCGCTGATCCTGCCGCAGAATGTGATCCCGCTGGTCACGGCCGACCTGGATGAGGGCGCCATCACCGCGATCAACGCCGTCTCGGCGCTGCTGACCACCGAGGCGCTGCGCGTGCTCAACGCCCGTTCGGTGGACGAGCAGCTCGACTCCGCCACGATCGCCACCGACTGGCTCACCGAGCAGGGCATCCTGCCGGCCTGATCCGCACTGCGCGAGATCGGTAGATCTTACGTACCGAGGTCGGTAGATCTTACGTACCGAGGTCGGTAGTTGTTACCGCCGGTCACCCGGCGGCCTCGGATACTGGTCCGGTGGAGGCGCGTTCGATCAGCCGGGGAATCAGCACCTGCTCGCTGGGCAGGTAACGTTCCGCGGCACGCCCGATCGCCCGCTCCAGGGCGAGCTTCGCCATGAGGCCGGGATTCTGGTCAATGGTCGTCAGCGGCACCAGCCCGGACTCATAGCGTCTGGCGTTGTCGAAGCCGACGACGCTGATCCTGCCCGGAACGCCTACTCCGGCAGAGACGAGGCCCTGAATCACTCCGGAGGCAACCCGGTCGTTGAAGGCGGATACGGCCGTGGGCGGCTCCGGCGCTGCGAGCAGTTGTGCAGCTGCCCGAATCCCGTCCTCCTGCTCAAGCCCGCCGGGCAGGATCGTCGCCTCGGTGGACAACCCGTGCGCTGCCATGGCCTCCAGGTAACCTGCGCGCCGTTCCGGGCTCGACGGCGCCTTGCCACCGTCGACGTGCACGATACGGCGATGCCCGAGACCGACGAGGTGAGCGACTGCCGCCGCCACCCCGCCCCGGTCGTCGATTCGGATCACGTCTACTCCGGGGCATGACAATGGTCGCGCGACCGCCACTACGGGGACCTCGTCGGCGAGCATTCGCAGGCGGGCCGTCCCAAGTGACGGCCCGATCATGATCAGTGCCTCGCAGCGGTCGCGCAGTAGGGTCTCAGCGGCCCGACGATCGTCGACCGCGCCTACGACGGCGGAGAGTACGAGCTCGTGGTTCCCGCTCTCAGCGGCCGTGTACAACCCGTCGATGATCTCGGCGTGGAAGGGCTGGTGGCCGTCGAAAGTGACGCCGATCTGCCCTGATCGGGTTGATCTCAGGGCGCGGGCGCGTTGGTCGGGCCGGTAGCCCAGGCGTGCGGCCACCGCCTTGACCCGGCGCCTCGTCTCCTGTGATGCGCCGACGGCGTCGCGCATCACGATGGAGACGCACGAGACCGAGCAATTGGCCTCGCGCGCGACATCTGCGAGCGTGACCTGCTTGCGTGCCCGTTGCGCCATGTTCCCTCCGTGCGGGGGGGCATACGTGATTGCTCCCTGTGTGAGCTGGTTAGCCTGGAACATCTGTAATTATAGCCACTTGCGTCGAGAGATGCTCTGAACAAAACGTTGAAATATCAGTGATTACGTGATGTGTGGTTGCAGTTCAAGTGGCAGCAGCCGTGTCTGAGAGCTAGAACGTGCTAGCTTCTTTGTCATCACAAACACCGCGATGTTGCGGTTCTTGTGAGCAAGCGCCGCACCGCCCTGAGCACGCGCGGCACACGACGAAGGAGTCCACTCATGCCCAACAGTCCCACCCCGCCGGTTCGCATCGCCCTCATCGGGGCCGGTCGCATCGGCACGCACCACGCCACGGCCCTCGCCCACGACGTCCACACTGCGGAACTGGTCGCCGTCGTCGATCCGCGACTCGAGGCCGCGCAGGGCCTGGCCGCCTCACTGGGTGCCCGCGCCGAGGCCGAGGCCTCCGGAGTGCTGGCCGATCCCCAGGTAGACGCAGTGGTCGTCACCACCCCCGCCGCGCTGCACCGCGACCTGATCGTAGAAGCCGCCCGTGCGGGCAAGCACATATTCACCGAGAAGCCGATCACCACGGAGCTCGACGAGGCCGCCGAGTGCGTGGAGGCGGCCGAGCGCGCCGGCGTCGTCCTGCAAGTCGGCTTCAACCGCCGCTTCGCCCCCGGCTTCGTCGCCGCCCGGCGCGCGGTCGACGACGGCCGCGTCGGCACCCCGCAGCTGCTCCGGTCACTCACGCGCGACCCTGGCCCCTACGGCGGGGACCCCACGAGAACGCCGTTGTGGACGATCTTCCTGGAGACCCTCATCCACGACTTCGACACCTTGCGCTGGCTGAATCCTGGTGCCGAGGTGGACAGCGTAACGGCGCACGCCGACGCCCTGATCCGGCCGGATGCCCGCGCTGACGGCTTTCTCGACACCGCGCTGGTCACCCTGCGTTTCAACAACGGTGCCTTCGCCACCGCCGAGGCGAGCTTCTCCGCCAGCTACGGGTATGACGTGCGCGGAGAGGTCTTCGGCGATGGCGGCATGGTCACCGCCGGCAGCGGACGCACCACCGACATGGACTACTACGGCCCCGCCGGCGTCTCCTACGACACCTCACGGGCGGACACCGACCTACTGCACTCCGCCTACGTGGGGGAGTTCAAGGCCTTCGTGGAGGCCATCCGCGGCGGCGAGCCCGCCATTCCCACCGGCGACGACGGCGTCAAGGCCCTCCAGATCGCCCGCGCCGCCATTGTTTCAATCCAGCAGTCCCGCACCGTCAGCATTGAGGAGCTAACCCGATGACCGCCACTACCGTAGCCGCAGGCAACGCCTTCACCCTCGCCGCCTGCGCGGAGATGATCTTCACCGACCGGCCATTCCTTGAGCGCGTTGACGCCATCGCCGCGCGCGGCCTGAAGGTGGAGATGTGGGACTGGGGCGGCAAGGACCTCGATGCACTCGCGGCGCGCCGCGCCGACGGCGTCGAGATCGTCTCCATGACCGGGTATGTGGAGGGAGACCTGACCACCGACGACGGCGTGGCCCGGTTGCTGGCCACCGCCGAGCAGTCCCTGGCCGCCGCGGAGAGGATCGACTGCCCACGACTGAACGTGCACGGCACCGGCCTGGGGGAGGGCGGCATCCCCGTGGTCGCCAATGAGCACCCGAGTCCCGGGGACTGGCTGCGCGCCGCCGACACGCTGCGCCGCCTGGCCGCACTGGGGGAGCGTGAGGGGCGGGTGTTCACGCTGGAGAACCTGAACCTGCCCGTGGACCACCCCGGCTGCCCCTTCGCCCTGGCCAGGGACACGCGCACGCTCGTGGCGGCCGTCGACTCCCCGCACCTGCGCATGAACCTAGACCTCTACCACGCGCAGATCGGCGAGGGGAACCTCATCGAGCTCTGCCGCGCCTCGCAGCCGTGGATCGGTGAGATCCAGGTGGCGGACGTGCCCGGCCGCGCCCAGCCCGGCACTGGCGAGGTCAATTACCGTGCCGTCGCCCTAGCTCTGATGGACATGGGTTACCGGGGTACGGTGGCGATGGAGGCCTTTGCCTCGGGCGCCAGTGATGACGCCCTGGATGAGTTCATCAGCACCTTTACCGTGGAGATGGCGCAATGAGCCCCGCGCCGTCCCCGGTATCCCAGCCGACCGACCGGCGCAGGGTAGATCGGCGTCTGTTCACCATCCGGTCCATTGCCACCCTGGGTGGCCTATTGTTCGTCTATGACACAGGTGTCATCTCCGGCGCCCTGCCCTTCCTTAAGGGCCCGGTGTCCGAGGGCGGCCTGGACCTGAGTGCCTTCGACGAGTCGGTGGTGACCACCTCCCTGACCGTGGGGGCCGCCGTCGGGGCACTGGTAGGAGGCCGGCTGTCGGATCGCTACGGTCGCAAGAAGAACATCATGACGGTTGCCGTCATCTTCCTGATCGGCGCGCTCGGATGCGCACTGGCGCCGTCGTATCCGGCACTCGTGGCATTCCGCTTCATCCTCGGTCTGGCCGTCGGCGGTGCCTCCGCGACCGTTCCCGTCTACCTGTCGGAGATTTCACCCGTCGAGATCCGCGGCACCATGGTCTCCCGCAATGAGCTCATGATCGTCACCGGCCAGCTGCTGGCCTACACCTGCAACGCCATCATCGCCACCGCTTGGCCCGGGGCTCACGCCTGGCGGTGGATGCTGGTGCTCGCCACCCTGCCCGCGATCGGGTTGTGGATCGGAATCCACCTGCTACCCGAGTCCCCGCGCTGGCTGGCCCGCAAGGGACGCGTCAGTCAGATGTGGGAGGTGCTCAACCAGGTCCGCATGGCCGATGAGGTCGCGGGCGAGGGCGAGGACATCGTGCGCCGTGTCGAGGAGGAGGCCCGCATGGGCAAGGGCTCCTGGGCGGACCTGCGCACCCCGTGGATCCGTAAGATCACTCTTATCGGCATCGGCCTGGCCTTCCTGTCCCAACTCACCGGCGTCAACGGAATCATGTACTACGCCCCCACCATCCTGATCTCCACCGGGTTGGCTGCGCAGGCCTCGATCGTGGCGACCATCGCCAACGGTGTGGTGTCGGTGATATCGGTGTACATCGGCATCGCCTTCTTCCTCAAGCGGTTGCCACGACGTCGCATGATCCTGACCGGGCAGAGCGGTTGCGTGGCCTCGCTGATTGCGCTGGGGCTGGTGTTCCTGATGCCGGAGTCGACGGCGCGCAGCTACCTGGTGCTGGTTTTCATGCTGTCGTTCCTGTTCTTCATGCAGTGCTTCATCGGGGTGACCTTCTGGCTCATGCTCTCCGAGATCTTCCCGATGCGGGTGCGCGGCCTGGCCAACGGGGTGGCTGTGTTCTCCAACTGGGTGGGCAATGTGATCGTCGCCTTCGCCTTCCCAAACCTGATTGAACTGATCCAGGGCAATGCGTTCTTCGTCTTCGCCCTGATCAACCTGGGATCCCTGGCCTTCTATGCCAAGTTCCTACCCGAGACCAAGGGGCACTCCCTGGAGGATCTGGAGCGCATCTTCCAGGAGCGCTACTCCTGAGCAGCGGGCCGGCCCCTGCGAGTCCAGTGGCCGGAACAGGGGTGCATGCCGCCTTCAAGCGGCATGCACCCCCATCCGTGTCACTCGCGCCACCACTGGTCCACGCGCCATGCGGCATCACCGCAGACGGGACGCCAGGTGCCGGGGGAGTCGGAGGCGTCGGGATCGTGCCGCCACTCGCCGCCGAGCACCGGTGCCCTGATCACCGCCTCCGCTGTGAGCCCGAGTGCGTCGGCTCGCGCGGCGGCGTGGACATCAATGGTTGAGATGACCAGACGATCAACCGAGCGTGCCTCGAGGGCCTGGGCGTACACGTTGCCGCCGCCGATCACCCACACGCGTGGCAGCACGCGGTAACCGCCCTCACGCGGGTCCGGCGCGAGATCCGCAGCGGCCGCGTGCGCCGCAGCCATTGCGGTCCCCAGATCACGTGCCACTACCGCTCCCGGGGCGGACCACTGCGAGCGCCGCGTCAGCACCACGCTTGCGCGCCCGTCCAGCGCACGCCCGATGGATTCCCAAGTGGTACGGCCCATGACGACGACGCCTCCCAGGGTGGCTGCCCGGAAGTGGCGGAAGTCCGCCGGCACGCGCCACAGCATGCCGCCGTCGGCACCGATGACGCCGTCGCGGTCCTGCGCCCAGATCGCACCCACGTGCCGGGGCCCGGGGGGCTGAGTCGCGCGGTCGACGGCACTCATACCGCCACCGGCGCCTTGATCGTCGGATGGTGCTGGTAGCCGGCGGACGCGTCGATGTCATCCATCGTGTAGGCGTCAATCGAATCGGCCCGCTCCAGACGCAAGCGGGGGAACGGGTATGCCTGCGGGACTCGGGAGAGCTGCTCGCGTACCTGGGTGACGTGGTTGTCGTAGATATGGCAGTCGCCCCCGGACCAGATCAGCTCGCCGACCTCCAGGTCCGCCTGCTGCGCCAGCATGTGGGTCAGCAGCGCGTAGGAGGCGATATTGAAGGGCACCCCCAGGAACAGGTCCGCCGATCGCTGGTAGACCTGCAACGACAGCCTTCCGTCCGCCACGAAGCACTGGAACAGGACGTGGCACGGAGCCAGGGCCATTCGGTCCAGGTCGGAGACGTTCCAGGCGGACACCAGCATGCGCCGGGAGTCGGGATCGCGACGCAGCGTGTCTATGAGTCCGGTGATCTGGTCGATCGCCCCGCCGTCGCGCGCCGGCCAACTACGCCACTGGGCGCCGTAAACCGGTCCGAGTCCGCCGTCGGCGTCGGCCCACTCGTCCCATATGCTGATGCCGCGCTCCTGCAGCCAGCGGGCATTCATATCGCCGCGCAGGAACCACAGCAGCTCACCCTTCACCGCCTTCATCGCCACGAACTTGGTGGTGATGCGCGGAAAGCCGGCCGCAAGGTCGTAGCGCAGCTGCCTGGCGAACACCGCGCGCGTGCCGGTGCCGGTGCGGTCCCCCTTGTGGACGCCGTCGAGCAGGACCTCCGCGAGCAGCTCCTCATAGGAGACGTCGGTGTCGGTCGGCGGCGTCAGCCCCAGCCGGGCAAGGTGCGGGTATTGGACGGCCTCGTCGATGGCGTTGCTCATGGGTGCGTCTGCGTCCTATCAAGGGCTGCGGGTGTAATGCCACCACCTTAGCGTCTTGACCGGCGCCTCCCGTCAAGCGGGCGACGCCGGTCAAGATCGTATGCGGTTGGCCTGGACAGGAGCCGATCGCGTCACTCCGCGTCCGGGTCGTCCAGCAGGTGGAGACGCACGCCTGCCCCGTGCTCAATGGTGTGACCGACCGTGCAGCCGCGCTCGATGGCCCGTTCGACCCGCTCATTCAGAGTCTGCCGCTGCTCGGGGCTCAGGGAGGCGAAGTCGGCGATGATCTGTACGTCGAAGTCGCTGTAGCGCTCGTCCTCCTCGTGCTTGAGCGTGGCGACTACGACGTTGGCGTCGAAGTCCTCGCCGAGCGCCTTGGCCAGCCGATGGTCCGCCGACAGCGTGTTGCAGGTTCCCAGGGCGATCTTGATGAGCTCGCCCGGGGAGAATTCGCCCTCGCCCATGCCTACGCGCACCTCGGCGCCGCGTGAGTTGTGACCCAGGTACTGGCGGGTACCAGTGCGCTCCGCCCACACCGAGTTGGTTTCAGTGGGGGTGATGACGTCCTCGCGATCGTTCATGGCGCGATCGTGGCATGTCGACGACGGCGTTTCCAACGGCATGCGCGCTGGGCGGAATGGGAATAGCCGTCGGCGCCCCGGCCGCCGGCAGCCGGTCAGGCGGCGGTCAGCCAGGCGGTTCCCCGACGGCGCTCGTCGGCCACGATCCGATCGGTGCGTGCCAGCGCCTTCTCCTCCACGCTGCGTCCCACCAGCGGAACTGAGACCGACAGGTCCAGGTCAATGGTGATCTGGGTGGACTCGCCCTCACCGGGCTGCATGGACATGGCGGCGCCCGCCTTGACGGGGGCGCCCTTGACGGCAATGTCCAGGGTGCCGGTGCGGGATCCGTCGGCAGAGGGCTCGCCCCAGGACTCCGTGAGTCCGAATGATACGGCCGAGCGGACGAAGCGCGCGGCGGCGGAGGGCAGGCGCGAGGGCGGCACCGAGCCGGAGACGGTGGCCACAAAACCGTGCCCCCGGGCCGTGACGTCGGTACTCATGCCTTCGAGGTTGAACCGCTCGAAGCGGCCGCGCTGGTAGGCCGGGTCGGCAAGCATGGCGGCGACACGTGCCGGAGCTGCGGGGTAGGTGATCGTTATACGCTTCTTCATGGACGCGATCCTGCCATGTTTCACCCACGTCTCGCTTGATCCGAGTCTTGCTTCACCCGAATCTCACCTCATCGCTTCATAGGTCCGCCGCGCCTACATGGCGGGGCGCGCCCGCCTCGTCGTCGCCCGGTGGCGTACCCCGGTAGCATCGGGGCGTGTCGAGTCTTCTGCCCTCCTCCGTCCGCGGTGTCGTAAGTCTGCCTCCCGCCGACCTCGACTGGTTGCATCAGCTCATGGCGGACTGGCAGGTGATTGCCGACTTGTCCGTGTCCGACCTGGTTCTGTGGGTGCATACCGATTCCGGCCGCTTCGTCGCGGCCGCGCACTCACGTCCATCCACGGGTGCCACAGTCCACCTTGAGGACGTCCTCGGCCGACGCATGCCGGCGGCGCGTGAGGCGATGGCGCTCGAGGCGCTGGTCAGCGGGCAGATCGTGGTGGCGGCTGCCCCCGAGTGGACGGGCTCCTCGGCGGTGCGCGAGGAGTACGTACCGGTTATCCACAATTCCCGCGCGATCGCCGTCGTCACCCGTGAGACCGCTGTCGGCGTACTGCGCGGCGGACGCATCGTCGACAAGCCGCTGGAGGGGCTGGCAGATGCCCTGTGCCTGATGATCGCCCAGGGCGCCTTTCCGATTAATGGCGCTGCCACAGGCATGCGGCACGGCACGCCCCGGGTGGGCGACGGCGTCGTCAGCCTGGACGACGACGGCGTCGTCACCTATGCCTCGCCCAACGCCCAGTCGTGCTTCCACCGGCTCGGAGTGGCGGGTGATATCGAGGGTTGCCAGTTGGCCGAGGCGGTCACCGGCATCATTCCCGAACGCACCCCCGTGGACGAGACCATGGCCGTGGTGCTTATGGGACGCCAGGCCTGGCTGACCGAGGTGGAGGTCGGCGGCGTCTTCCTCTCGCTGCGCTCGATTCCCCTGCGTCGTGACGGTGCGCGTGCCGGGGCCCTGCTGCTGGTGCGCGATGTCTCCGAGATCCGGCGCCGGGAGCAGGTCCTGATGAACAAGGACGCGACCATTCGTGAAATACACCACCGCGTCAAGAACAACCTTCAGACTGTCTCCGCCCTGCTGCGTATGCAGGCTCGCCGCGCCACCAACGAGGAGACGCGTATCGCCCTGACCGAGGCCGAGCGCAGGGTGGGCACGATCGCCACCGTGCACGCGGCACTGAGCCAGAATGTGGATGAGAAGGTCGACTTCGACGAGGTCTTCTCCTCCGTGCTGCGCTCCGCCGCCGCCGTCGCCACTCCCACCGGCAAGGTGTCTACGCGCCTGGAGGGTGAGTTCGGGGTCGTCGATGCGGATTCGGCGCAGGCCCTGGCGACCGTCCTGGCGGAGCTGGTGACCAATGCGGTCGAGCACGGCTTGGAGGATCGCGACGGCACCGTGACGGTGCGTGCCGAGCGTGACGGCAATCGGCTTACCGTCCATGTGATCGACGACGGCGTGGGGCTGGTGCCGGGAACGGAGATGACCGGCCTCGGGACGCGCATCGTGAGCACGCTCGTGCGCGGGGAGCTGCGCGGTTCGATCGACTGGCAGCCCGCGCCGTGCGGGCACGGCACGGATGTGATCGTGCACGCCCAGCTGGGCGGCTCCTGACTACCGGCTCGTCGCGCTGGCGAGTGTGGTGGTCGGCGTCTTGCGGGGCCCGGTGGGTGTGCCGGTTCGCCGTGCCGGACTCGGATGTCGGCATTCCTGGTGCCTGGAAGCGGGATCGTCTGCTGCGCCGCTTCATCGTCTGCAACGCCACTTCGGGGTTAACAACGCCAGTTAACCGTCTGCTGAGGGGCTCTGGGGTATACAGCAGAGCGTTAAGTAGCGTTGTTAACGTCGAACCGGCGTAGCAGACGCCTGAGCCCACACATCCTCAAGCCGCACGAGCCCGTGAGCCGAGCACACATGCACGGTCCAACCCTGACGCCGCCCTGAGGACGTCCCCGCCGGTCCGGCGACATCCTCACAGTCCTCACGATGACCCCGCCCGGACACCCGAATACAGCCCTGGACGGGCGAAAAAGACCGCCCAAACCCGAACGCGACCCCCGGTGCGCCGGCTCGCGCCGAACAGGGCTCCGAACATGACCACCACATAACAACCCGGCCCGAACCGCCACACCCACAAACATGAAGAACCGCATGAGCCGCTTCAGCTAGGGGAGCGAGCAAGAGAGCGCGGCACAGCAGGCGGCCGCACAGGCGAGTGGGCGGCGAGCCGGACCGGTCGGTCCCGGGGCTCACCGCCCACCTGTGAAGGCGTTGTCGGCCTGCCTGCGCCGCTTCCCGGTCTGTGCGAAGCCGCCTGCGTGTGCCGCAGGGCCTCGTCGGAGTTGGGGAGGGTCTGTTGCTCCGCTGGCGGGGTCAGGAGGAACGGCGTGCGCGCGCGGCGCGGCGCTTGAGGGACCGCCGCTCGTCCTCGCTCATGCCGCCCCAGACTCCAGCGTCCTGTCCGTTTTCAAGCGCCCACTTGAGGCAGGTGTCCACCACCTCGCAACGGGCGCAGACTTCCTTGGCCTCGGCGATCTGAGCGATCGCGGGGCCGGTGTTGCCGACGGGGAAGAAGAGTTCCGGGTCAACCGTGAGACAAGCTGCCTGGCTCCGCCAGTCCATAGGGGCTCCCTTCGGGGACATGAGTGCTGCTGCGGTGCGCGTTACGTGCCGTCCCGAAATCGCCGAGGCGGGCGTTGGACCACCGCGTCCTGGGCCAACTTTCACACGCCGACCGGGCCGGGGCAAGACCTCGCAGGTGAGAGCTGCGCCGACGGCCTGTCGTGATGGTCACAATCAACTGCGCTGTTTCTGCAACGGATACAGGAGCGAAACCTCTGCTCGACATTGGGCGGCGATCAGCTTGCGGAACCGACCTGTATGCCTGTGTCCGGGCCGACTAAGGCGGCATGCGGGACGGGCCCGCCGTCTACGTCGGCAACCACCTGCAGCGGGGTCACGGAGCCGCGCCACACGAGCACGCCGCGTCCCGGCACGGTCGCTCCCCGGGGGTCGATGCTGCCGCGCAGCTGCTGGCCCGCGGCCTGCGCGGCAGGCCCCAGCCCCGGCCACAGCACCACTACCGCGCCCCGCTCGCGCAGCACGGCGAGCGGCCCCCGATAGCTGCCCGCGGCGCGGTCGGTGGTCGCCGAGGCGATTACGCGCCTGCCCTGAGCCACCGCCGCCTCCACCCGCGCCTGTACGGTCGGCTCGCTCAGATCCAGGTCGTCGATTATCAGTGGGGTGTCCTGGTCGGCCTGCGCCTGCGCGCAACGGGCCAGGGCCGCCACCGCATTGCTGCGCCCGGATCCCGGCGGGCCGACCACGAGCACGCTTCCTGCCGGCGTCGGCACCGGCGCGGCCCTGTCCCCGCCCACCGCCCACACCCCGGGGGCGCGGGGGGCCAGACGGGGTATCTCCTCCAGGCGACGCGGACCGGGACCAGGCGCGCGGTCCTCATCGGCATCGGGCAGGACCACCTGGCAGGGCGTCGCCTGCCCACCATCGAGCAGTACGCCCCGTCCCGGGCCCGTGCCCGTGACGACGCCGCGCGGCAGCCCCGCCAGGGAGGCCTGAGCCGGCTGCACGGCGCCGAGCACCAGCCGACGTCGCAGCGGGACGTTCCACCGTGCATTGGCGGCCGTCAGCGGTGCGGCCACCAGCACCCCGGTGCCGGTGGGCGCCGCCGCGCGCACGAGGGACTCAAGCAGGGCCCGTCCCTCACCCGGGCCGAGCGCCTCGTCGACGGCGGCCAGCATGACATCCACGTCGTCGATGACAAGCAGGTCGCCGCGCAGAGCGCCGGCAGCCGCCAGTGACCACAGCCGGGTCAGCCGACGTGGATCATCACCTCCCACCACTGTGCCCACCCCGGCCAACCCGGCCAGTCGCTCCGCGGGGGTGCGCGGCTGAGCGCATACGTGCACGCAGACTCCGCGGGACAGCGCGCCGACCGCCGCCGAGTACACGACTGTCGACCGTCCACAGCCCGGCGCCCCCATGACCAGTAGCGGATCTGCCGGGGACCATTCCCAGGTTCCCAGGCTCTGCTGCTCAGGCAGGTCGGTCAGCAGCAGGGTGAACCAGTTCCCGTCCGGTACCGGCCTCGACTCCGCCACGACCCGGTCCGGGGCGGCCGCCGCACAGTCCCGGGAGGCCGCCAGGGCCTGTGCCTGCGCCCGCCGCACCCGTGCCGGCAGCGGCGGCGCCCAGGGGCGCCAGGGCGCGGTGGTGCCTGCGGCGGCGGCCAGCTCGCCGACCAGTGCCTCCAGGTGCCGTTCCTCCCCGCACCACGGGGCCTGCAATACCTGCGGTCGCGTGTCCTGCCCGGCAGACACGAACACCCGGCCCGGATGTGCCGCCAGGCGCGCCGCCTCGTCGTGTCCCAGAACATCCCGGGAGTCGGCCGGATCCAGCACGCGCAGACAGACCCGCAGATTCGTGTTGGCGCGGATCGTGGGCGAGACTGCGCCACCGGGGCGCTGGGTGGCCAGGATGAGATGGATACCGAGGCTGCGGCCCTGAGCCGCCACCCGCACGAGTGCGTCAAGGACCTCCGGGTGCTCGGCCGCCAGCGTCGCGAACTCATCGACCACCAGCACCATCCGCGCGGGCGCGGAAGCCGGGTCCAGGAAGGAGATGTCCTTCGCGTGGTACTGGGCGAGCAGACGCTCACGGCGGCGCACCTCAGCCTCCAGGGACGCCAGTGCGCGGTGCGTGCCCGCGGGGTCCAGGTCGGTCAGGACGCCCGCCGTGTGCGGCAGCTCCGCCAGCGGCCCGAAGGCGGCGCCGCCCTTATAGTCCACCAGTACCAGGGTCAGCGCCGTCGGCGGCAGGGATGCCGCCAGCTGCAGCAGCCAGGAGATGAGCAGTTCCGACTTGCCCGAGCCGGTGGTGCCTGCCAGCAGTGCGTGCGGCCCGTCGCGCACCAGGTCCACCGACACCGGTCCGTGCGCGCCGACTCCCAGCACCGCGGGCAGGCTGACCGGTGACGCCTTCTGCCAGTGGCTGCGCACCAGAGACCGGTCTAGGTGCGGGCACACCTCCTCCACCCGCACCGTGTCGGGTAGCGCGTCGGCGGAGCCGGAGCCTGCGGCGTCCGGAAGGGGCAGTCCCGCGGCCACCACCAGCGCCTGCCACCAGCGCCGACTCAGGCCCGGCGCGCGGCCGCGCACGGGCAGCACACTGACGGCACGGGCAGCACCACCGCGGGCCCCGGACTGTGCCGCGCTCACCGCAACCTCCTGGCGTCTTCCCTCCGGGCCCCAGGAGACGTGCACGGCGTCGTCGTCGACCCGTACCTCGCCGAACCCGCGCGCGAGCACCTGCGCCCCCCACCAGCGCACCGCGCACAGTGCCCGCGGGCCAGTCAGGGCGATGCAGTCGCCCGCGGCCACACGCAGCAGCGTCCGCCTGCGGCGGGCACCGGTCCAGGCCCGGATGTCCTCCGTATCCCGGGACTGTGCTCCGGCGGCGGACCGCCCGCTCCCGCCCGGGTGTCGCACCGCCACCGCCAGCAGCATGCTCGCCGGGTCGGGGGTGCGGGAACGGCGTCCCCGCCAGCCCGCAGTACCCGAGCCGCCCCCGCCCCGGCGCCCGTTGAGCATGGGCAGTAGCCGCAGCACCATCATCATTCCCATGGGGGCGACCGCCAGTGCCCCAAGCGCCCCGCGGTTGCCGGTACGCACTGTGATCACGGCCAGTCCCGCCAGCAGCGCGACGGCCAGCAGTGAGCCGAGCAGCAGCCACCGGTTCTGGGCGGCCGTGGGCGGCTGCGGCGAATGCAGATCGGCGGGGCGAGGGCGCAACTCCATCACCGTGTCTCCCAGCCGCAGTCGCGTCCCGGCCCGGCAGCGCCGTGGACGCTTCCCCAGGGAGCGCCAGCACCAGCGCCTTCGCACCCGAACACCGTTGGCGGATCCGGCATCCGACACGAGTACGCCGCGGTGCGTCGACCTCACTCGCAGGTGCGACCTGGAGACGGCCTGATCGGTCAGCACTCCATCACGGCCCACGGTGCCCCGTTCCGGCAGTGGAATCACGAGACCCGCGTCGTCCCCGGAGAGGATGGCCAGGTGCCAGGAGGAGGCCAGCGCCGCGCGGGCGGCGGTCACTGCAAGGGCGGCCTCCCCGGTCGCGCCTGAGGCGGCACGGCCGCCCGACCGGGACAGCCGCACCGGGGTGGGTGGTACGGGAGAACTGGTGCGCATGTGCTGAGCGTGCCTGCCGGCCCCGCCCCCGCGCGCAGGCCCTGGGGACGGGCCGGCTCCAGGCTGTCGCGAACTCTGCCTGTGGATTCCGGCCTCCGCTGGTTGCGTCCTCGGCTCGCACCGCGCCCATGCTCCGCCCGCGGCCTCCGGCAGGCGGGAGGGGCATGGGGGAGGATGTCCCCATGAGCGAAGCCCGCCCCGCAACCACAGCCGCGTCCGCCGCCGATCTTGCAGACGTACCCGCTGCCGTGCGCTCCCGTTGGACCGAACTCGTTCGGGACATAGAACGCGCCCGCGACGCCTACTACAACGCCGTGGACGCCCAGAGCCCCTGGTCCGACGCCGAGTACGACGCGCTGTACCGCGAGTTGGAGTCCCTTGAGGAAGCCCATCCCGCACTGCGGCTGCCGTCCTCGCCCACCCGCTCCGTGGGCGGCCGCCCGACCACGGACTTCGCCGCGGCACCCCATCACGAGCGCATGTACTCCCTGCAAGACGTGTTCGACCTTGAGGAAGTGGAGCAGTGGGCCCAGCGCATGACGGCGGAGACCGGCCTGGCCGATGCCGAGCTGCCGATGACCGCCGAGGTCAAGATTGACGGCCTGGCGGTCGCCCTGACGTACGAGAATGGCGTCCTGACCCGCGCCGCCACCCGGGGCGACGGCGTCGTGGGGGAGGACGTCACCGGTAACGTCCGCACCATCGCCTCCGTGCCGCTGGTACTGGCTGGCGATTCCCATCCGGCACTGGTGGAGGTGCGCGGCGAGGTGTACTTCCCGGTGCAGGCCTTCAACGAGTTCAACGAGCGCCGTCGCACCGAGAACCTCCGCCGCGAGGCGGAAGGACGCCCACACCTGCAGGTATTCGCCAATCCCCGCAACGCCGCCGCCGGCTCCCTGCGCCAGAAGAACCCGGCGGTCACCGCCGCCCGTCCACTGGCCATGATCGCCCACGGCGTCGGCGCCATTACCCCGGCCCCCGGCCAGCAGCTGCCGACCGCCCAGCACGCCTGGTATGAGCTGCTGGCCGCCTGGGGACTGCCGGTGTCCCCCTATAACGAGGTCGTCCGCGGCCGTGCCCAGCGTGAGGCCTACATCGCCCGCTATGCCGACCACCGCCACGACCTGCTGCATGAGATCGACGGCATCGTGTTCAAGGTCGACTCCCGCCCGCTGCAGGATGAGCTGGGATACACCTCCCGGGTGCCGCGCTGGGCCACGGCCTACAAGTACCCGCCCGAGGAGGTGCACACCCGCCTGCTCGACATCGACGTCCAGGTCGGCCGCACGGGTCGCGTGACCCCCTTCGGGATCATGGAGCCCGTGCTCGTCGCGGGTTCGCGCGTCTCCCGGGCCACTCTTCACAACGCCACCGAGGTTGCGCGCAAGGCGGTCAAGATCGGCGACATGGTAGTGCTGCGCAAGGCCGGCGACGTCATCCCCGAGATCGTCGGCCCGGTTCTCGAACGGCGTGACGGCTCCGAGCGCGACTTCGTCATGCCACGCCACTGCCCGTCCTGCGGCACGGAACTGGCACCCGCCAAGGAGGGCGACGTCGACCTGCGCTGCCCCAATACCCGCTCCTGCCCCGCACAGCTGACCGAGCGCGTTGCCCACATCGGCTCCCGCGGCGCCCTGGACGTCGAGGGACTGGGCGACGAGGCGGCGTCAGCACTGACACAGCCCGACGCCGGACGCGTCGAGGCGCTGGCCGCACTCGCCGCCGGGCACCTGCTTGAGACCGAACGCGGACGCCTGCGGCTGCCCGCCGCCGAACTGGAGGCGCTGCACCCCTCCGAACGGGTCGGGGCCGCCGAGGACCTGCTCGCCGAGGCCGGGGTGGGCGAGCAGCGGCCGGTGCTGACGGGCGAGGCCGGCCTGTTCGACCTGACGGCCGATGACCTGCGTGAGGTGTCCGTCTACCGGCCCGTCATGCGCCGCGGCCAGCCCACCGGTGACTGGCGGCTGCTGCGCTTCTTCTGGTCCAAGCAGACCTACACCAAGGACGGCGCGGTCAAGAAGCCGACTGCCCCCGGCAAGAACGCCACGGCCATGCTCACACAGCTGGAGCAGGCCAGGAGCAGGCCCCTGTGGCGAGTGCTGGTGGCCCTGTCCGTGCGGCACGTGGGACCCACGGCCGCCCGGGCGCTGGCGACCCGCTTCGGCTCCATGAACGCGCTGCGGACAGCTTCAGCGGAGGACCTGGCGCAGGTGGACGGCGTCGGCCCCACCATCGCAGCCGCGTGGAAGGACTGGCTGGAGACCGACTGGCACCAGCGGATACTTGAGCGCTGGGAGGCCGCCGGAGTACGCATGGAGGACGACTCCGACCAGGAGGAGGCCACGCCACAGACGCTGGCCGGCCTCACCGTGGTTGTCACCGGCACTTTGCAGAACTTCACCAGGGACGGTGCCAAGGAGGCGATTGTCGCCCGGGGCGGCAAGGCCGCAGGGAGCGTTTCAAAGCGGACCAGCTACGTCGTCGTCGGCGAGAACGCCGGGTCCAAGGAGACCAGGGCGCGGGAGCTGGGGCTGCCCGTGCTGGACGAGTCCGGCTTCGAGGCCTTGCTGGCCGGCGGCCCCGCGGCGCTCGCGGCGGGCTCCTGAAGCGGGACGGCCCGCCCCCGGGCTGAGCCGGTGGGCGGGCCGTATGCCGACGGCGGTGAGTGGTCCGGGCGACCTGCGTCAGTAGTGGCTGACCACCGTGGTGCCGATCTCGGACCAGTCGTAGAACCACTTGGCCTCGTCCACCGGCATGTTCAGGCAGCCGTGCGACCCGGAGAATCCCCAGCTGGAGCGCCAGGGGGCGCCGTGCAGGGCATAGCCCTGGTAGAAGTAGGAGATCCAGGGGACGTTCTCGGTCTCGTATTCCGTGCCGTCGGCGTTCTGCCCGCGCATGGTCTGGGTCTCGTACTTCAGGTACACGTGGTAGGTGCCGGTGACGGTGGGAGTGGCGGCGGCGCCGTCGACCACGTACACCGGGCCGCGGACCACGGTTGCCCCCTCATAGGCGGTCACGGTCTTGGTCGACAGGTTGATGTCTACCCACTTCTCCCCGTCGGCGGCCTGGTACACGAGGTTCTCGGCGCCGTTGGCGATCTGGCGCTCCTCCCACTGCTCCTCACTCGTCGTCATCTCGAAACTGCCGGCGTATGCCCGGCTGCTGGAGAGCGACTCGGCGATCCCATTGGTGATCGCCTCGGCATTGTTGACCGTCTGGCCGGCGACCGCTTCAACACTGGTGGCGACGACGTCGCCGGCGGAGTTGACGTTCCGCTGCCCGACCACCGGCGTGACATTGGCGTCGGTCGCCTGCGCGTCAACCCACTGCGCCACCTTTGTGCTGTCGATCGACAGTGTCGGTGCGGCGTCGAGGCTCTCCGTTACGGAGATCCAGGAGGCCTTGGTCGCGGCGTCGGCCGTATAGGAGCCCGTCCCGTCCGCAGTGGTGATCGTGACGTCTTGCGTGATCCACTCGTTGGCGGTGTCCGCCACTTCCTGGGCGTCGTCGTCAGACACGGCGGGGAGGGTGTTCTCGTAGGTGACGTCCACGGATGCGGAGTCGAGAGACGCGGCCGCCGCGGCGGCCGCCTGGGCCAGGGCGCTCGTATCAATGCTCAGGCCCTCGCTGGAGGCGGTGACCTCGAAGGCGGTGGCTTCGGCGTCAAGGGCGATGGATGCGTTGCGGGCCTTGGACTGGTCGTCGGGGACGAGACCGTCTGCGTAGTCCTGAAGCACCGCGTCATCGACGGTGGTGACCACTGCGATGTCGGCGCTTCCCAGCAGGGCCTTGAAGCGGTCGATGACTCCGGCGCTGCGGGCCATGGCCGCGGTGGCGGTGGCCTCGGCGTCGACTGTGGTGCCCAAGTCGCTCAGCGTGGCGGTGGCCTCGGCGTCGCCCGTGATACTCACCGTGGCGGCGTCGGCCCTGGTCTTGATCGTCTTGGTGATCTCAGCGCGACTCATCCCGGACACGTCGGTCCCGGCCACCGTGGTTCCCGGCACTGCGACGTCGGCGTAGTGGTCGGCATAGGCGTAGCCGCCCGCACCCAGAAGCAGTGCCACTGCGGCCACGCCCGACAGGGCCCAGCGGCGGCGTCGCCGGGAGCGCCGGTCGGCGGTGGCGGGCGTCGCCGCGGCGGCCTCCGGCGCGGAGTCCGCGGTGCGGGGCGTCGGGGCGGACTCGGGGGCCTCCGGTGAGTCGGCGGTGGCGGGCGTCGCCGCCTCGGGGGCGTCCGGCACCGGCGCCAGGGGGGCGGTCTGCTCGGGCTGGTCTGCTGGAGGCGCCTGCACGGCGGCAGCTGCCGGAGTGCTCGCGCTGGGCGCGGAGCCCGCGGTTGCCATGATCGAGGTGCGGACGACTGCGGAGGACTCGCCGTAAGGGGTCCTCAGGACTGTCTCAGGAGCAGCATCGGTGTCAGCGGGTCCGCCGGCCGGTGTCGACGACTCGTCTGTCTCCTCCGGGACCCGCCCGGTGGGGAGCTTGTCGCTGTGCATAGGATCCTTATTCGTCGGTGACCCGGCGCACTGACGGGCCGCCCTGTTCTGCGTCTCCGCACCAACTGCGGAACCTTCGTGTTAATGACACCGGGCCGCGGCTGGAATGTCAATGTTGTCCGCCACCGTGTGCCTGTGACTTCTTGCATGGATGTTGGAAACACGCTCCTCACGGCCGGTTCGGCCGCTCACGCGGACTCCCTTGTGATGTCCTTGCGATCGGGGTGCGGTGAATGCGCGGCGGGCGTGCGGCGCCGCCCGGTCGGCACGCGGTGCCTGCGAGTGGATACACTCGGGCCCATGTCTGCCATTTCCAAGGATGAGGTCATCCGCGTCGCGGAGCTCGCGCGCGTGGCCCTGAGCAAGGAGGAGGTCGCGCGCCTGGCCGGCGAGCTGGACGCCGTCGCCTCCGCCTTCGCCCGGGTCACCAGCGTGGTCACCCCCGATCTGCCCGCCACTTCGCACCCAGTCCCGCTCACCAACGTGATGCGGGAGGACGTCCCCGGCCCGACCCTCGACGTCGAGGAGCTACTCGCCGGCGCTCCAGCCGCAGAGGACTCCGCGTTCCTCGTGCCCCGCATTCTTGGAGAGGACTCCGCATCGTGAACAGCTCAACCCGTCCGACGAGCCCTCTGCCGCCTGCCAGCGGTGCCGCAGCGGGCGCCCCCGACGAGCTGGTGCGGGCGACGGCGGCGCAGCAGGCCGCCGCGCTGGCTGCGGGGGAGCTCTCCTCCCGCGAGCTGACCCGTGCCCACCTGGACCGGATCGCCGCGGTTGACGGCGCGATCGGGGCCTTCCTCGATGTGGACGCCGACAAGGCCCTGGCCGATGCCGACGCCGCCGATGCCGCCCGCCGGGAGGCCGCCGCCGACGGTGCGTCCGTGCCCGAGCTGACCGGTGTGCCGACGGCGGTGAAGGACCTGATCGTCACGCGCGGGCAGGTCACCACCGCCGCCTCCAGGATCCTGGAGGGCTGGGTGCCGCCCTACGACGCGACCCTGGTGAAGAATCTGCGCGCCGCACACCTGCCGATCCTGGGCAAGACCAACCTGGATGAATTCGCCATGGGCGGCTCCACCGAGCACTCCGCCTTCGGCCGTACCGCCAATCCCTGGGACCTCGGCCGCATCCCCGGCGGCTCCTCCGGCGGTTCCGCCGCGGCGGTGGGTGCATTCGAGGCGCCCACCGCGGTCGGCACCGACACCGGTGGGTCAATTCGCCAGCCCGCCGCCGTCACCGGCACCGTGGGAGTCAAGCCGACCTATGGCACGGTTTCGCGCTTCGGTGTGATCGCCATGGCCTCCTCGCTGGATACTCCCGGTCCCATGGCCCGCACGGTGCTCGACGCCGCCCTCCTGCACGACGTAATCGCCTCCTACGACCCGCTCGACTCCACCTCCCTGCCGGACGCCCCGCGCGGCATGGCCGACGTGGTGCGTGCCGCGCAGGCCGGTGCGGACCTGACCGGGTTGCGTGTCGGTGTGATCGCCGAGCTCGACGGCGGGGAGGGCTACCACGCCGGCGTCGTCGACTCCTTCCACACCGCCCTGGAACTGCTTGAGGAGGCCGGCGCTGCGGTTGAGACCGTCTCCCTGCCGCACCTGGAGTACGCGCTCGACGCCTACTACCTGATCATGCCCGCAGAGGCGTCGTCGAACCTTGCCCGCTACGACGGCATGCGCTACGGCCTGCGGGTTGAGCCGGCCGAAGGACCGGTCACGGCAGAGACCGTCATGGCGGCCACACGCGGTGCCGGCTTCGGCGACGAGGTAAAGCGTCGCATCATTCTGGGCACGCATGTGCTGTCCGCCGGGTATTACGACGCCTACTACGGCTCGGCGCAGAAGGTGCGCACCCTGGTGCAGCGGGACTTCGCCGCGGCCTGGCAGCGGGCGGACGTGCTGGTGTCCCCGACGGCGCCGGTCACTGCCTACCGCTTCGGGGAGAAGGACGATCCGCTGGCCATGTACAAGCTGGACGTCACGACTATTCCTGCCAACCTCGCCGGGGTGCCGGCCATGAGCCTGCCCTCGGGCCTGAGCGACGACGGCCTGCCCGTCGGCTTCCAGGTCCTGGCGCCGCAGCGCGCCGATGACCGGCTGTATCGGGTCGGTGCGGTCCTGGAGGCGATGTTGGAGAAGAAGTGGGGCGGCCACCTGCTTGCGCAGGCCCCCGAACTGGAGGTGAAGTGACATGAGCGATGAGCTGATGGACTACGACGAGGCAGTGCGCCGCTACGACCCGGTTATCGGTTTGGAGGTGCACGTGGAGCTGGGCACCGCCACCAAGATGTTCGACGCCGCACCCAATGTCTTCGGCGCACAGCCCAACACCATGGTGACGCCGACCAGCGCGGGTCTGCCCGGATCCCTGCCGGTGGTCAACGGCAAGGGCGTGGAGTACGCCATCCGGATCGGCCTGGCCCTGGGCTGCGAGATTGCCGAGACCTGCCGGTTCGCCCGGAAGAACTACTTCTACCCGGACCTGTGCAAGGACTTCCAGACCTCCCAGTCCGACGAGCCGATCGCTTACGACGGCGCGCTCCCGGTGGAGCTGGAGGACGGCACGGTCTTCACGGTGCCGATCGAGCGCGCCCACATGGAGGAGGACGCCGGCAAGAACATCCACGTCGGCGGCGCGGACGGCCGCATTGAGGGCGCCGACCACTCACTGGTCGACTACAACCGCGCCGGCGTGCCACTGGTGGAGATCGTCACCCGCCCGATCGAGGGGGCCGGCGCGAGGGCGCCGGAGGTGGCCGCGACCTATGTGCGGACTCTGCGTGACATCTTCCGGGCGCTGGGTGTTTCCGAGGCCCGCATGGAGCGGGGCAACGTCCGCGCCGACGTCAATGTCTCCCTGCGCGAGAGCCCCGACTCTCCCTGGGGCACGCGTACCGAGACCAAGAATGTCAACACCTTCCGCGGGATCGACGCCGTCGTGCGCTATGAGATCAGGCGGCAGGCGGCGATCCTCGCCGCCGGCGGCGAGGTGCAGCAGGAGACCCGGCACGGTCAGGCCGACGGGACCACTCGTGCGGGCCGCATCAAGTCCGATGCGGACGACTACCGCTACTTCCCCGAGCCCGATCTGGTCCCGCTCGCCCCGAGCCGGGAGTGGGTTGAGGAGATCCGGGCGGGCCTGCCGGAGATGCCCGCTGCGAAGCGGCGTCGTCTGAAGGCGGAGTGGGGCCTGGCCGACGACGAGATGCGCGACGTCGTCAATGCGGGTGCGCTTGAGCTCATTGAGGCGACGGTGCTGGCCGGCACCACGGGCCAGGCCGCCCGGAAATGGTGGATGGGGGAGTTGTCCCGTTCGGCCAAGGAGCAGGAGCTCGCCCTGGAGGACCTGTCGATCACCCCGGCGCAAGTGGCCGGGCTGCAGAACCTGGTCGACTCGGGTCGCCTCACGGACAAGCTGGCCCGGCAGGTGCTGGAGGGCGTGCTGGCGGGCGAGGGCGATCCCGAGCAGGTGGTCGAGGCCCGTGGCTTGGAGGTCGTCTCCGATGAGGGCGCGCTGCTGGCGGCGGTTGACGACGCCCTGGCTGCGAACCCCGACGTCGCCGAGAAGATCCGGGGCGGCAAGGTCAAGGCCGCGGGAGCCATCGTCGGTGCGGTTATGAAGGCCACCAAGGGCCAGGCGGATGCGCGCCGTGTGCGTGAGCTGGTCATGGAGCGGGTCGGCGGTTAGTGCCGCGCTTCCCTGTCGGGAAGCAGCCGCGGACCGCCTGGGTGCGGTCTTGCGGGAGCATTGAGGGATCCGGCTGTCTCCTGGTTCACAACCATGAGACAGCCGGATCCTTCTTCTGCCGTATGGGGATAGGCTCTAAGCAGCAGATTCTGCTTCTGTGGACCGGCGACTGCCGCTGGTCCGTCCTAGAGCCCACAACGGAGGAACAAGCCCCATGGCACAGCCGAGTCCCAGCTATACCGTTGCGCTTCACCTTGAGGTCCCCGCCTCGCAGAAGGCCGTCACGACTCTCGTCGATACGGCCTCTGCCACCGGAGCAATCGTCAACGGCGTCGATGTTGCCGACACCGACGGCGACACCCTGATCGTCGATCTGACTGCCGATACGCGGGACTCCAAGCATCGGGGCGAACTGGTCGAGGCGCTCAAGAAGCTCGACGGCGTGATCGTCCACAACGTCGGAGACTCCACCTTCCTCGCGCACGTCGGCGGAAAGGTGGAGGTCGCCCCACGCACCCCCATCCACAACCGCCGCGACCTCGCCCGGGTGTACACCCCCGGAGTGGCGCGCGTCTGCAAGGCGATTTACGACCACCCGGAGCGTGCGCGTCAGCTGACCATCAAGAAGAACACAGTCGCGGTCGTCACCGACGGCACTGCCGTCCTGGGGCTGGGCGACATCGGCCCGGAGGCGGCCATGCCCGTCATGGAGGGCAAGGCCGTGCTGTTCAAGCAGTTCGGCGACGTCGACGCCTGGCCGGTGGCGCTGGACACGAAGGATCCTGAGGAGATCATCCAGATCGTCAAAGCCATCGCCCCCGCGTACGGCGGCATCAACCTTGAGGACATCGCCGCTCCCAAGTGCTTCGACATCGAGGCGCGGCTGCGTGAGGAGCTTGACATCCCGGTGTTCCACGACGACCAGCACGGCACGGCCATCGTCACGCTGGCGGCGCTGATCAACGCGCTCAAGGTGGTTGGGAAGCGGATCGAGGACGTACGCATCGTGCTGTCTGGCGTAGGTGCGGCGGGATCCGCCATCGCGCGGCTGCTCATGGCGCACGGTGCCACCGACATCGTCGGCTACGGCCGCTCCGGCGCGCTCAGCGGCGAGAACACCGAGGGTATGAACGAGCACCGTAAGTGGCTGGCGGAGAACACCAACCCGCGGCATGTGTCGGGATCGCTCAAGGAGGGCCTTGAGGGCGCCGACGTCTTCATCGGCGTGTCCAGTGGGAACCTGCTGGAGCCGAAGGACCTGGCGGTGATGAATGAGAACGCGATCGTGTTCGCGATGGCGAACCCGACGCCCGAGGTGGACCCGGTGGGTGCCGCCGACTATGCCGCGGTGGTCGCGACCGGACGCAGCGACTTCCCCAACCAGATCAATAACGTGCTGGCGTTCCCCGGTCTGTTCCGTGGTCTGCTCGACACCGGCATCACTGAGATCTCGGTGGAGCTGCTGCGCGCCGCAGCCACTGGCATCGCCGGCGTGATCGCGGACGAGGAGCTCAGTCCCGTGTACATCATTCCGGGTGCCTTCGACAAGCGGGTGGCTGCTGCGGTGGCGAAGGCGGTGCGTAAGTTCGCGACGGTTTAAGCGTTGGCGCGGTCGGCGCTCGTCGGCCGCTGCCGGCTTCAGGGGCTGTCGGCGCGCACTCATCGGTGTGCGCCGACAGCCCCTGGCATATACCGGGAGGTGCAAGCGCCCGCGCCCACCGGGGTCCCGGTGCCGACGCCGGTTACAGCGGGTGTTCCGCCAGCGAGCTGAGTCGGGCGAGGTCGGGCCGCAGCCGTGCTCGGCGCGGGTCTCCTGGCGAGCGCGGCATCCGCGGGACCGAGGTAGTGGCCCGCTTCATAGTGAATCAGTTTGACGCCTCCGGTGGGAGTGGGGATAAAGTACAGCCCGCTGCGTCGGACACGGATCCCACGAGGGGGACGGTTCGCGTGGCCCGCCTCTGAAGAGGAAACCAGCTGTGATCGGGAGCATGTCTTCCGAGCTTGACAGTCTTCGGGACTCCTCATAAGATAGCGGATGCTGCTCGCCGGAGTGAGCGGTGGCCACGGGTCGCCGGGAGCTTCGACTGGGTGTGTTGTTTGGGATCTCGATAGTGTGTCGTGTTTGTTTGTTTGGTTGGTGTTTTTTGTTGGTTTCTTTGTTTGGTTTTTGTTTTGTTTGGAGAGTTTGATCCTGGCTCAGGACGAACGCTGGCGGCGTGCTTAACACATGCAAGTCGAACGGGCTGGCCTGCTTTTTTGGTGGGTTGGTTAGTGGCGAACGGGTGAGTAACACGTGAGTGACCTGCCCTCTTCTCCTGGATAACTGCTTGAAAGGGCGGCTAATACGGGGTGGTCTGGCCTGCCTGCATGGGTGGGTTGGTATAGGTTCAGCTTTTTGTTGTTCCGGTGGGGGATGGGCTCGCGGCCTATCAGCTTGTTGGTGGGGTGATGGCTTACCAAGGCTTTGACGGGTAGCCGGCCTGAGAGGGTGGACGGCCACACTGGGACTGAGATACGGCCCAGACTCCTGCGGGAGGCAGCAGTGGGGAATATTGCACAATGGGCGGAAGCCTGATGCAGCGACGTCGCGTGAGGGATGGAGGCCTTCGGGTTGTGAACCTCTTTTTCCGGTGGTGAAGGCCTGCCTCGTTTGTGGGTGGGTTGACGGTAGCCGGGTTAGGAAGCGCCGGCTAACTACGTGCCAGCAGCCGCGGTAATACGTAGGGCGCGAGCGTTGTCCGGAATTACTGGGCGTAAAGGGCTTGTAGGCGGCTGGTCGCGTCTGCCGTGAAATTCCCTGGCTTAACTGGGGGCTTGCGGTGGGTACGGGCTGGCTTGAGCGCGGTAGGGGAGACTGGAACTCCTGGTGTAGCGGTGGAATGCGCAGATATCAGGAGGAACACCGGTGGCGAAGGCGGGTCTCTGGGCCGTTGCTGACGCTGAGGAGCGAAAGCGTGGGGAGCGAACAGGATTAGATACCCTGGTAGTCCACGCCGTAAACGTTGGGCACTGGGTGTGGGGGCCCTTTCCGGGGCTTCCGCGCCGTAGCTAACGCGTTAAGTGCCCCGCCTGGGGAGTACGGCCGCAAGGCTAAAACTCAAAGGAATTGACGGGGGCCCGCACAAGCGGCGGAGCATGCGGATTAATTCGATGCAACGCGAAGAACCTTACCAAGGCTTGACATGGGTCGGCTGCTGCCGGAGACGGTGGTTCCCGTGCTGCTTTTTGTGGTGCGGGCCGGCCTGCAGGTGGTGCATGGTTGTCGTCAGCTCGTGTCGTGAGATGTTGGGTTAAGTCCCGCAACGAGCGCAACCCCTGTCCCGTGTTGCCAGCGCGTTGTGGCGGGGACTCGCGGGAGACTGCCGGGGTGAACTCGGAGGAGGGTGGGGATGACGTCAAATCATCATGCCCCTTATGTCTTGGGCTTCACGCATGCTACAATGGCCGGTACAGTGGGTTGCGATGCCGTGAGGCGGGGCGAATCCCTTAAAGCCGGTCTCAGTTCGGATCGGTGCCTGCAACTCGGCACCGTGAAGTTGGAGTCGCTAGTAATCGCGGATCAGCAACGCCGCGGTGAATACGTTCTCGGGCCTTGTACACACCGCCCGTCACGTCATGAAAGCCGGTGACGCCCGAAGCCCGTGGCCCTATGGGGAGCGGTCGAAGGCGGGGCTGGTGATTGGGACGAAGTCGTAACAAGGTAGCCGTACCGGAAGGTGCGGCTGGATCACCTCCTTTCTAGGGAGACTGTTTGGCGCTGGCCGGGCAGGCAGGCACTCCGTGTGGTTTTTCTCGGGCCTGTTGTGGGCCTGGCCGTGCGGGGCCCCGTGGTTCTCCTCCTGCTGTGTTGGTGGGTGGGGGTGGGGTGGCATGCTGTCGGGTTCCGGGGCTGCGCGCCCTGGGTGGGTCCTGCTGGCGCGGCTGGTTGCCTGGTGGTGGCTGGTTGTGGTGGTGTGGGCTGGTTGGTTGTGAACTGTATAGCGGACGCGAGTGTTTTTGTTTCTTGTTTGTCGCGTGTTTGTGGTTGCTGTTCTGCGTTTTTTTGCTTGTGTTCTTGTTTGTGTTGTTTTTTTGGGCGCTCGGTGGATGCCTTGGCACCAGGGGCCGATGAAGGACGTGGCGGCCTGCGATATGCCTCGGGGAGCCGGCTTGCGGGCTGTGATCCGAGGGTTTCCGAATGGGGGTACCCGGCGCGGGTTGTGCCGCGCCACCTGTCCCTGAATTCATAGGGGGTGGGGGGTTACGCGGGGAAGTGAAACATCTCAGTACCCGTAGGAGAGGATATTCCGTGAGTAGTGGCGAGCGAAAGCGGAGGAGGCTAAACCGTGGTCGTGTGATTACCCGGCAGGGGTTGCGGCTGCGGGGTTGTGGGGCGCGTCTGGGGCCTGCTGCCGTGGGCCCGCGCTGTTGCTGGTGGCTAGCCGGATCCTCTGGGAAGGGGGGCCGTAGAGGGTGATAGCCCCGTAGGCTGAAGCTGCTGGTGTGGTGTGGGGCGTGTTTTTCCCCTTTTTGTAGCGTGGGGTTCGTGGAGTCCTGCGTGAGTCTGCCAGGACCACCTGGCTGCCTAAATACTTCCTGGTGACCGATAGCGGATTAGTACCGTGAGGGAATGGTGAAAAGTACCCCGGGAGGGGAGTGAAAGAGTACCTGAAACCGGGCGCCTGCAAGCCGTCAGGGCCTGGGTGGGCTCCTGCCTTTGGGTGGGGGTGTGCCTGGGTGGTGGCGTGCCTTTTGAAGAATGAGCCTGCGAGTCAGGGCGTGTCGCGAGGTTAACCTGTTGTGGGGTAGTCGTAGCGAGAGCGAGTCCGAAGTGGGCGTTTTAGTGGCACGTTCTGGACCCGAAGCGGGGTGATCTACCCATGGCCAGGTTGAGGCACGTGTAAGAGCGTGTGGAGGACCGAACCCACCTCGGTTGAAAACGGGGGGGATGAGCTGTGGGTAGGGGTGAAAGGCCAATCAAACTCCGTGATAGCTGGTTCTCCCCGAAATGCATTTGGGTGCAGCGTCGCGTGTTGCCGGGCGGAGGTAGAGCACTGGTTGGCTGAGGGGCCTTACTGGGTTACTGATGCCAGTCAAACTCCGAATGCCGTCGTGGTTGTAGCGCGGCAGTGAGACTGCGGGGGATAAGCTTCGTGGTCGAGAGGGAAACAGCCCGGACCGCCGGCTAAGGCCCCTAAGAGTACGCTAAGTGGGAAAGGATGTGCGGTCGCGGTGACAGCCAGGAGGTTGGCTCAGAAGCAGCCATCCTTGAAAGAGTGCGTAATAGCTCACTGGTCGAGTGGTCGTGCGCCGACAATGTAGCGGGGCTCAAGCGTACCGCCGAAGCCGCGGATCCCGTGCCCTTGTGTGGTGCGGGGTGGTAGGGGAGCGTCCTGCGCTGGGTGAAGCCCGGGGGTGACCGTGGGTGGACGGCGTGGGAGTGAGAATGCAGGCATGAGTAGCGAGACCGGGGTGGGATTCCCCGGCGCCGTATGACCAAGGGTTCCAGGGGCAGGTTCGTCCTCCCTGGGTGAGTCGGGGCCTAAGGCGAGGCCGACAGGCGTAGTCGATGGATGACGGGTTGATATTCCCGTACCGGTGGTGCACCGTCCATGCTGACGTGCGGGTGCTAACCCACGCCGGCGCCCTCTTGCTTGGGTGCTGTGCCGGTCTTCGGGCCGGGCGGTGCCTGTGGGGGTGTTGGTCTGGGGGTCCTCCGTGCTGGTAGGCAAGCGTGTTAACAGGGGTGACGCACAGAGGTAGCCCGGCGGGGCTTATGGCTTGTCCCGTCCAAGCGTGTGGCCCGGCGCCCAGGTAAATCCGGGTGCCATGCCCCCCGTGTTGGGGGGTGGGGTGAGGCGTGATGGTGACCCCGCCCGTTGGGGTGGGGGATAGCAGGGTGATCCTGGGGTGCCTAGAAAAGCCTCGGCGCGAGGTGCGCTACCGCCCGTACCCAATAACCGACACAGGTGGTCGGGCAGAGTATGCCCAGGCGGGCGAGTGAATCATGGTTAAGGAACTCGGCAAAATGCCCCCGTAACTTCGGGAGAAGGGGGGCCCGAGCCCTGAGGCCCCGTGCGGGCTGGGGGTGAGGGTCGCAGTGACCAGGGAGGAGCGACTGTTTACTAAAAACACAGGTCCGTGCGAAGCCGTAAGGCGATGTATACGGACTGACGCCTGCCCGGTGCTGGAAGGTTAAGAGGATCCGTCAGCCCCACGTGCTGTGGGGTGAAGCGGTGAGCCTAAGCCCCAGTAAACGGCGGTGGTAACTATAACCATCCTAAGGTAGCGAAATTCCTTGTCGGGTAAGTTCCGACCTGCACGAATGGCGTAACGACTCCTCTACTGTCTCAACCATGAGCTCGGCGAAATTGCATTACGAGTAAAGATGCTCGTTACGCGCAGAAGGACGGAAAGACCCCGGGACCTTTACTATAGCTTGGTATTGACGTCCGCCATGGCTTGTGCAGGATAGGTGGGAGACTGTGAGGCCGGCACGCTAGTGCTGGTGGAGTCGTCGTTGGGATACCACTCTGGCTGTGGCGTGCGTCTGAACCTCGGCCCGTGATCCGGGTCAGGGACAGTGCCTGGTGGGTAGTTTAACTGGGGCGGTTGCCTCCTAAAGAGTAACGGAGGCGCTCAAAGGTTCTCTCAGCCTGGTCGGCAACCAGGTGTTGAGTGCAAGCGCACAAGAGGGCCTGACTGCGAGACTGACGGGTCGAGCAGGCACGAAAGTGGGAGCTAGTGATCCGGCGATCCCGTGTGGGTGGGTCGTCGCTCAACGGATAAAAGGTACCCCGGGGATAACAGGCTGATCCTGCCCAAGAGTCCATATCGACGGCATGGTTTGGCACCTCGATGTCGGCTCGTCGCATCCTGGGGCTGAGCAGTCCCAAGGGTTGGGCTGTTCGCCCATTAAAGCGGTACGCGAGCTGGGTTTAGAACGTCGTGAGACAGTTCGGTCCCTATCCTCTGCGCGCGCAGGAGACTTGAGGAGGCCTGTCCCTAGTACGAGAGGACCGGGACGGACGAACCTCTGGTGCGCCAGTTGTCCCGCCAGGGGCACGGCTGGTTGGCTACGTTCGGGCCGGGTAACCGCTGAAAGCATCTAAGCGGGAAACCGACTCCAAGATAAGGTCTCCGCACGCTCCCCGGCTATTGGGGGGCGTGGAAGGCTCCCAGTAGACTACTGGGTTGATAGGCCAGATGTGGAAGCAGGCAGCCCCGGGAGGGGTCAACCTGCTGCTTGAGCTGACTGGTACTAACAACAGCCGAACACAACACGAACCCACCCCCGCACGGCCAGGCCGTAAGTGGGGGCGGGCACAAGCCAAAAAAAAGGGGGCAGGGCAGCAGCCGCCCGCAAGGGGCGGGCGGCAGCGAGCACGCCGGCATCCAGGCAACAACACACACGCACACTCCTTTGTTGTTGGGGGGGGCGCCGTTCGGGCGTGACAACCCCCAACGGTGGGTGCGGGCGTCCGCTGTACGGTCCACGACCAACCACAACCCGCCCGCAGAACCGCCCCCCCCAGGGCCCGGCCGGGCGCGACCCGCCCCCCCCGCAGGCCACCAGCCGGCCCGCCACCAACCAGTGGTGGTTGTGGCGGGGTGGGGGTTATAACAGCACAGTGCTTCAGCAGGCACAGGCAGCCACTGCCGTGCGACCACGCCACCCCAAGCGGCACACACGCCCCGGGGGGGCGCGCAACCCCCCGGGACGAACAGTGGGGGTGTGGTCGTGGGTGGGTGGGTCGTGCCGGTGGTCATAGCGGGGGAGACAACGCCCGGCACCCATTCCGAACCCGGAAGCTAAGCCCCCCAGCGCCAATGGTACTGCCCCCGACAGGCGGGCGGGAGAGTAGGACACCGCCGGCACACCCACCCACCCACAACCACACCCAAAACAAAACAATCAGGCATGCTGTCCCAACAGCTACCGGTCTAGAACCGCGCGACACCAGAGGAAGAAGGCAGGACCAATGGCGTACGACAAGCGCGAAGGACGTCCCGGCTCCGGAGACGGTCACAACCGGCGCGGGGACCGGCACGGTTTCCGCCGTCGCGAAGATGAGCACTCTGGGCGCCACGGCGGCCCCGGAAGGGAGCACAAGGCAGCTGGGCGACGCGATCGGCGCGATGGCGCCGGGGGCGGACGTGCTGGAGGTCCCCGTAGGCATGGCTCCGACTCCAGGCCTCCGCAGCGCTCAAGAGTGCCTGAGCCCCCCGTTCCTGCCGATGTAGTCCCGCAGAACCTGGAGGCGTCGGCACGGCGCGAGCTTCGCGCCCTGGGGAGGGCGAACGCCGAGAACGTCGCCCGCCATCTGGTGATGGTGCAGCGCCTGCTCGACAGTGACCCCGAGCTTGCCTTTCAGCATGCTCGCTACGCAGCGTCCCACGCAGGTCGTGTCGCAGTGGTACGCGAGTCGGCCGGCATTGCCGCCTACCTCTCCGGGCACTACAACGAGGCGCTGCGGGAGATCCGTGCGGCCCGGCGACTGTCCGGTCTGGATCTTCACCGCGCCATCGAGGCCGACTGCGAACGCGCTCTGGGCCGCTACCAGCAGGCTCTGAGGGTCGCTCAGCAGGCCGATCCCAAGCAGCTCGATGACCTCGAGGAGGCGGAGATCGCCATGGTTGTCTCGGGCATCCGCCACGACATGGGACAAAGCGAAATGGGCCTGGTAGTTATCGAAGAGGCCATCATGATGTTCCGCGGCGACCGTGAGACCCTGAGACGTCTCCACTCGGTGCGCGCCGATCGGCTTGAGGAACTCGGCCGGGTCGAAGAGGCGCAGAAGATCCGCGCGCGTATCGGCATGGTGAGCGATGATGACCCCGGCGACGAGGTCGAGGTCTACGACATTGAGGACGACTACGAGGAGGAGTCAGGCAAGGCGTCCACGACACCGGCCGGACTCGATGCGGACGACGACGTAACGGAGGAGACCGGGGGAGCGGAGACTGCCGCCGGCGCCGAGAACGAGCAGGCCGCCTCGTCGGCCTCAGCGGACAGCGCCGGGAGTGCCGATGACTGAGCCGATCGCCATTGGAGATGACTCGGTGCGCCAAGCCGGGGACGACGGATTCAGGCTGTTGCGTGGCAGCGACCAGCCGCTCGCCTGCGTCTACGACGTCGCCCTGCTTGACCTCGACGGTGTCTGCTTCGCCGGCGACGCCCGCGTTCCTTACGCCGCAGCCGGCGCGAATGGCGCGCGCGAACACGGCATGCACCTGGTGTTCGTCACAAACAACGCCTCCCGCGCCCCGCAGGCGGTAGTGGACAAGCTCGCCGCCAACGACATCTCCGCCTCCGTCGGAGAGGTCTTCTCCGCCGCCATGGACGCGGCCGCCCTGCTTCACGAGCACCTGGCCGACGGCGCACCGGTACTGGTGATTGGGGGTGACGGCCTGCGCCAGGCCCTGACGGATGAGGGATTCAAGCTGGTCGCCTCGGCGGACGATGCCCCGGCCGCCGTCGTACAGGGCTGGGATCCGGCGGTGGACTGGGCGATGATGTCCGAAGGCCTCTACGCGATCACCAACGGCGCGCTGCATGTGGCAACCAACCTGGATGCGACTCTGCCCACCGAGCGCGGCTTCGCGCTGGGTAATGGGAGCCTGGTCGCCGCGGTCGCGAACGCCTCCGGGCGTCAACCGCTCGCCGGAGGCAAGCCCTTCCCCGGCATCTACCAGCGTGCACTGCGCCGCGCCGGGGGAACCAGGCCCCTCGCTATCGGTGACAGGCTGAACACCGACCACGTCGGTGCCCGCGCCGCGGACATTCCCGGCCTGCACGTGCTCACCGGCGTCAGCACGGCCCGTGACGTACTACTGGCGGCCCCCGAGGAGCGCCCGAGCTTCTTGCACACCGACCTGCGCGGCCTGCTACAGCCTCACCCCGAACCGCGCCGTACCGTCACTGACGGCGAAGTGTGGTGGCAAGTGGGTGAGGAATGCTGGCGCGTCACCGACGCCGGTGCGCAGGGCCGGGGTACCGGTTTCCTGAACCCGGACTCCGCTGTTGTCGGACTGGACGCCTACCGGGCCCTCGCCTGCGCCTACTGGGACTATGCCGACGCCCGCGGCGGCCGAACAGAAGACCTGAACGCGCCCGCGCTTGACGTCAACCCGGAGGAATGACGACGCCTGACACGAGCAGCCCGATGACCAGCAACCCACGCCCGGTTCCGCGTCCGGAGCCGCCACGGCACTCGCCCGCGGCGGGTTCCGGCCCGGCCCTGGCTTCCCGGCTCGAGGCGGCCGCGGCCCTGCCTCTGGAGGAACGCGCCGCAGAGCTGGCCGCCATCCATGAGACGCTGGCCGCTCAGCTGCGGCAGACCCAGAACTGACATCGGATTCGGGACCCCACCTGATGGCACGACTCATCCGCATCGACTCGGAATTGGTCCGGCGCGGCCTGGCGCACTCACGCGCCCACGCCGCACGCCTGGTCAACGACGGCCACGTCACAGTCGACGGCGCCACAGTGACCAAGCCCGCGCGGCAGGTCAACCCCGCACAGGCGATCGAGATCGTCTCCCCGGACGCGGACGACTACGTCTCCCGTGGCGCGCACAAGCTCGCGGGCGCACTCGACACCCTCGCTGAGCGGGGCCTGGCGCCGCGTGTGGACGGACGCCGGTGCCTGGACGCCGGCGCATCCACCGGTGGTTTCACGGATGTCCTGCTGCGCCGCGGCGCAGCACATGTGCTCGCCGTCGACGTCGGCTACGGTCAGCTCGCCTGGTCCCTGCGAACCGACCCCCGTGTCACCGCGCTCGAACGCACGAATGTGCGCACGCTTGATCCGGCTGCGGTCGCGCCCGCGCCCGAGCTCGTCGTCGGCGACCTGTCCTTCATCTCCCTGACCACGGTGCTGCCGGCGCTAGTCGGTGCGGCCGCGGCCGACGCCGACCTGCTACTGATGGTCAAGCCCCAGTTCGAGGTCGGAAGGCAGCGACTCGGGCATGGAGGCGTGGTACGCGATCCCGAGCTGCATGCCGAGTCGGTTCTGACCGTGTGCGAATGCGCTCATGGACTCGGACTCGGTGTGGACGCGGTCACCGCGTCGCCGCTGCCCGGTCCGGCTGGGAATGTCGAGTACTTTGTGAACATGCATGCCGGACGAGTCGGCTCGCCGACGGACCTTGTCGGCGCGGCGCTTGAGCGCGAGGCGCGTCGAGCCGTCGCGGCGGGACCCGCAGGGCAGAATCAGCGCAGACGTCGTAAGGAAGGAGGCGGACATGGCGACTGGAACCATCTCCGAGACCACTCCTGACGCTACAGTGGCGCAGGCCGGGATGAGTGGGCGCGCCCAGCCGCGGCTTCGACGCGTCATGGTCCTCCAGCGCGATCTCAACGACAAGCCGGTGCCGCCCCACCGCAAGGCCGCGCCCACCGCCACTGCCGTGGCCCGGGCGGAGGCGGCCCTGCGCTCCCACGGCGTCGAGCCCGTAGAGCCCGGCTACGACGGCGACGTCGACCTGGTGCTGGTCATGGGCGGAGACGGCACCATCCTTCGGGCCAGCGAGGTCGCCCGCGACCGGGACGTGCCGCTGCTCGGTATCAATACCGGGCACGTCGGCTTCCTCGCCGAGGCCGACCCCGACGCCGTCGAGCAGGTCGTGGCGGATGTCGTCTCCGGCAGGTACGTGGTCGAGACCCGCATGACCATTGATGTTGAGGTGCACGCCCCCGACGGCTCAGTAACCCGTGACTGGGCCCTGAACGAAGCCGCCCTGGAGAAGCGGGACCGTGCGCGCATGGTTGAGGTCGCCGTCGGCGTAGACGGTCAGGCCGTATCCTCCTTCGGATGTGATGGGCTGGTAATGGCCACGCCAACCGGCTCGACCGCTTACGCCTACTCCGGTGGCGGCCCGGTCATCTGGCCCGAGGTTGAGGCCCTGCTACTGGTGCCGCTGTCCGCACACGCCCTGTTCACCCGCCCACTGGTGGTCGGGCCCGACTCCCGCCTCGAGGTGGTCATTTACCACGCCGGCTTCGGCGGCGCGGAAGTATGGTGCGACGGGCGTCGCTGCCTCGATGCGCCGACCGGATCACGCATCTGCGTCACCCGCGCGGAGCGTCCTGTGAGGCTGGCACGGCTTAATACCGCGCCCTTCGCCACGCGCCTGGTGCGCAAGTTCGATCTTCCCGTCCAGGGCTGGCGCACCGCCGAGGCCTCTGCCGCACTGACCCTGCAGGATGGCGACACGCGGTGATTGAGTCCTTGCATATTGAGGACCTCGGAGTCATCGAGGCCGCCGACCTCCGTCTCAGCCCCGGGCTGACCGCCCTGACCGGGGAGACGGGCGCCGGGAAGACCATGGTGCTCACCTCCCTGGGACTGTTGCTGGGACAGCGTGCCGAGACGACCGTTGTCCGTAGCGGCGCCGAACGGGCACTGGTCGAGGGGGCGTTCGTTCTGGCGCCGACCTCTCGTGCGGCGGCCCGTGCCGCCGAGGCCGGCGCCGAGCTCGACGACGACCTACTGCTCGCCTCGCGCACCGTTCCAGCTGCGGGCCGGTCCCGAGCCCATCTGGGCGGCCGGGCGGTGCCCTCCGCCGTCTTGGCGGACGTCGGTGCCCGCCTCGTGTCCGTGCACGGGCAGGCCGATCAGCTGCGGCTGCGCTCCGCCTCCGCGCAGCGCGCCGCCCTCGATGGGCTTGGCGGGCCGAGTCACGCCGCCCTGTGTCGCCGCTACGCAGAGGCCTACCAGGCCAGGAATGCGGCGGCCGCGGCCCTGGAGCAGTGGCGCTCCGGTGCCGAGGCGCGTCGCGCAGAGGCCGAGGCGCTGCGCCGCTGGCTGGAGCGGCTGGAGGAGCTCGCCCCCGAACCCGGTGAGGACGTCGCCCTGACCGCTGAGGCGGAGCGGCTGGACCACGCCGAGGACCTGCGTCGCGCGGCCACGACCGCACGCACCGCGCTGGCAGGAGACGAGGACGCGGGTACGGCCGACGTCCCGGATGTGACGGCGCTGATTGCGGCCGCCGACAGGGCACTCGCGCACGTCGCCGGCGTCGATCCCGCGCTCACCGCCCTGGCCGAACGCATGCACCGGCTCGGTATAGTCAGCGCGGATCTGGCGGGGGAGCTGAGCGACTACCTCGCCTCACTCGACGCCGACCCCGCCCGCCTCGCCTGGGTTCAGGACCGCCGCGGAGAGCTCGCTCGAGCCTGCCGTGAGATCGGCGGTCCCGAGACCCTGCTTGAAGACGTCGATGCGCTGATCGCCTGGGGTGAGGCCGCAGCCGCCCGCCTGGACGAGCTTGAGGGGCCCCACGGAACCGCCGCCGAGCTGACCGAGGCGCTGTCCGCCGCAGAGGAGGAGCTCACAGGTCTGGCGGAAGAGCTGTCCACGGCCCGCCGCCACCTGGCGGAGCGCATGCAGGATGCGGTCAACGCCGAGCTGGCTGGACTGGAGATGAAGGATGCTCGGCTCGTGGTCGAGCTGCAGGCACGTGACGAGCCCGGGCCCACCGGTGCCGAGAACGTCTCCCTCCTGCTCATCTCCCACCCGGGCGCGCCCGCGCTGCCCCTGGGCAAGGGCGCCTCCGGAGGCGAGTTGTCCCGCATCATGCTGGCCCTGGAAGTGGTTCTTGCAGATGCGGCGTCAGCCGGTGGGGGCCGCAGCGAGGCGGAGGGGCCCGCCCAGCACCGGCGCACCTTCATCTTCGATGAGATCGACGCGGGCGTGGGAGGGCGCGCAGCCAGAGAGATCGGACGGCGGCTGGCGCGGCTGGCACGCACCCACCAGGTGGTGGTCGTCACGCACCTCGCCCAGGTCGCTGCCTGGGCGGACACTCAGCTCGTGGTGCTGAAGGAACGGGTCTCCAACAGCGCCCAGCAGCCACGAACTCGGCAGGCTGACGGGGCGTACCGGCCTACGGTGCGGACCCGCGTCGTCGCCGTATCCGGGCGTGCCCGGGTTCAGGAGCTGGCTCGCATGCTCTCAGGGCATGACGATTCAGAAGCCGCCCTTCGGCATGCCGCTGAGCTGATTGACGAGGCCCACGTGGCACAATCCCATTCGTGAGGTTCCCGTTTTCGCTCCGCAAGCAGGCCCAGCCGGCGTCGGACCGCCCCAGCGGCATGGTCCGGGTGGACGCGCGCACCAAGAAACTCACCAAACGGCTGCAACCCGGTGAAATCGCCGTCATCGACCATGTCGACCTTGATCGGGTGGCGGCGGAGGCACTGGTTGAGTGCAAACCGGTTGCCGTGCTGAACGCGGCCCCATCGGTATCCGGCCGCTACCCGAACCTAGGCCCGGGCATTCTCATCGACGCCGGTATCCCACTGATTGACGACCTCGGCCCGGACATCATGCGACTGCATGACGGGCAACGGGTAACCATCGACCTCGACCCCGAGTCCGAGTACGCCGGGAGTGTCCGCGTGGAGGACCGCGGCGGGCATTGGCACGGTCACGCCGTTGAGAAGACTGCGAGTGAGAGGACCCAGTCCGGCGGCAGCCGAGACGACGGGGATGCACAGGTCCTCGCGGAGGGCAGCATTCAGACCAGGGAGAGCATCGACACCCTCATGGAGGCCGCCAAGGAGGGACTTTCCGTTCAGCTCGAGGCCTTCGCCGCCAACACCATGGAATACATGCGCGGCGAGCGCGACCTGCTCCTGAACGGGGTCGGCATGCCCGATATCCGCACCGCGATCAACGGCAAGCACGTGCTCGTCGTGGTGCGCGGATACTCCTACAAGGAGGACCTCAAGGCCCTCAAGCCCTACATCCGCGAGTACAAGCCCGTCATCATCGGCGTCGACGGCGGTGCCGATGCGGTCCTGGATGCGGGGCTCAAGCCCGACATGATCGTCGGGGACATGGACTCCGTCTCCGACAAGGCACTGGCCTGCGGCGCCGAGATCATCGTGCACGCCTACCGTGACGGACGCGCCCCGGGTCTCAAGCGCGTCGAGGACCTCGGCGTGGAGCACACCGTGTTCGCCGCCACCGGCACCAGCGAGGACATCGCCATGCTGATCGCCGACGAGGCCGGCGCCGAGCTCATCGTCGCCCTGGGCACGCACGCCACGCTGCTGGAGTTCCTCGACAAGGGGCGTGCGGGAATGTCATCCACCTTCCTGACCCGGTTGAAGGTCGGCGGGCGCCTCATCGACGCCAAGGGCGTGTCTCGCCTGTACCGTGCGCGTATATCCGGATGGCAGCTGGGGCTGCTGGCCCTGGCGGGACTGGTCGCGCTGCTGGTGGCCCTCGCCGCCACTCCCGGGGGGCAGACCTTCCTCGGGCTCTCCGGTGCCGTGTGGGACGACCTGATCAACTTCCTCCGGTCCCTGGTGGGACTCACCCCGAATACACCGTCCGTCTGAGCAAGTACAGGATCCTTCATGATCGACTTCCGTTACCACCTGGTCTCGCTCATCTCCGTCTTCCTCGCCCTCGCCGTGGGCGTTGTCCTGGGGGCCGGGCCGCTGCAGAACTCCCTCGGCACCGCCTTGAACGACCAGGTCACCTCCCTGCGGGCCGACCGCAATGACCTCCAGACCCGCCTGGAGCAGACCGAGGCCGCCGTGAACGACCGTGACGCGTACATCACGGCCGCCGCCGAGTCGCTGCTGCCCGGAGCCCTGAAGGACCAGCGGGTCGCCGTGGCGGTGCTGCCCGATGCCGAGAGCGGCGACATCGACGCCGTCGTAACCGAGATCGAGACTGCCGGCGCGACCGTCACTGGTCGTGTCAACCTGACCAGCGCATGGGCCGAGACCTCACGCGAGTCCTTCCGGTCGACCTACTCCGGCCAGTTCACCCCGTACCTGGATACCGCCGCAACCGACGGAAACGGCATCCTCGGGCAGGGCCTGGCAGTCGCACTGACCACCGAGGGGGACAGCGCCACCGCGCTCATGGAGCTGCTCACCGCATCCGAGACGCCCCTGGTGACCGTGGACGCGCAGCCCTCCGGGACGGCCACCATGATCGTCGTCGTCGGCCCGCGTACGGTCGCAACGGCAGGGGGGAGCGAGCCGACCGCCGCAGCCACCCCCGAGCAGGACCTGACGGCGTGGACCTCCGCGCTGACCGGGCTGGCTTCCGCGGCCACGACCGTCGTCGTCGGCTCCGCCGATGCACAGGCGGACGTCGTCGCGGCACTGCGCACTGCCGAGGCGCCGGTGACCACAGTGGACTCCGTGGGCCAGGCCACCGCTGCGGTGTCAGCTCCACTTGCGCTGGCCGCCACCGCCTCGGGAACCTTGGGCAACTACGGGTTCGATGCCGGCGCCGATGCCGTCATGCCGCCCGTCTCCCACTAACGCCGACTACGCTTGCAGCCATGACGTCCAAGGTGCCGCCCAGCCGCGCCGCCGTGCGCAACGCGGTCGGCTCTGCGATTGCCACGGCGATGGCGTCAATTGCACTTCGTGGCGCACAGTCCCAGTCCGGGCGGCTCCGGCGCACGAACTTCCACGGCCGCACCGTCAGCCTGCGCGGGGGCATTGGCGTAGCGGTCGGCGCGGTTACGGCAGGGGCATGCGCGGGACGCTGCCCGCATGACACGCGGGGGCCTGAGAATCCCGTCTCCGCAATCGCGGCGGTCACGGCGGCCACTGCGGGGGGCGTGGCCGGCCTGGTTGATGATCTTGACGCCGGTGCTCACGACGGCGACGCCCCCGCCAAGGGCCTGAAGGGACACCTGACGGCGCTGCGCCATGGGCGCGTCACCACCGGGGCGCTCAAGATAGCCGTCATCGGCGGCGGAGCGGTGATCGCAGGCGGGCTGCTCGCCGGAGGCCGCCGGCACGACCACACGGCCAAGACACTGGCTGACGCCGCCAACGGCGCCGTCGTCATCGCCTCCTGGGCCAACCTCCACAACCTGCTGGACCTGCGGCCCGGACGAGCTCTGAAGGCGGCTGTCATCACATGCGGGCCGATGCTCGCCGATCGGCGCCCAGAGGCGGCGTCCAGCCGTGTCCTCGCCGCCGGCGCCCTCGGCACGGCCGCCGCGGCTCTGCCGGAGGACCTGGCGGAGGACACCATGCTCGGTGATACGGGCGCCAACGCGCTGGGTGCCCTGGTGGGGACCGCCCTGGCAGCGCACCCCAGCCGCGCCCTGCGCGTAGCGGCCGCGATCATCGGGACGGGACTGGTACTGGCCAGTGAGAGGATCTCCTTCACACGCGTCATTGAGAACAATCGCGTCCTGTCCGCCGTTGACCGACTCGGGCGCCGCCCCCAGTGACCCGTAGGGCACCCGTGACCGCCGTGTCCACACGCTCCGCAACCCCACGATCCGACATCCCCGGAGGCGGCGGGCGCGCACTCCTGGGCGCCGCCGGGGGAGTGGCGGGGCTCACGCTGGTATCGCGGGCGCTCGGCTTCCTGCGCTGGATCGTTCAGGCCACCACCGTTGGTGCCGGCACGGTGGCCGGCGCCTATGCCACCGCGAACCAGATCCCCAACGTCCTGTACGAGGTTGTGGTGGGCGGCGCCCTGGCCGCCACGGTGGTGCCGCTGCTGGCCGCCCCGGTCAGCGCCGGCCGCGCCGGTGAGGTCTCGCGCACCACCTCCGCACTGCTGGGGGTGGTGCTTGCGGTCCTGACACCGCTCGCGCTCATCCTGGCTGTATGCGCTGGGCCCATCGCCGGCTGGCTCCCAGCGTCTCAGGGCGTCGACGCCGGGCTGCAGCGCGACCTGGTGGCGGCCTTCCTGCGCATGTTCGCCGTGCAGATCCCCCTGTACGGTATCGGCGTGGTGCTCACCGGCGTGCTCCAGGCCCACGGCCGCTTCACCTGGCCGGCGCTGACGCCGGTGCTGTCCAGCCTCGTAGTCATGGCCACCTACGCCGTGTACGGGACACTCGCCGAGGGCGCGGAGGCCGCCTCTCCACTGGCGCTGCAGGTCCTAGGCTGGGGTACGACGCTGGGGGTCGCGGCCCTGTCACTACCGTTGCTGTGGCCAGTGCACCGCCTGGGGGTACGGCTGCGGCCCACCGTGCGAGTGGGGCGCGGCATCGGGGCGAAGGCGCTGCGCCTGGGCGGTGCCGGGGTGTGGACGCTGATCACCCAGCAGGCCAGCGTGCTGGCGGTGCTGGCACTGGCACGTGCCGGGGGAAGCACCGGCACCGTAGCCGTCTACCAGTACACGCAGGCCGTGTACCTGCTGCCCTACGCAGTGCTCGTGGTGCCGGTCTCCACGGTCATCTACCCCAGGCTCGCCGCCGCCTTCACGCACGACGGCGAGGCCGAAGGCGCCGACCTGATCACTGCCCGCTCCACGGCGCTGGTGACGGGCGTGGCCGTTGCCGGGGCGGGGATGCTTCTGGCTGCGGCAGCCGGCGCGGAGCGCTTCTTCGCCCTGCTGGCCGACGTCGAAGGCATGGGTGCCGCTCTGACCCTGCTGGCCCCGGGGCTGGTGGGCTACGCCCTCATCTACCAGGTCACTCGGGCGCTGTACGCCGCTGACCGGGCTCGGGGCGCGGCCTTGGCTGCCGGCGGCGGCTGGCTGACGGTCGCCCTGGCTTGCTGGGGGGCGGTGAGCCTGCTGTCACCTCACGGCGGCGATGGGGTGGCCACCCTCAAGGGGCTGGCTCTAGGCTCGACCGCAGGTATGTGCGTGGCCGGCGTCGGCCTGCTGGCGGCGCTGTCCTCCCGCATGGGAGCACGAGTGCTGGCACCGACGGCACGCGTGCTGGCGGCGACCGCGCCCATCGCCACAGTGTGCGGGATGGCATGCAACTGGCTCAGCCGTCAGCCGGAAGGCGTCGTCGGCGAGGTGATCGTGGCAGTCGTCGGGGCGCTGGCCACCGCCGTCGCCACCGGAGCCGCCATGCTTGTGGCGGACCGGGAGATGTGCACGGCACTGCGGCGTCGTCCTGCCCGTCCCAGGGCGCGTGTCAGCAGCACCGCGGGGGAGCAAGAGTCACAGGAGATGAGATGAACCGGTCGCATGTCGAAGGCGCGGAGCAACCAGGGGCGCGTCCGGATCGCCTCCGCATACTGGAGGTTTCGGGCAGCGCAGCCGGCGGCATGCGCGCTCACTTGGCGGACTGCGCCCGGATCCTCGCCGCAGCAGGGCACGACGTGATCGTGGAGGCGCCGGCGGATGTGCTCGCCGAAGCCGATTTCGGAACGGCGCGCACAGAACCGCTCACAATCGGGGCTCGCCCCACGCCAGGCGACGGCGCCGTGGTTGCCAGGTTACGGCGGCTCGGAAGGCACGCCGATGTCATCCATGCGCACGGGCTGCGCGCCGGGGCTCTGGCAGCTCTGGCGCGGGGTGGGCCCCACCTGGGTCGTGCCCGCCTGGTGGTGACAATCCACAACCGGCCGGTCGGAGGACGGCTGACCACCGTCGTCGGGGAGCGGTTGATGCGACTCGTGGCGCAGCGTGCAGATCATGTGCTCGCGGTCAGCCCGGACCTGGTCGAGGGCTTGCGTGCGCGCGGCGCCGCACAAGTCGATCTTGCCGTCATTCCGGCTCCGAAGCGCGGACGGCAGCGCGTTGCGCCGCCCGCATCCTCAATTGAGTCGGCCTGGCGGGGAGCCTCGGGCCGCATTCTCACCGTCGCCCGGCTGGCCCCGCAGAAGGGCCTGGACCTGCTTCTGGATGCTGCAGCGCTGCTGGCCGCGCAGGAGGCGGACGGCCCCGGAAAGACCTCGAGCCTGGCCTGGGCGGTTGCCGGGGAGGGGCCCGGCCGGCAGGCCGCGCAGGCGCGGATCGTCGCCGAGTCACTGCCGGTCAACCTGCTGGGACGCCGTGAGGACGTGCCCGCGCTTTTGGAGGCGGCCGACGTCGTCGTGCAGACCAGTCTGTGGGAGGGGCAGCCGATCGCGCTTCAGGAGGCCTTGCAGGCCGGTGCCGCCGTGGTCGCGACCGACGTGGGAGGAACGGCCGCCACCGCCCGTGGGGGCGCCATCCTGGTGCAGCCGCAGCCGCAGCTCCTCGCAGACACTATTGCCGGGCTGCTGAGAGACAACGGGGCCCGCGACCGGGTGAGGAAGCGGGCGCGGCATGCCGCCGAAAGGCTGCCGGATGCAACCGATCTGGCCGCCCAGCTTGACGCCGTCGTTGCCCACCGCTGAAATGACCCGAACCTAAGGAGCGAACAATGAATCAGCCGAGCAGACTCAGGGGATGTCCACGATCTGACGCGCCGAGTCGTCAGCCATGAGCGTGCCTGGTCGGGGCCGATCTTCACGGTCGACGACGATGCCGTGGTACTCGCTGACGGGCTCGCCCCAGTGCGGCGCCAGACGGTAGCCCACCACGATGCCGTGAACATCGTGGCGCTGCGGGAGGGCAGTGACTCCTCACAGGCGGATGCCGCGGCGGAGATCCTCATGGTGCGCCAGTACCGCCATCCCGTGCGGGCCATGCTGTGGGAGATCCCGGCCGGTCTGCTGGACGTACCGGGGGAGCAGCCGCTGGTGGCCGCACAGCGCGAGCTGGCCGAGGAAACCGACTACATGGCGGCGCGCTGGGACTTGCTGGTCGACTCCTACGCCTCACCGGGCTTCACCACCGAGGGGGCGCGCAGCTTCCTAGCCCGTGAGCTGACCCTGCTGCCGGAGGAGGCACGGACCGTCCGCGAGGCCGAGGAGGCGGAGTTCGTGCCCACCTGGGTGCGCTTTGACGACGCCGTGGATGCGGTCATGCGCGGCCTGCTGCACAACCCCTCAACCGTGATCGGCATTCTCGCCGCCGCACGCGCGCGCGATCGCGGCTACACCTGTCTGCGCCCCGCCGACGCCGAGTGGCTGCGCAGCCCGGAGAGCCTGTGAAGCCCTCATGGCTCCTTGGTTGGCCTGGTGTTGAGGGTTTGGATTTCGGCTACGGGGATGTTGGTGGTTGTGGTGGTGGTGTGGGTGTTCATGGTGCCGGTGGCGCCGTCGGTGGCGGTGTAGGTGATGGTGTAGGAGACCTTGACGTCTACCGGGGTGGTGTTGTCCTTGAAGTGTGCGCTGGAGCGGTCGAAGACGATGATGCAGTCGGTGCCCTTGGTGTCGTTGTCCTGGGTCCAGGGGATGCCGAAGCTGGTGCAGGAGGCGGTGCCGTCCTTGGGCTGGAGCGTCAGCCGGGACGCCGTGGCGGTGATGGTGGCGGTCACCGGGCCGGCGGTTGCGGTCACGCGTACTTCCTTGGGGGTGTCGCCGGTGGCCCAGATCCAGGTGTCCATGCCAACGACCGTGGCTTGCATGTCTCCTACCGTGGGGTTGTAGCCGATTGTGGCCGTAGGAATCGTCACCGCGTCCCACGCCGCCCGCGCCAGGGTGGCGCCGTCGATCACCGGGTCCGGGGGCGTGCCGCCAGCGGGCACCCACACCGGGCCGTTCTCGGCGAAGTACTTGTCGGAGATCGCGAAGTACTCCTCGATGTCGTTGTATTCGAGGTACTCTGATGAGCAGGCCGGGCCGTACCAGTGGCCCTCAGTGTCGTCAGCGTGGGATTCGTAATCCGGGTAGCGTTCCTTGTGCTGCTCTACGGTTTTACCGCCGGCGTCGAAGTGCCTGATATCCCAAGCCGCCTGCCCGGAGTCAAACCACTCCGCCAGCTCCTTTCCGCTTGATCCCTGCTCGTACCAGCACACCGGGTGTACCGAGCTTGCCACCGTTTGCGAGGAGACCGTTGTCCCGCCTGCCCCAGAGCCATCCGACGCAGCCGACACATACTCCGCCGACACCGCAATCTGCACCGAACCATCCCCACCCGACGAAACCGAACCAGAAGACGAACTCGCATCGTTTCGTCCACCAACTCCTGCGGCGTGCGCAGGCGCGTTGACGCCTAATAGGAGGGGCGCTAGAAATGAGATAACTATTATTGCGACGAGGCTGTCTTTCTTGTGCTTAGTCTCCATGGTTTAGGCCTCGCACTTGTTGGTGGAGAGTGTTTTTTCTGTGGCCGTGCGCCACGTTTCTCCGTCGAAGATCAGCGTAACTATTCTCTCGTAGCGTCCCTGGAGTGTCTCAGGGTCGGTGTTTTCTTGGCCTGAGGTGTCAAAAGAGTTCAGGTCCGCTTGATCGCTGCAGACTCTGACTTCGGCCTTTGCGTTGGCAGGGTCTGGAGATGTGATGAGTGCCGAAATGACCGCTACGCGCAAACCGCCACTGACGGTCTCGCCTGCGATAGGGTCGTAATGATCTTTGAAACTCTGATACGCCTCTGCGGTCATGAGCGGTTGGGCGTTTTCTACGCCGGTGCCGGTGAACCAGATGTTCCAGGTGACCTGGTCGTAGTTGATGAAGGCCTTGAGGACCTCGGTCTGCTGGGCGTCCAGGTCCTCGGGGATGTAGGTGACTATGTAGCGGTCGGTGGACAGCGACTCCGCGGTTACCACGCCCGCCGCCTCCGCGGAGGCCGCGGCGGACGCGGACGCAGCCGCCGCTGCGGCCGACTCCGAGGCCTTGGCCGAGGCCATTGCCGCGGGATCAAAAGTGCCGATGCCCAGGGGGTTGTCGTCAGAGTCGGACGAGCACGCGGCCAGGGGCGCGCAGGCCAGTAGCAGCGTCAGCAGGCCGAGGATTGGCCGGTGTCGACAGGGGCGGGACAGGTGTGTTGATAGTTGCATGCTAGAGGGCTCTCCTTTGCAGCGCGGGGTGGGTGGTAGGGGTTGGTTAGTCGTCTGGGGCGGTGGCTGTGTCCTCGGTTTCGGGCGTGGGCGAGGGAACTACGACGCGTGTACTGGTGGTGGAGGCCAGTTCGGGGATCTGTGCCAGGGCGGGTTGGAGGACTGTGTGGAAGTTGCTGGCCTGCTTGTCCAGGTTCTCTGGTGGGCCCCAGTAGGTCAGGCGGGCCAGGAGCACCTGGGTGTCGTTGTACTTCCAGGCCACGTAGATCTCTACGCTGTCGGTCCAGGCCCAGCCCTCGCCCTCCAGGCCCTCGAAGGTCACCTCCCTGGCAGTGTCGGGGTACTCGGTGGGAATGTCATCAAACTCCACCAACCCATAGCCGGTATCCAAGCGTGTGTCGATGCCGTAGCTAATCTTGATCTGTCCGAACGGGTTGCTGTTGGACAGTGCGTCGCAGCGGTAGCTATATCCGGTCTCTCCGGTTTCAACGTTCGATGTGGGGCTGGTGATGTAGTCATACCAGTAGGTGTCGAATCCGAGGGTGTTCTGTAGGTCCTGGTTGGGGAAGACGCCACAGATCGTCTCATCCGCCAGCGGCGTGTCCGGCGGCGGCGTGGGCTCGTCCGTGCCGCTAATGACATCACAGGCGCCTAAAGAGACGACTAGGCACAGTGCCGCGATGACTCGACCGTGCCACCACCGGGATTGCCGCCTGGCGGTGTTCCCCGCCTGTCCTGCTCCTCTTGATTGTGATGTCGCCATCTTTCCCTCCCACTCCGTCACCGCTCTGTATCAAGAGGAGTCCGTAGTCGATGCCTGCGTCATTGCCGCGATCCGAGTCACAGGTACGTTTTCTGGGTCTTGTCCGGGGTTGTGAACGCACCTGGACGCCGGGTCCCGGGACGGCAGTCCGGCCATTCTTGCAGTATTTGGTTTCATGGTTGTTTGGTTGGTTTGGTGTTGAGGGTTTGGATTTCGGCTACGGGGATGTTGGTGGTTGTGGTGGTGGTGAGTGGGGTGAGGGTGCCGGTTTGTCCGGTGGTTGAGGTCCAGTTGGCGGTGTAGTGGATGCTGATGTCCATTGGGGTGGTGGAGTCTTCCTGGTTGGCGGAGCTGCGGGTGAACATGATCATGCAGTTGGTGCCCAGGTAGTCGTTCTGTTCGGTCCAGGGGGTGCCGAAGCCGGTGCAGTCGATCTCGCTGTCGGGGGCTGAGAGGTCGAGCTTGGTGGAGGCGGCGGTTACGGTCACGCTGGTGGATGCGGCGGTGGCCTGGATTTCTACTTTTGTGGGGGTGTTGTTGGTGGTCCAGATCCAGGTGGCGAAGCCGACTATGGTGGCTTGGCTATCGCCGATCTTGGGGTTGTAGTCGATGGCGGGTGCGGGGATGTCGACGCTTTCCCAGACGGTGGTGGCCAGGGTGGTGGGGTCGATGTGCGGTGCTGGTGGGTTGTCGTTGTAGGCGACCCAGATGACTGTGGGGTTGTTGTTTACGAACTCGTGTTGTGCGTCGACGAAGCTTTGGGTGTCGGGGAAGACTGAGGGGTCGCAGTAGGAGCGCCACCATTGGCCGTTGGTGTCGTCGGCGTGGTCTTCCCAGTCGGGGTATAGGGGTTTGAGTCCGGGGGCGGTTTTAGGGGTGTTGCGGTAGATTTCTGCCATCTCGGGGCCGGTGAAGGTAGGTTTGTAGCCACATGAGGGCGGGACTTGTACGGACTGGGTGGAGGAGGCGGTGGTCTGGCTGGTTGGTGTGCTGCCGGGGGAGGTGTAGGTGATGGTCACTGAGGCCTCGATCGAGCCCCCGCCATCACCGGACGACGAGACACCAGCAGACGAGGAACCAACCTGAGAGCCTTGGTTTGGAGCCTCCTGCTCTGCGTGGGGGTTGTCGGTGATTAGGAGGGCGGATGTCAGGGCAAGGAAGGTGGCGAGCAGGACATGGATCTTCCGGGTACGCATCCGGCATCACTCCACAGTGCAGTTTTCATTGGAAATCACGGTCTCTGCGGTGGTGAGCCAGCTGGAGTCAGGGCCGGGGACCATGATTACGTGATATTCGGCGTAGCTTGGGTAGTCGGGTCCGGTGATGTCGTTGCCGTCGGCGTCCGTGACGGTGACCTGGGTGCGGTCGCTGCACTTGCTCAGTTCTGCGTAGGTGCCGTCTTCTGCCACGGATACCTCGGTGATCGTTACTTGCAGGGGTGGGTTCGCGCGTCGGCCGTTCAGGGAGTGGGCGTCCTGCTCAATCGTGCCCAGCACGTCGCCTGTTGCGACGGCGGGGAGGTCGTCGAGGCCTTCGCCGGTTGACCAGATGCGCCAGGTGACCTGGTCGTAGGCGACGTAGTCGACCAGTGCCTTGGTCTGGGCGTCGGTGAGGTTCTCGGGGATGGAGACTACGTGGTAGCCCAGCTCCTGGTCGGACAGCGACTCAGGTGTGGGGGCCGCGGCCTGCGCCGAGGCCTCAGCCGAGGCTGCCGCGGATGCGGATGCCGCTGCTGAGGCTGATTCGGAGGCCTTGGCCGAGGCCATTGCCTCGGGGTCGAAGGTGCCGATGTCTAGGGGGTTGTTGTTGGAGTCGGAGGAGCATGCTGTTAGGGGTGTGCAGGCCAGGAGGAGGGTGAGGAGGCCTGCTGTCAGGCGGTGGTGGGGTCGGTCGGTGTGGGTTGGGGGCTGCATGGTGGGTGGTCTCCTTGTTGGTGTGGGTGTTGGCTGGTGTTAGTTGTTTGGGGTGTTTGTGGGGGTGGGTGAGGGTAGGGGTGTGGGGTAGGCGTAGTAGGGGCGGGCTTGTTCCATGGTTTTGTCTAGTCCGGGGATGGGCTGGTTCTGGCAGAGCCAGGGGAGTGCTGATTGGGTTAGGGCGATGAGGTTTTCTCGCATGTCCCCGGCCATGGCCGAGGCGTTGTCGATGCTCATGGCCAGGTAGTGGTCCCCGCAGGTGAACACGGTGCTGCCGTAGTCGTACTCGGCGCCGGGGCTGGAGGTGTGGGCCTCACCCTCCCCGTCGATGCCGTCGAAGGTGAACGTGGATTCCTCCCGCCCTGAAGCCAGAAAATACCATGGGTCGCGGTCGTCGTAGATGTACCAGAACTCCGAGTAGAAGACGCTGCTGTCCTGGCCGGGGACGTCCACACGGCACTCGGGGGCGGTGGTTCTGTTCTTGTCTGAGGCCCTGATGGTGATGTTGGGGCCGAACATGGCGTGCAGGGCTGTGTCGGGGATGCCGGGGCAGGTGTACTTTGCGTCCTTGTCGGTGGGGGCGGTGGTGGGTACTACTGCGGTTGCCGGGGCCGCGGAGGGTGAGGCCTGGGTGTTGCCGGGTGTGATGGTGCAGCCGGCCAGTGCCAGGCACGCGGCCGTCAGCGCTGTGAGCGTTGTCAGGGTGGTGCGGTCTGCTGGGAGACGGCGGTGCTGGCTGTTTGTGGGTATGCGCCTGTGGTGTTTGCGGTGGTTGTCGGCGCGTGTGGGGGGTTGTTTTGGTGGCATGGCTGGTCCTTCGTGGCTCGTTCTTGCCTGGTGATGGGTGGGGGCGTGTTAGTCCTCCTCATCGTCCTTTCCCCAGGTGTGGCTGGGGGCGGTGTTGCTGTCGGGGTTGGTGGTGCCCCAGCCTTCCTTGAACCCACCTTTTCTGGTTTCGGTGAGGTCGAGGTCGGGGTTAGTGGGGCTGTAGAGGTTGTTGCCGACCTCCTCCAGGCCGGCACCGGTGTTGGGGTCTGCCAGCTGCTCGGGGGTCATGTTCTGGGTGAGGTTGTTGCCGTCCTGGTCGATGACTCTGAGGGCGTCGACGCTTGTGCCGGCGTTTTCGAGGGTGGCTTTGAGGTCGTCTTGGGTGTATAGGCCGGAGTTGAGCAGGGCCAGGGTGAGCTGGCGGTTGTTGGCGTTGATTGCGGTGTTCTCGATCTCTTCGGCTTGGTTGCGGGCCTGGTCGGCGTTGTCGGTGCTGAAGGGCTCGCCCAGGTCGACGCCGAGGGACAGCACTGGCCCGGCCACGGGTATGAGTCCGGCCAGGAATGAGGTGACAGAGTTGGCGTCGTCGCTGGCGGAGTCGTCCTTCTCGGCCATGGCCACCAGCTGGTGGGCGGCGGCCCCGGCGAAGAAGGCGTTGGTCCGACTCTGAGATCTGACAGCCTTTGTGAGGGCGGCGGCGTCGCCGGTGGTGTTGTACTGGTTGACGGCGTCCTGGAGCTGCTGGGTGTGGTAGTCGGTCATGGCGCCGCCTAGGGTGGTTGAGGCCCACTGGTCCAGGGTGACCTGGCCGATGAGGTTGGTCAGGGCCCGGTCGGTGAACTTCGGGTAGTAGGTGGTGGTGCCGTCGGCGTTGACGTTGCTGCCCAGTGGGCCGCCGGTGTTGCCTTTATCGGTGGAGGCGTCTACGCCTTGGGGGTAGCGGGCCATGACCGCGGCGACGGACTGGCGGGCCTCGGGGGACAGGTTCAGGGGGTCGGTGCCGGAGCCCAGGCCGTTGAGGATGCCGGAGGTGGCGGTGGCACGGGCGGAGCTCTTGTACTGCCTTGCAGGATCGGCCATGCCCGTGGAGGGGAGTTGGTCGATCTGGTTGGCGAGCATGGCCCAGTCGGTGGTCCAGGACTGGTCTGTCAGGCCGCCGGTCTCAATGAGCTGCTGGATGCGCTTGGCGTGCTCGACGGACTGGGAGGTGGTGACCGGTTCGGTGGTGCCGTCCGGGTTGGTGACCAGCCACTTGGTGGCGGCGTCGGGGTTGCCGGTCATGGCATGCACGACCCCGGCCAGCGGGTTGTCTGTAGGGCCTATAGGGAACTGTTTGTCATATGCGTCCCGCCCCTGGGGCTGATAGCGCCCTGGATCGGGGTTGAAGTTCTCCAGCCGGTTGGCGAGTGTGAGTAGTAGCTGGTCGTTGTAGTTAAGGCCGATGTCCTCGGGGGTGCCGTCGGAGTCGATGTCGGCGGGACGGGAGGCGGCGAGCATCTGGTTCAGCGCACCTATGCGCAGAGGCTTGCCCTTCTCCTCCGCATAGTTCACGAGCCGGTTGGCGTAGGCCTCGGCCTTGTCGTCGTCCCAGGTCATTGAGGCGGTGGCAAGCACGTGCCCCAGAGCATCGGCCAAGTCCTCGCCCGCGTTCGGACGGTCGCTGGTGCTGATGCCCTGTGGGTGAGTGAAGGTCAATTGGTCTTGGGTGTCTCCGGGCAGGTCCAGCAGGCGGCCGGGTCCGATGTTGTTCAGGATGGTGTTGGCGTAGACCGCGTCGCCTTGGTTGGCCTGGACGCGCCCGATGAGCTCGTCCCACTCCTCGGGGGTGCAGCCGTTGATGGAGTAGTCCACCATGGTCTGGGCGTCGGCGCGGGCCTGGTTGACCTTGTCCACCTGGTTGTGCGTTTTGATGTTCTCGGGGGTGTCCTCGGTGCCTTCGGGCAGCCAGTAGCAGATCGTGCCGTCCGCGGCGGTGGTGGTTATGCCGCCCTCGTTCGCGGCCTTGGCCGCGTCCAGGCGGGCTTGCAGGGAGTTGATCTCAGTCTCCAGGGCGCTGGCGTGTTGGCCGGCCGTGTTGGAGCGCCCGCTCAGCTTGGCGGGATAGTCCTGTACCCGGTTGGTGCTGGTTACCGTTTCCCAGCTGGTCTCGGACTGGTCCTTGTAGTCGGTCAGCTTGTCGATGATGTCCTGGACGCCATCGGCGTCAAGCGATACATAAGTCATTGCTCACTGCCCCCACTTCGCGCGGTAGTCGTCCTCGTCGACATACGTCGGCTCGGCCTCCCAGTCGTCACTGACCTCTACGGTGGCGCTACGCACGTTGGAGATCATCTCGTCGATGATTCCCACAAGCTTGTCGTGCATGGTGTCAGCCAGGGGAGACTGCCACACAGAGTCCTCCCCGCCCAGGCCTTGGGTCAGCAGGGTGGACTTCGGAGTCATACCCACTGTGGCCGGATCCGCATCCAGGTCGTCCTGAGCCTGCTCAAGCGCATCAGCCACCCTCTTCAAAGCGAACTTCTTGTAGTTGTAGTCCTCCCCATCACCCGGCGGTGGGATAGGCGAAGGACCCGGAGACGGGCAAGGTGTGGGGTAAGACATCAGTAGTCAGGTCCTTTCAAAGTGTTCGAGCGAAATAGGCCGACAGAACGCGGCCCGGCTCATCAACCATCCTGGGTTTTATGGCTCCTTGGTTGGCCTGGTGTTGAGGGTTTGGATTTCGGCTACGGGGATGTTGGTGGTTGTGGTGGTGGTGTGGGTGTTCATGGTGCCGGTGGCGCCGTCGGTGGCGGTGTAGGTGATGGTGTAGGAGACCTTGACGTCTACCGGGGTGGTGTTGTCCTTGAAGTGTGCGCTGGAGCGGTCGAAGACGATGATGCAGTCGGTGCCCTTGGTGTCGTTGTCCTGGGTCCAGGGGATGCCGAAGCTGGTGCAGGAGGCGGTGCCGTCCTTGGGCTGGAGCGTCAGCCGGGACGCCGTGGCGGTGATGGTGGCGGTCACCGGGCCGGCGGTTGCGGTCACGCGTACTTCCTTGGGGGTGTCGCCGGTGGCCCAGATCCAGGTGTCCATGCCAACGACCGTGGCTTGCATGTCTCCTACCGTGGGGTTGTAGCCGATTGTGGCCGTAGGAATCGTCACCGCGTCCCACGCCGCCCGCGCCAGGGTGGCGCCGTCGATCACCGGGTCCGGGGGCGTGCCGCCAGCGGGCACCCACACCGGGCCGTTCTCGGCGAAGTACTTGTCGGAGATCGCGAAGTACTCCTCGATGTCGTTGTATTCGAGGTACTCTGATGAGCAGGCCGGGCCGTACCAGTGGCCCTCAGTGTCGTCAGCGTGGGATTCGTAATCCGGGTAGCGTTCCTTGTGCTGCTCTACGGTTTTACCGCCGGCGTCGAAGTGCCTGATATCCCAAGCCGCCTGCCCGGAGTCAAACCACTCCGCCAGCTCCTTTCCGCTTGATCCCTGCTCGTACCAGCACACCGGGTGTACCGAGCTTGCCACCGTTTGCGAGGAGACCGTTGTCCCGCCTGCCCCAGAGCCATCCGACGCAGCCGACACATACTCCGCCGACACCGCAATCTGCACAGAACCATCCCCACCCGACGAAACCGAACCAGAAGAGGCCCCAGTATTCGCGTCGCGCCCGTAATCGGCCCGCGCCGACGGTGTGCTTGTGAGGAGTGCGGCCAGGCAGAGTGCTGTGGCGCAGACAATCGATACTGCCCTGTTCGTTGTTGGCATCGTTCATACCGTGCATTCGTTAGTTGAGACAAGCTGCTCGTAGGAGTCCTTCCAGGTATCGTCCTCGTACACCATGGTAAAAATGTACTCGTAACGACCTTGGAGTGTCTCCGGGTTGCTGACGTCATTTCCGTCGGCATCATAGGCGACGAGGTCGGAATGATCGCTGCAGACCCTTACTTCCGCCCGTGCGTTGGCCGGGTCGGGGGCGGTCATGGTCACGGCGATGACCGCCACGCGCAGGTTTCCATCAACAGTCTCGTCCGCGATCGGCTCATAGTTGTCTTGGAGGGTCTGATAGGCCTCTGCGGTCATGAGCGGTTGGGCGTTTTCTACGCCGGTGCCGGTGAACCAGATGTTCCAGGTGACCTGGTCGTAGTTGATGAAGGCCTTGAGGACCTCGGTCTGCGGATCGTCCAGGTCCTCGGGGATGGAAGTGACTATGTAGCGGTCGGTGGACAGCGACTCCGCGGTTACCACGCCCGCCGCTTCCGCGGAGGCCGCGGCGGACGCGGACGCAGCCGCCGCGGCGGCCGACTCCGAGGCCTTGGCCGAGGCCATCGCCTCGGGGTCGAAGGTGCCGATGCCCAGAGGGTTGTCCTCGGAGTCGGAAGAGCACCCTACTAGCGCTGAGCTGGCAAGCAGAATGGCTAGCGTCTTACTAATGAGGTGCTTGTGTGTGTTCTTCTGGCTGCGGTGCTCGGGGATGTGGTCAGTGGACATTGGGTTCCTTCAGGGGACGTTTCGATGCGACGAGTCGTGTGAACGACGGCGGGCGGCCGACGTGCCGGATCTGCAACCCGGACGCCGACCGCCCCGACGTGCCGCTTGTGAGCCGCCTTATGCGTCGTAGGATGCGACGTCGGCGAGATCTGCCGCGTCAGTCACGCCGTTGGCGGCGGCGATGTTGTTGTGGTTGTGCGCCACGTCCGTCGCGGCATCCGCCAGAATCGCCTCGAAGGCAGTCAGCTTGGGCTTGAACTCGTCCCATGCGGCACGGAAGGACTGCGCGTTGGGGCTCTCCCAGTTGGCGTTCTGCAGTGCCGTGTCGGTGTCCGAGTGGATGGAGTGGGCGGAGTCCACATCGGCCTTGAGGGTGTTGTAGAGGGTCTCGAGGGTGTCGAGGTCTGCGGTGGTGGTTGCCACTGGTTACTCCTAGGGCTCAGGTTCGGATACATCTCTGTCGCATGGTCTTGACTGAGACGGGTACGTGACCGTTTTCGCGTACCGGGCAGCACCTAGGTTTCCATGTCGAGCCGCTCAGTGCAAGCGGTTTGGGTAGAACTACCCATGTGGTGTCGGTGCCTGTAGGCGCACCACTTTGAGGATACGGCGTGATTCTGCGGTTCTGTACTCGTGTGAGAGGTGCGGTGTTGTCATTGCCTCAAACTTGGTTGCAACGTTGCCGTGGCGTAATCGCCTGCGGTGGGGGTACCGTACCGCTGTCCCGCAGATCTCACCCACGAGGTTCCAACGATGTCTCAGCCCCAGGACGGTCGCGTCGCTCGGCGTCGCGACCGTGATGCTCGCGGTTCGTTGTCCACCCGCGCCAGGCGGACCCGCACCGCGTCACGCCTGCCCTCCGCGCCTCGGGAGCGGCGCCCGCTGCTGGCCGCGCTTGCAGTGCTGCTGATTGTCGGTGGGGCGCTGCTCGCCGGACTGCTGGCTACCCGTGCGGACCACCGAGTCGAGGTTCTGGTCGCCGCCCACACGGTTCGAGCGGGGGAGGTCATCACCGACGAGGACCTCGTATCGACCCCGGTGTCCTCGACGCTCGGCACGCTCATTCAAGCGACCCAGGCGGAGCAGGTGGTTGGGCGCACGGCCCGCGTCGAGATCGCCGAGGGGCAGCTGCTGGACACGTCGCAGCTGCTGGACACGTCGCTGCCGGGGACCGGCACTCAGGTGGTCGGCGTCTCGCTCGAAAGCGGCCGGTTTCCGGCCGGTGGGCTGACCGCGGGAGATGTGGTGGACGTCGTCGACGTCAACGACGGGGCCGTCAAGGTGGGTGGCGCCCAGGTGCTGACTGCGGTCCCCAACTCCGGTTCGAACAATGACTGGACCTCCGGGTGCGTGCTGTCCCTGATCGTCTCCAGTACCGATGCGCCGACGCTGGCGGCCGCCAGCGCGAGCGGCAGTATTGCCGTGGTCCTGACCGCCTCCGGCCAGCCGATCGGGGAGGGCTGATGCTGCTATCCATTGCCTCGGCCAAGGGCTCGCCCGGCGCGACTACCGCCGCCCACGTGCTGGCCGCCGTCTGGCCGCGTGACGTACAGCTGGCCGAGCTTGACCCGGCCGGCTCGGATCTCATGTACCGGCTGCGCACCCGGGCCGGACAACCCATCGACTCCGCACGGGGGCTCGTCTCCCTGGCAGCGGCGGTGCGGCGCGAGTCCGCAGCGGCGCTGGAGGATCACCTCACCGTCGTCGAAGGCGGGCTGGAGGTGCTCATCGGCCTGGGCCGCCCTGACCAGGCGGCGGCCATCGGCGGCGGCTGGGCGGCCGTGGCCCAGAGCCTGCGGCAGCCGGTTGACGTCATCGCCGACGTCGGGCGTCTCACTCCGGGCACGCCGAGTCTGGCCGTGGCGCTTGCCTCCGACCGCCTGCTCCTGGTCGCCCGTCCCGGTGTGGACCACTACGGGCACCTCCGCGAGCGCCTGAGGTGGATCGCCGAGGAGACAGCCCACCGGACCGAGCGTCCCGAGCTCGGCGTGCTGCTCATCGCCCCGTGGAAGGAGCGCCATGAGGCGGAGGCCCTGAACCGGTTGCTGCACTCCGGAGGCCTGGACGTTCCCGTGGTGGGGGTGCTCGCCCACGACGACGCCGCGGCGGACGCGCTGTCGGGACGTCGTCCCCGGCCGTTGGACCGCACCCTGCTGGTGCGCTCCGCCCGGGAGCTGGCCGCCGGGCTGGCAGGAATGGGGGAGCAGCGATGAGCGTGGACCAGAACCTCGTACGCACCATGCGTGAGGAGGTCGCCGAGCTGCTCGCCAAGCAGCGGCACGACGACGCCGCCTCCGGCATCCCGCCCATGACCCCGGAGGATGAGCGCCAGTTCGCCCGGGCCCTGATTGGACGTGTGCTGGAGCAGTACGCCCGCACCGAGATCGCTGCCGGGCGCAGTCCCCTGGACGCCCAGGCCGAGGAGGAGGTCTCCCAGGGGATCCACGCCGCCCTGTTCGGGGTCGGCCGCCTGCAGCCCCTGCTGGAGGACCCCGACGTGGAGAACGTGGACATCAACGGCTACGACAACGTCTTCATCCAGTACGCCGATGGACGCGAGGAGCGCGGAGCACCGGTCGCCGATTCCGACGACGAGCTCGTCGAGCTCGTCCAGGTGCTCGGCTCCTACTCCGGGCTCGCCTCCCGCCCCTTCGACTCGGCCAACCCGCAGCTCGACCTGCGGCTGCCGGACGGGTCCCGCCTCTCGGCCGTCATGGACGTGTGCTCCCGCCCTGCCGTGTCGGTGCGCCGTGCCCGCCTGGACAAGGTGGGGCTGGACGAGCTGGTGGGCCTGGGCACCCTCAGCCCCCGGCTGGCGGCCTTCTGCTCGGCGGCGGTGCGCGCCCGCAAGAACATCATGATCGCCGGCGCCACCAACGCCGGCAAGACCACCTTCCTGCGCGCGCTGGCCAACGAGATCCCGCCGTCCGAACGCCTCATCACCGTAGAGCGCGCGCTGGAGCTGGGGCTCGGTGAATTCGCCGACCTGCACCCCAACGTGGTCGCGTTCGAGGAGCGCCTGCCCAACTCCGAGGGCGCCGGCGCCATCACCATGGCGGACCTGGTGCGCCGCTCCCTGCGCATGAACCCCTCTCGCGTGATCGTCGGCGAGGTGCTGGGCGATGAGATCGTCACCATGCTCAACGCCATGAGCCAGGGCAACGACGGCTCACTGTCCACCATCCACGCCAACTCCTCGGCTGAGGTGTTCAATCGCATCGCCACCTACGCCATCCAGTCCGCCGAGCACCTGCCGCAGGACGCCACCAACCTGCTGATCGCGGGCGCCGTTGACTTCGTCATCTTCCTCACCCGTGAGAACCGGTTCAGCGAGGGCGGCTCCATGCGTCGTTACGTGGCCTCCGTGCGGGAGGTCAACGGAGTGGACGGGAGGGTGCTGTCCAGTGAGATCTTCGCCGACGACGGCTCCGGGCACGCCCAGCCGGCGGCGCCCATCGAATGCGTCGCGGACCTGATCGAGGCCGGCTACGACCCGGCCGCCGCCTACGCGCGGGGGGCCCGATGAACAGCTCCACAGCCATGGCCGCCCTGCTGGCCGGTGCGCTCATCGGCACCGGGCTGTTCCTGCTGATCGCCTTCGCCCTGGGCGCTGACCCCCTGCCCGCCCGCGTTCCGGGGGCCGACGGCGGACGGCAGCTGCTCGCCGGCCGCCCGCTGCGTCGGTTCATCCTGGCCGGCGGCGTCACCGTCGCCGTGCTGGTGCTGACTCGCTGGATCGTACTGGCGGCGGCCGGCGGCGTGTTGGTGGTGGTATGGCCGCTGCTGTTCGGCGGCGCCCGCCAGGAGCGGGAGGCGGCGGCCAGAATCGAGGCGCTGGCGACTTGGGCGGAGTCCTTGCGCGACACGATCGCCGGAGCCGTCGGCCTGGAACAGGCCATCCCCGCCACCGTCTACGCCGCGGCCCCGGTTATTCGCGAGGACCTGGCGCTGCTGGCCGACCGGATGCGCGTGCGCGTGCCCCTGGCCACCGCCCTGCGCCAGTTCGCCGACGACCTCGACGACCCGACCGCCGACCTGATCGTATCGGCGCTGATCATGAACTCGCGGCTGCGCGGCCCCGGGCTGCGCCAGCTGCTGGGCTCGCTGGCCGACACGGCCCGCGCCGAGCTGGACATGCGCCAGCGCGTCTCCGCCTCCCGCGCCGGGACCCGGCGCTCGGCCCAGATCGTCGTGGTGTTCTCCGTGATCGTCATGCTGGGGCTCGCACTGTTCAACCGGAGCTTCGTGGAGCCCTACGCCAGCGCGCAGGGCCAGCTGGTCCTGCTGGTGGTGGTCGGACTGTTCACCGTGGGCCTGATGTGGATGCGGCACCTTGCCGGCGTGGTGCTCCCACGCCGTTTCCTGACCGTCACGAACGGGGGCGCCGCATGAGCATCTGGATCCTGGTAGGCGGCGCCGTCAGCGGTGCCGGGCTGCTCCTGCTGGCGGTGCTCATCGCTCCGCCGCGTATCCAGCCCGCACCCGCACTGGCCGAGCTGGACACGCTGCGGGACGAGACCAGGCTGCGCCGCGACGCCCGGCGCCTCAACCCCGCCGAGCGCGCCCTGCCCGACTGGCTCGACACGGTCGGCTTCCGTGCGGCAGCGCTACTGCGGCGCACCGGAATCGACCTGGGGTCCCTGAGCGCCGACCTGGCCGTCATGGGCAGGTCCCTGGAACGGCACCTGGTGACCTCGCTGCTGTACGGGCTGGTCGCATTCACCGCACCGCTGGCCCTGGTGGGGGCGGCAACCGCGCTCGGAACGATCACCTCCTGGGAGACCCCGGTCCTGGCGTGCATCGTGCTCGGCCTGCTGGCCCTGATCCTGCCCACTGCCCGGTTGCGCGGGCAGGCCGACGAGGCGCGCCGCGACTTCCGGCACGTGGTGGGCTCCTACCTGGACCTGGTGTCAATGTCCCTGGCCGCCGGCCGGGGCGTGCCCGAGGCCCTCGACGCGGCCTCGACCCTGTCCGACGACCCGGCCATGGTGCGCATCCGTGACGCCCTGGCCGCAGCTCGCCTGCGCGGCGAGACCCCCTGGGCCGCCATGGGCGGCCTCGGGGACCAGCTGCGGATCGACGAGCTGCGCGACCTGTCGGCCGCGCTCGGGCTCGTCGCCGAGGACGGGGCCAAGATCCGCGAGTCACTGGCCGCCAGGGCCACCAGCATGCGGCGGCGCGAACTGGCCGACGCCGAGGGCAAGGCCGGGGAGAGCTCCGAATCCATGCTGGTGGCCCAGCTCATCATCGCCATGGGCTTCATCGTGTTCCTCGTCTACCCGGCCCTCGCCGGGATCATGGGCGGCACGTGACGCTCCCGGCATGACCCGATCCGCCAAGAAAACAACCCTGCAGAAAGGAACGGACATGCTCCGTCTTATGTGCGCACTTCAAGTCATCGCCGGTGACCTCACCGGCACGATCCGAGGCCGTCTGGGCACTCGCGACGGCGAGAGAGGAGCCTCTACGGTCGAATGGGTGATCATCACCGGATTCCTCATCGTGCTGGCGGCCCTGGTAGGCCGGGTCGTCTACGGGCTCGTCCAGGACGCCTCCTCCAACCTCGAAGTGCCTACAATCGGCAACAACGGTGGCGGCGCCGGTGGCGGGAACGGGGACAAGCCCTGACCATGTCTGCCTGGATTTGCAAGCGACTGCGGGAGGAGACCGGCGCCTCCTCGGTGGAGCTCCTGGTCTTCTTTCCGCTGCTGATGCTCATCATCCTCGTCACCGTGCAGGTCGCACTGTCCTGGTACGGCAATGAGGTGGCCATCGCCACCGCCCGGGAAACGGCCCGGGTGGTGCGCGAGGGCGCCGCCACCCAGGCGGAGCTCGCCCAGGCGGAGGCCGACGGCGCCCAGTACGCCACTCGTGTGGGCGGAGGCCGCGCGCTCACCGACGTCGACGTGCACATCGCCTTAGACGGGGAACAGGCGCGGATCATCGTCACCGGCACCTCCATGGACATCATCGCCGGACTCGCCCCCGGCATCGAGGCAACCGTCACCGCACCGATCGAGACCTTCCGGGAGGACACATGACCAGCGCTCCTCGTACCGCATCCGGGCGCCGGCGACGCGGCGAGCGCGGCACCATGTCGGTGGAGATGGTCGTGATCGCTCCGGCCCTGCTGATGATCGTCATGCTTGTGGTGGCCGCAGGGCGCTGGGTCTCCGCCGAGGGCATGACTCAGGCCGCGGCGCGCGACGCTGCCCGCGCCGCCTCCATGGAGCGCTCCGCCGGCATGGCGGCCAGCGCGGCCGCGGCCAGCCTGGCGGCGGCCGACACCGCCAACGCCGAGTGCAGCTCCGCCACCGACGTGTCCGACTTCTCCCGGGGAGGCACGGTGAAGGTCACCGTCAGCTGCCGGGTGCGCCTGGCCGACCTCGGCCTGGTGTTCCTGCCCGGCACCACCACCGTCACCTCCACCTCGATCTCGCCGGTCGACACTTGGAGGGGAACCCGATGAGGACACGCACCCACGAACGCGGCTCTACATCGGTGTTCGCGGTGATCGTGGCCGCCGTGCTCATGGCGCTGGCCGGACTGTGTGTTGACGGCGGCAAGGTCCTCAATGCCCGTGCCACCCTGACCGACACCGCCGAACAAGCCGCCCGCGCCGGCGCCCAGGAGATCTCCGCCGGCTCCATGCGCGGTACTGCCGGCGTCAGCCTCGACGCGACGGCCGCCCGCACGGCGGCCGGCAGGCACCTCACCGCCTCGGGCATCAGCGTCGACAGCTTCACCGTCGCCACAACCGGTCAGGAGGTGGTGGTCACCCTGGAGGAGGACGTGCCCACCACCATGCTTCGCATCGTGGGCGTGGATTCCGTGCACGTGAGCGCCACCGGCAACGCCCGTGCCGCTGTCGGCATCAACCAGGAGGAATCGTGACACCGACGCTTCAACGGACGCCACCGGGGCCGGCCCGCTTCCGCTCCCCGACACCGGAGCAGCGCGAGCCCGTGTGGCGCTCCATCCTGTCCGTCCTCGTGCTCGCGACCGTCATCATCGGCCTGCCCTGCCTCCTGCTCTGGCAGGCGGGGCCGCCGCCGTTGCCGCAGCACCTGGACGTCTCCGTCTTGACTCGTGCGGTAACTGCCGAGACCGTGCTCGGGGTACTGACCTGGGTGGTGTGGCTCGCCTGGTTGCAGTTCACGGCATGCACCGTGGTCGAGGTCGCCTCCGCGCTGCGCGGGCGCGGCCTGCCCGCGCACGTGCCGCTGGCCGGCGGCACCCAGGTGCTCGTGCGCCGCCTGGTCGCCTCCGCGCTCGTCCTGGGCGCAGTCGCCGCCCCCGCCGCCGCGGCCGAACCGGTCACCGCACCGGAGCCGCCCCCGATCGCGGCCGTGCAGGCACACGGCGCCGTCGACGCGGCCCCGGCCGCACTGAGCCGGGACGCGGGCCCAGCCGAAAGCAGCCCAGACGCTCACACGCAGGCGACAGCTCCTGCGGACCAGGCACAATCCGTGCGCTACATGCTCGGCGACACCGAGTTGCCGAGCGACATCGGCTCCGCGCTCCTCGGGCAGCGCGTGTACATAGTCCAGCCGCCCGCCGGCCGCTACCACGACAACATGTGGGACATCGCCGAGCGCACCCTGGGAGACGGCCGCGCCTACCAGCAGATCTACGACCTGAACGTCGGCCGGGTTCAGCCCGACGGACGCTCCCTCGAACTCGCCCGGCTCATCCAGCCGGGGTGGTACCTGATCGTGCCCGAATCCGCGCAGAACGTCGAACGCGTCGTCGCCGTTCCCGTCGATGAGACCGCCCAGACGCAGGCGGATGCCGCCGCCGGGAGCGGTTCGTCGGCGGGACCCGCCGATGGGGCCGCGGCCTCCGACAGCTCCAACCAGGCGGTTGCCGCGGTGCCGGATGTTCCTCCTGCCCAGATGCCCGCGATCGGCGCCCTCATGGCTGCCACCCTCACCGCGATCCTCGCAGACCGGCGACGTCGCTCCCTGGGGGGCGCGCCCGGAGACGACGCCCTTGAGCTTGCTCGGCTCATGCGCGTGGGAGCCGATCCGCAGCGCTCGGACCGGCTGAACCGGATCCTGCGCAGCCTCGATACCCTGCCCGGTAAACCGGTGCCCTACGCCGTCGTCATCGACGACGCCGCATGCCGGCTCCTCCTGCCGCGCCCGCTCCCGCAACCTCCGGAGCCCTGGACCACTAACGACGGCGGCGCCACGTGGAGCCTGGCGGCAGGCGCAGAGCCGGTATCCTCCGGCAACGGCACGACAAGCGACATTTCTCCCGGCTGTACGGGACTGGTGACCATCGGCCGTGATGAGCACGGAGCCGACATCCTTATCAACCTCGGTGCGGTCGACGGCGACGTGGTGGTCGGGGGAGAACCCACCGCCGCTGCCGAACTGGTCGCCGCCCTGGCACTCGAGCTGTGCACCAATCCGTGGTCGCAAGCCGCCTCCGTGATCACCGTGGGCCTGCCCACCGCCCTGGGACGCATTGTCGGCGAGCGGATGCGCACAGCAGCTGACCTGGACGAGGTTGCGGCCGCCTACCCGCCGGCACCCGCTGACGTCCTGGACGGGCGCCACCGCGGCGAGCAGGTGTTCGTCCTCGCGGCAGGCCCGGACACTGCTACGCCGGGACAGCACGGCTTCAACCTCATCCGCACCGGCCGGGCCGACGACGCCCGTTGGCGAATCGACCTCGACTCATCCGGAACCGCCCGCATCGACCCGCTGGGCGTAGCCGTGACCGCGACGAGAGCCACCGAGCCGGAACTCGACGGGCTGGTGGGGCTGCTCGCTCCCGCGGCCCCCCTGCCCCCAGGGGACGATTCGCGCCCACCAATTCCGGACCCGCCCCAGCCCCCGCTGTCCGCGGCGGCACTGCGCACCGCCGCAGTCAGGATTCTGGTGCTCGGTCCCGCCGCCGTCGAAGCGCCTCGACCGGTAGAGCCCGAGCGCCTCGACCTGCTGACCGAGGCGGCGGTCTGCCTGGCCCTACATCCCGAGGGCATCAGGCCCGAGACCCTGGGCGCCATGCTCTGGCCCCTCGGCGTCACCGGCGACGTGGTCGCCGCGACGGTCGGGCGCCTGCGCAACTGGTTCGGCAACGACTCCCAGGGCATCCCGCATGTGCGTGAGGACGTGGATGGCCGACTGATACTCGGCCCGGACGTGGTCTGCGACTGGGACGTGCTGCGCTCGCTGCTGTACGCGTCCCGCCGCAGCGATCTTCACGACGAGGTGGGGCTACTACTCGACGCCCTGCGCCTGGTGCGCGGGCAGGTGGACTCCGAGCTGCCGCACGGCCGGTACAGCTGGCTCGCCAGGGTGCGCACCGCCCGCGAGGCCGATGCACTCATCACCGACGCCGCGCACCGCGTCTTCCAGATCCTGCACGACACCGACCCCGACGGGGCGGCGCTCGCGGTGGGTACGGGGCTGAAGGTTGTTGACCTTGACCAGCGGCTGTGGCGCGACCGGCTGAGGCTCGCGGCGGTACGCGGCCGCGACGAGCTGCTCGCCGAGCTCGACGTACTGCTGGACGCCGCCGGCGCTGAGGACGTCATGCACGTGGATCCGGCCACAGCGGCACTGGTTGAGGAGCTCGCCCCCGGCGCCTCTGTCCGACGTACAACGGCCTGACCCTCCCGGAGCTCCCATGCGCGTACTACTGAGTGTTCAGCCCGACCCTGCCGATGGAAGGCTGCCGGGCGACTTCATCGTCACGGCACAACCGGAGTCCACGGTCAGTGAATTGGCGCAGGCCCTGGACCGCGCCCTGGGCGGACGTGCCGAGTCGACGCCGGAACAGCCACTCCAGCTTGTCGTCGAGCGGCAGGAAGCCACAGGCGATTCCAGTCATGCGGCGCCGTCCCTGTGGCGGGGAACCACCCGCCTGGATCCGCACAGGAGACTGGACGACGGTTCCGTCCACGATGGCATGACGCTGGGGCTGGGAGGTCCCGCAGCGGACGGGCTCGAACCTGAAGGCGTCGTCGAACTGCGCGTCATCTCCGGTCCTGGCGCGGGAACAGTGCGTCGCCTTGGTCTGGGGCGCTACACCATCGGCGGCGCCGGTGCCGACATCAGCCTGGAGAGGCAGGAGACCGGGGCACTGGTCGACCTGGTCGTGTTCTCCGGCGGTCGGGTGGTGCTGAGCCCACGCGACGAGGCCGCCGAGCGGCTCATGGACCCCGACCCCGCTCGTAAGCGCGCTCTGCCTGGACCACTGGTGCTCGGCCTCAAAAGGGAACCGGAACCGGAAAAGCGGCGTCGCCGACGTCATCGTCGGCGCCGTGCCCGCAAGCGGGACGACGCGGCCACGGTGCAGGCCCTGGAGGAGCAGGAGCCGGACGCCCCCCGCAGGTTCCTGGAACTGGACCGGCGCCCGCTGGTCCCCGACACCGCCTGGAATGACGGCGCGGTGCTTGCGGTTGGACGCACCCAGCTGACCATCGGGCCGGTGCCCGCCGCGGACGCCGTGGCCACCCCCACTCCGGGCGCGCCCACCATCGACTTCAACCGACCGCCGCGCCTGGCCCGTCCCACTCGAGAACGGACCTTCACCCTGCCGCGCGAACCGCAGCAGCCCCGCAAGCAGCCCTTCCCCCTCGCCCTGCTGATCTCGCCGCTGATCATGGGGGGCGGCATGTATCTGATCACCCACAGGACCGCGACGCTGCTGTTCGTGGTGCTGTCACCGATCCTGATGCTGGCCAACCGCATGCAGGGCCGCTCCACGCGCAAGCGCGTCTACCAGGAGGACCTGGGCCGCTACCGGCGCCAGAAGGCCGACACCGAGGCCGCCGCCCATCGGGCCCTCCTGGACGAACGGGGACTGCGGCGCGGGGACCACCCGGACCCGGCCGAGATCCTGCTGCGAGCCACGGGCCCTCGTTCGGGGCTGTGGGAGCGCCGTCCCGGCGACCGCGACTGGCTGGATCTGCGGGTTGGCACCGCGGACGTGCCCAGCGAGGTGGTAGTCCAGGATCCCACACGCGCCTCCTATGAGGAGCCACTGCGCTGGACCGTCCCTGACGTCCCGGTAACGGTAGGGCTCGGCAGGCTCGGCGTCGTCGGCGTTGCCGGGCAGGAACGCCACCGGACGGCCGCATGGCTGCTGGCCCAGGCCGCCGCCCTGCACTCTCCGGCGGAGTTGAACCTCGTCATCCTCGCCGACCCGGAGCGGGCGGATGCGGCCGAGGCGGAATGGGACTGGGCACGCTGGCTGCCGCACCTGCGCACCCCTGAGGGCGTCGGCCCGCGCGCCCGCGTCGGGCTGGACGAGGAGACCGTGACGCGACGCGTCAACGAACTGCTCGCGATGATCGAGGCCGGCCGGGAGAAGGACGCCAAACGGGCACCCGGACGTCTGCTCGTCGTGCTGGACGGCGCCCGGGCGCTACGCCTGCTACCCGGCATGGTGCAAGTCCTGCGTGAGGGGCCGCAGCTGGGCATCCACCTGCTGTGCCTGGACGTCGACCGGACGGCCCTGCCGGAGGAGTGCCGCGCGGTGGTTGCCACCGGGCCGGGCCCGGCGGTCGTGGCCGAGACGGGCTGCGACGAGGTTGAGCAGATCGTGCTCGACCTGGTCCCCACGGGATGGTGCGAGCGGGTGGCCCGCGCCCTGGCCCCGATTCGAGACGTGTCTGCCGCGGGCGCGGAGGGAACCATCCCGACCAGTTCCAGGTTCCTGGACGTGGCCGGCATACCCGAGCCCAGCGGCCAGGCCGTGCTACAGACCTGGCAGCGGGTGGGCCGCACCACGCGGGCCGTGATCGGCGAGGACGCGGAGGGGCTGTTCGCCGTGGACATTCGCGCCGACGGGCCGCACGCACTCGTCGCCGGCACTACCGGCTCGGGCAAGTCCGAGCTGCTGCAGACGCTGATCGCGTCCCTGTGCGTGGGCAACTCACCCGATGACATGACCTTCGTACTGGTCGACTACAAGGGTGGTGCCGCGTTCAAGGACTGCTCCCGTCTGCCCCACACAGTGGGCATGGTCACCGACCTCGACGGGCACCTCACCGCCCGGGCGCTGGAGTCGTTGGGGGCTGAGCTGCGTCGTCGCGAGCTGCAACTCGCCGGCGCCGACGCCAAGGACATTGAGGACTACGTGGCGGCCATGGAGCCCGGAGACGAGCCCATGCCGAGGCTGATGATCATCATTGACGAGTTCGCCGCCCTGGTGGCCGAGCTGCCCGAGTTCGTCACCGGCCTGGTGGACATCGCCCGCCGTGGACGTTCCCTGGGCGTGCACCTGGTCCTGGCCACGCAGCGGCCTGCCGGTGTGGTCTCCGCCGAGATCAAGTCGAACACCAACCTGCGCATCGCCCTGCGCGTGACCGATGAGGCGGACTCCGACGACGTCATCGAATCGCCCGTCTCCGCCCAGATACCGCCATCCATTCCCGGCCGCGCCTTCGCGCGCCTCGGGCATGCCAGCCTGCGCCAGTTCCAGGCCGCGCGCGTGGGGGGACGCCCCCGCGGCGCCGCCCCACAGGCGCCGCTGCGCGCCGGCCCGCTGACGCTGGCGGAGATGTCGCGCCCCGAGCCTGCCCCGCCCCAGCTGGAGGAGGACATCTCCATCCCCACCGACCTGGCCACGCTGGTGGACGCCATGAACCAGGCCCACGCGTTGACCGGCCGACCCGACCCGCACAGCCCATGGCTGGAGCCGCTGCCGGAGAACGTAACGCTCGACGCGCTGGAGGAACGGCTAAGATCCGAGCAGCCGCAGACCGACGCGGTGCCAGCGGTCTCGTCGCAGGCAGCTGCCGATGTCCTGGACCAGGGCTTGCTGCCCCCGCTGATCCTTGGGCTTGAGGACATCCCGTCCGAGCAGGCCCAGCGTCTGATGACCTGGGACTACACCCGCGCCGGGCATCTGGGTGTGGCGGGGGCGGCGCGATCAGGCCGCTCCACGCTGCTGCGCGCCCTGGCGGTGGCGGCCGCCCGCACGGCGTCCCCCGAGGACCTCCACATTTACGGCATCGACGCCGGCAGCGGCGGACTACTGCCGCTTGTCTCCCTGCCGCACACGGGCGCCGTGGTCACCCGCGACCAGCCGGACCGGATGCGCCGGCTCACTGACCTACTCGGCAAGGAGATCAGCCGCCGTCAGCAGGCGCTCGCAGTAGGCGGCTTCGCCTCCATCACCGAGCAGCGGGCCGCCGTCCCCGCATCTGAGCGCATGCCCTACCTGCTTCTGCTGCTGGACCGCTGGGACGGCTTCAAGGCAGCCTTCGAGCAGGTCGACAGCGGTCTGCTCCTTGAGCGGATGGAGACGCTGCTGCGCGAAGGGCCTGCGGCCGGGCTGCGCGTGGTCATCGCCGGGGACCGCGGTACCTTCCGCGGGCGCATGGGCATGATGCTGGAGGATCGGATCGTGCTGCGCATGCCCGCGCCGGAGGACTTCGAGCTGGTCGGAATGCGTTCCCGGGACGTGCCCGAGTCCATGCCTCCCGGACGCGCCTTCCGCAGCGGCACCAGCCCCCGGGAGGTGCAGCTCGCACTGCTTGACGCCGACGCCGCCGGCACCGCGCAGGTGGCCGCAGTGCACAGGGAGGGCGAAGCATCCAGGCAGCGTTGGGGGGAGATTCCCGCGGAACTCCGGCCTCCACGCGTGGACGAGCTGCCACTGGCAATCACCGCCGCCGAGGCACTGGCCCTCGGACCGCAGCTACGGGAGGGCGAATTCGCGCTCGGGGTGGGAGGCGACACGCTGTCTATCCTCCCGCTGCGTATGGATGAGATCGGCAACGGCGTGCTGGTGACGGGGCCGCGGCGCTCGGGTAAGTCCACTGCCCTGTGCTTCGGGCTGCAGACCGCGCTGGAAGGCGGTGCCCCGGTGATCCTCGTGCTCGCCCGCCGCTCTCCGCTGGATGCCTACAGGAATTGCTCCGGGATCATCGGAGTCCTTGACAGCTCCGCCAAGGCCGATGACCTGCGTGAGCTGCTGAAGGCTCACGGGACGTCGACCCTGGTGGTTGTGGACGATTACGACGTGTTGGGCAATGACCATGCGCTCGTGCCGGTTCTCGAGGAGCACGTCAAGACATGTCGTGATCAGTCGGGCGGTGTGCTGGTGGCCAGTGGCGTGGACGAGCTGACGGGGATGTACCGGGGACTGATGACGTTGGTCAAGCGGAACCGTACCGGCCTGATCCTGGCCCCGCGCTCTTCGCAGGACGGCGACGCCCTGTCCGCGCGCCTGCCCCGCTCGGTGGGGCAGCCGGTTCCCCTGGGGCGTGGCATCCTGGTCCGATCGGGCTCCTGGTCCTGGGTGCACGTGCCCCACGGCGACGGCGCTCGGTAGTCCCGCACGCATGCAGTCCCGGGGTGGTTGAACGAGGCCTCAGCGGGCGGCGACCGGGGCGGACCACTCGATCCGCTCGCGCATCCGCAGCAGGGCGGAGACGATGGTCTCGGTGCGACCGGGGGTGAGCCGGTCGATGGGGACCGAGCAGCTGATCGAGTTCCGTACTGGCGAGGAGTAACGCAGCGGCACGCCGAAGCAGCGCAGCCCCGTCTGGGACTCCTCGTCGTCGATGGCGTACCCGCGCTCGCGCGTGCGCTCCAGATCCGCCGCCAGAGCCGGGGCGGTGTCGATCGAGTGCGGGGTCAGGGGTGCGGGGAACTCGGTGATGGTCACGTCCGGGTGCTCGGACAGCACCGCCTTGCCGAGCGAGGTGAGGGTGGCGGGCATGCGGCGGCCGACCCGGTGGTGGTAGCGGCGGTACTCGTGCGACTCCACTGTCAGCAGATAGACGATCTGATCGCCGTCGAGCCTGCCCATGTGCATCGTCTCACCCAGGCCGAAGGCGGTGTCTGACAGGACGGGGTCCACCAGGCGGATGTAAGGATCGCGGTCGAGGTAGCTGGTGCCGGCGAGCAGTGCCCTAATCCCGATGGAGTACTCCGCCCCGCTCGGGTCGGTTTCCACCCAGCCGCGCGCGACCAGGGTCTGCAGCAGCGCATACGCCGAGGAGCGGGGCGTGCCCAGCCCCTCGACGACGTCACCCAGCTTGGTGACAGAGCCGTGCCTACCGGCGAGGAACTCCAGCAGCTCCACCGTGCGCGCGGCGGACTTCACCTCGCGCACGCCGGTGTCGCCGGCGCTCGTGCCGTCCGTGGTCTCACTCATGCCGACGCCACCAACCTCCCTCGGGGAACCATATGCCAATCCGGCCTGCCCGCGAGCACCGGTGGGGCGATCGGGCAGGAGAGTGAGCATATTGGAACGAGCCGTCGCGGTAGCCCCACTCACGCAACACGACTTAGGGCTGGCGGGTGTTGGTGTTCAGGACCTGGATCTCGGCGACTGGGATCTCAACGGTGCTGGTGGTGGTCAGGGCACCTCTAAGTAACCCGAACGATCCGTCGTCGACCTCCACGACGCACTGTACTGGACCTCCACATCCATCGGGGTAGTGCCGCCCAGGTGAGCGCTGGAGCGGTCGAATACGATAACGCAGTCGGTGCCCTTAGCATCGTTGGCAGGAGTCTACGGAATCCCGAAGCCCGTGCAATCGGCCTCGGCGTCCTGCGTCGAAAGATCCAGCCCCGACGATGTAGCAATAACCGTCACGCTGGTCGGGCCCACCGTGGCAACAATCTCCACCCGAGTAGGCGTATCCTCCGTGGCCCACACACAGGAGGGTTATTCATGGGGTGTATGTGAAGGTGAGGGCGAGTACGGTGGTGATGGTTGTTGGGAAGGTTTGTATGGGTCGGCGGTAGCCGGTGTGTAGGACGCGCCAGGTTTTGAGGTTGGCGATGGTCCGTTCGGCCATGTAGCGGATGCGGTTGATCGAGGTGTTGAAGGCCTTGTCGGCCTCGTGCAGGGGCATCCCGGGTAACTTCTTGATGGGGGTGGTCATGCCCAGCCCGAGGTAGCCCTTATCCCCGATATGGAGGGCAGCGGTAGCGCCGTCGGGCAGGTGGTCGGGTGGGACGTCCAGCAGGCCGCTGGCCCGCAGCGCGGCGGCGTCATGCGTGGCTCCGGGTAGCGGGTCCGAGACCCAGGCGATCGCCCCGGAGGGGGTGCAGGCCACCTGTACGTTCAGCCCGGTGGTGCGGTACTTGCCGGAGAACAGGCCCGGGACACCCTTCCAGTCCCAGCACTTCAGTACGGTTCCGTCAATGATCAGGGTTTGGGTGGGATCCAGGTCCTCCACCGTCGCCACCGCCCGACCGAGGGCGTGGGCGATCAGGGTGGTGTAGGCGCCGATGATGCGGGAGGCGGTGGGCTGGGAGATGTCGAAGATCTCGGCCAGCAGCTCCTGGCTGATGTTGTGGCGCAGCGCCATCACGGTCAGCTTCACGCGCTGGTACAGGCCCAGGACCCGGCTGCCGGCCACCGGCAGATCTCCCTGGCTGTGCAAGATGGCGCACAGGTCAGTGAGCTGGTGGGGGTCGAGTTTCGTGCTAGCGTTCATGGTGGCGGTCTGCTTTCTGAGAAGTTTGGACTATGACACCCAAAGCGTCTCAGGAGCAGGCCGTCCTAACCCTTACCCTCTATGCGCGTGTCGCGAATCACCCACACCCCCTATGAATAACCCTCCAGACCTCATCAGGAGCCTCCCAGGAACATCACGTAAGGAAAAATCACGATTTGACCATGCCAGTCATCGGCGCGTGCCGCCAGAACCGCTAGTAGGACTGTCAAGCAGACGAGTATCTGTCCGCCTTATGAGGCCGGTGTTTGCCCGCGGAGGGAAGTGGAGCCTGCATGGGCGTGCCGCAGTGCGTTGCGTGAGCAGAAGCACTCGCATCCTGCGTAACGGCACGGTATGGTAACGGCAGCTTTGTTCCTCGAACCCTGCTGGGAGGCCATGCATGTGCGGTGACGCCGATACCACTGATGGGGGTCCCCAAGAGAACCTCTACCGAGATGCCATCAACGGTCACTACACGGACGTTGGTAACTCGATCTCTTACAAGCTCACCCCGCCCAACGGCGCCGGGCACATCTGCACTGCGGTCTGCCAGGGAACCGTCGAGGCGTGGGTGTCTCCCGCGGCGGAGGACTGGATCGAGGGCATCGACACGCTGGGATCCGACATCAAAACTGCCTTCAGCAATTACTGGGACGACGTCTACGACGCGTATGCCCAGGAGCCCGAGACAGTTGAGGTCCCTGGCGAGGAAGCCTGGAAGGCGGACTGGGAGTGACGCGCCGGCCGCCTGCCATTGATCGTTTCCCGCTCCCGCAGGAGGAGAATTACCCATGACACTGGTCAAGGTCAATATTGACGACTTGCGCTCGGTGGCCACCTCGCTGTCCAGCATCGCGGACACCGTTGAAGGCCTTTATGAGACCACTACGGCGGCGGGGCAGAAGCTCTACCTCTCTACGGCCTCTCTGGCAAGCGTGCCTGACTACGTGCAGAGCCTGAAAGACGAGTCGACCTTCCTGTCAGCGAAGGTCGACTGGATCGTCCTGATCAACTCCGACAGCGAAGGCAACCTGCCCGAGTCCGGGGAGGTGAGCTACGAGGTCGATGGCGAGGACCCCGACACCCTGGAGGAGATGGAGACCGCACTGGGTGAGGCGATCGCGGCTCTCGGCGCTGACATCGCCACCTCCGACTATGAGGAGGGAGATCCGCGCCTTGAGACCCTGAACAAGTATCTGGATACCTGGGGCGGCAACGCGAATGCTACCGCCGCCATGTTCAGTAGCCTGGGTCCCGATGGGACGCTGGCGCTGACCGAGGCGGTGGGGAACCACGTGGGCCTGGCCTATCGGGCCGGCGAGTCCGAGAGTGAGCTTGCCCAAACCACGCTGGCTCAGTTGAAGGACGCCCTGGAGACTGCCACTAAGGAGTGGAAGCCGGACTACGCCCAGCAGTTCGGCTCCGACCTGGTAGAGGCCGCACAAGGCCTGGACTACGACTCTCCCTACTACCGGATCGGTGATCGCAACGAGTCCCTCGCGTACCTCCTGTACAATGCCAACGGCACCAGTAATCCATTCATACTGGGCGCGGCCGAGAAGATGGACCAGCTCCAGCTTAAAGCCAACGAGTACCACCTGCCTAGCCCGTGGACCTGGTACGGGCCCTCGCGCTTCCTGCCCAACATGATCAATGAAGCCGACGAGGGCTGGGCCTTTGACATTCCCTCGATCATCATGCACGACTTGGGTGATCATCCTTCCGCCTCCAACCAGTTCTTCTCCGGCAATGACAGCCGGGTCAACTACTGGGTAGGTAAGCATCCCTATAAGATGGGCGACCTCTCCGGCATCGCCGCCGCCCTGGACTCTGCTTCAACCTATGGATTCGCCATGATGTATGACAGGGAGAAGACCGCCACCATCGCCGCGCGCGGCCTGGAGGCCATCGCGAACCGGGACGACTTCGGCGTAAAACGCGGCAAACGCGGAGTCGAAGGAGCCCAGTCCCTTGAGCACATTCTTGAGACCTACATGGACTCCCTAGTCGACTCCTACGCAAACTCGCAAACGGACCCGTGCGGCGACAGTCCGACCTACAGCTTCAGCACGGTTACGGGGCAGAAACTCGCCAACCGTCCCTACTTCAGTGTCAGCACGCTGGATTCGATCCTCGCGGTTGTTGGCCAAGACGGACAGGCACTGATCGACCTGCGCGCAGCGGTCAACGAAGCCGAAGCCAATTCTCTGCCCCCAGGAAGCGACGAAAGCGACATCATTCAAGTGGCTGATGCTTGGGGCAGCACCGAAGGTGCCATAGCCAATGCGATTGGCACCGGCGGTATTAACAAGGCCCGCTCCAATGACGAGTATGCGCAGGCCTGGATCGATCTGGCCGGCAAGCCCGCCTCCGAACTGGCCGGCCTGGTCAAGACCTACGCGCCAGCCGGGACTGCCAAGGGCGTTGGCTGGGCGTCAGATGCGCTTGTCAACCATCTCCAGGAACAAGCCAGCCAGACCTGGGCCAACACCGAGGAGAAAGAGAAAGAGAAACAAGAGCTAATGGCGGACGAGGCATATTCCTCTTTCATGCGCAGACTCCTTTGGGCTGCCGACGCCGCCGAACTCAACGGCTACCAGAATCCCGACTCGGGCCTCACGCTCGACGGATATGAATACGCCACCGTCCAGGAGCCGGACGGCACCTACAGGCTCATCACCCCAGAAGAATACGAACGCCTGAGCGACGCCGATAAAATTGCCGCAAACAAAGAGATGCGAAATATCGCAACCAGCGATTACGGCATGGATGCCGCCGCAACCAACGCCGACACCAGCTTCAATCAGATGTTCCAGGAACGCTACCCATGAGCCGCACACGTAGCCTCAAGTCGTTCCTGGTGCTGGTAATGGCGGTCGGCCTGGTCGCTGCCTGCGGTCATGGTGGCGCCGATCAAGAGGCGACTGCCACGTCGGAGCCGATTCCCACCACGGCCCTGACACTTGCGGACGTACCTGGAGCAACTAGTCGGGCCGCCTACCGCGGAAAACGTTTGGAAGTGCTCTGCAAGCGCGTCGAAACCAGCATCCGCCATGCTACCTTGATGTCAGGGTCAGGCAAGCCGGTTACTGTCGAGTATGAAGTGGGTGACGTCACTGTGCATGAGACTCTCGCCCTCGATCTGAACACCATCAGGCCTAACGCTAGTTTCGCCGGTATTGCCAAGGACATTGCCGCGTGCGACGGCACTACTGAGGAGACCCAGTTCTGGTCAGAAGGTGCGATTGAGCCGAGTGGGGAGGGCGTCTTTCACGCCACTGCTGACCTGCCGGAGACCCTGGTGGGTTTCACCATCAACACGACCGGTGAGGATGGTGTCCAGCACCATATTGAGCGTATCTATGCAGCCGTGACCACCAACGACGGCGAGTACCCCGGCATTATTGTGCTGACCACTGTGTCCGATACTGACCAGCCCGGCACGCCCGCGCCCCTGGACCTACTCGACGCCGCCCTGGAACGGGCCGATGCCACTTTGGACCCGACCGCCATCACCACCGACCTCGGCCCCCACACCACCCCACGCCCCACCAACACCCCCGCGCAAGGCTGAATCGTAATCGTGACCTCAGCCGGTTCTTTCCCGGGCGTCGGAGAACCTGGCCTTGAGGGAGTCGATGATCTTGCTCGTCAGCTGCTTGGCTCGGGTGGGCACGGCGCGGTTCAGGGTGGTGTCGTTGACAGCGTGCTAGGGCGCCCCAAGGCCACCGCCACGCGCCGCGTCAAGGTCCTCACCACCACGCCCTCAAGCCGGAAGAACCGCAAATGTCCGAAGCAACCGAACGACATGGTGGCGGACAACTGTCTACGCAGGTGGACTCGCACCCATCAACGGAGACGCTGCTGTCTTCGTCGCCACCAATAAAGGACCGCAAACATGCCCCTCGTCATCGTCGCCGTTGCGGTAGTCCTGCTCATCTTGTTGATGACGCGCTTCAAGCTCAACGGATTCATCTCCCTGCTCGTCGTCTCCGTGCTCGTCGGCGTCTTCGCCGTCGCCACCGGGACCCTCACCTACGACGACGACCCCGCCGGGCTGGTGGCCATCGCCGACCTCATTGAGGACGGCATCGGCAGCCAGATGTCGTCCACGCTCGTAGTCATCGGCGTGGGTGCCATGATCGGCCGCGTCATTGGCGACGCCGGAGCCGCCCAGCGCATCGCCCTGAAGATCGTCGACGTGTTCGGTGAGCGCGGCGTGCAGTGGGCCATGGTCGTCACCTCGGTGGTCATCGGCATCACCATGTTCTACGAGGTCGCCTTCGTGATCATCGTGCCGGTCGCCGTCACCCTGGTTCGGGCCACCCGGCAGTCGCTGCTGTGGATCGGACTGCCGATGTCCATCACCCTGTCGACCATGCACAGCTTCCTGCCGCCGCACCCCGGCCCCACCGCGGTCGCCGGCATGTATGACGCCTCCGTGGGCCACACCCTGGCCATCGGCCTGCTCATCGCGCTCCCCATCGGCATCGTCGTCGCCATCGTCAGGCCGCGACTGCCCTTCGTGCGCACGGTCACCCCGGAGATCCCGCAGGGCCTCATCTCCGACAAGGAGTTCTCCGACGACGAGCTCCCGCCCATGGCCCGCTCCCTCATGGTTGCGCTGCTGCCGGTCATCCTCATCGCCGGCGCCGCGCTGTACGACATGGCCCAGCCCGCCGACAACCTGCTCACCGACATCATCGGCTTCGTCGGCTCCCCGGCCATCGCCCTGCTGATCGCGCTGCTGACCTCGATCGTCGTGTTCAGTCCCGCCGGCGGCCGGTCGATGAGCGAGGTGGCCGCCTCCATGGCGGACGGCGCCAAGTCCATGGCCATGATCCTGATGGTCATTGCGGGCGGCGGCGCCTTCAAGCAGGTCCTCACCGGTGCGGGCGTGGCCGACTACATCGCCGAACTGACCGGCGGCTGGTCCATCAGCCCGATCATCCTCGCCTGGATCATCGCCGTGATCCTGCGCATCGCCCTCGGCTCGGCCTCGGTAGCCGTGGCCACCGCCGCCGGCATCGCCGCCCCGCTGGTCGCCGTATTCATCCACTGACCCAATCGCTCAATCACCGTCAAGAAAGGACACCGCATCATCATGCGCATCGGATTCATCGGTCTCGGCATCATGGGCAAGCCCATGGCCATCAACCTGGTTCACGCCGACTACGAGCTGGTCGTCTTCAACCGCAGCCCCCAGGCGGTCGCCGCCCTGGTGGCCGAGGGCGCCAGGGCCGCCGACTCGCCCCAGCAGGTCGCCGAGCAGGCCGACGTCGTGCTTACCATGTTGCCCAACGGCCCCGACGTGCTCTCCGTCGTTGAGGGGGAGCGCGGCCTACTCGCCGGCGCCCACGCGGGCCTGACCCTCATCGACATGAGTTCCATCTCCCCCGGTGTCTCCCAGCAGATCGGCGGCCTGCTGGAGGAACAGGGCGTGGGCATGCTCGACGCTCCCGTCTCCGGCGGCGAAGCCGGCGCCATCGACGGCACCCTGGCCTTCATGGTCGGCGGCCCGCAGGACCTGTTCGACCGCTACCGGGACGTCCTGGGCGTCATGGGCTCCTCGGTGACCCGGGTCGGCGAGCTCGGCGCCGGCAACACCGCGAAGCTGGCCAACCAGGTCATCGTCGCCGTCAACATCGCCGCCCTGTCCGAGGCCCTGGTGCTGGCGCACCAGGCCGGTGTAGATCCGCGCGACGTCGTCGACGCCATCCGCGGCGGCCTGGCCGGCTCCAAGGTGCTTGAGCAAAAGGCCGAGAAGATGCTGACCGACGAGTTCGCCCCCGGCTTCCGAATCGACCTGCACACCAAGGACCTGAACAACGCCCTGGAGACCGCCCACTCCGTGGGCGCCGCCCTGCCCCTGGCCGCGGCCGTGCGCGAAATGATGACCGCCATCTCCAACGACGGCCACCTGCGCGACGACCACTCCAGCCTGCTGGCCTACTACGAGCGTCTGGCCGGCACCGCCCTGGCGGACTTGGCGGAATAGACCGGGCACCCGCCGGGAGGAGAAACCGAGATGACTGCACCCAAGATCGAGAAGTTCGAGGTCTACCCGGTCGCCGGCCGCGATGTCGGCGGCCGGGCGTGCAGACCTTCGACCTGTGCACCACGGTGCATGCCGTGACCGCCATCAGGGCGGCCATGCTGGACCTGCTGGGCAAGTACCTGGACCCGCCAGTGGCGGCCCTGCTCGGCGGAGGCCGTCTACGGCTGGAGGGCTCGGTCCGCGTCGCCCAGCTCTGCCACGACCTGGGCCTGACCTGGGGGCTGCCACTCGAACAACCACTTCGACATCTGCCTGGCGATGGTCGTCCAGTGCGGAGCCGCCGCCCCGGGCCGCAGTAGGTCCGCGCCTTCCCGGCCTGCCTCAGCCGATCCCGGTGATGGGCGCGGACAGCGGCGTACCCGAGGCGTCCCGGCGCTCGTCGGCCTCCGGCAGGTCGACGGGCTGCCCCCCACTGCCCACGGCGCGGGCCGGACCGACCCCCACCCAGGCGAGCACCAGCTCGTCCTCACCGCGCAGGAAGCGCTGGGCACGCACGCCCCCGGTCGCCCGCCCCTTGGCCGGGTACCGGTCCAGGGGGGTGACCTTGACGCTGCCGGAGCCGGTTCCGGGCAGCGCGCCCGCACCGTCCGCCACCGTCACCACCACGGCCTCGGCCAGCAGGTCGACGGGCACCGCCGCCCCGGCCACCACGCGGGCGCCCTCGTGCAGGGCGACCCCCGCCATACCGCCGGCGCCACGTCCCTGCGGACGCACCTTGGACGCCTCGAAGCGCAGCAGGCGTGCATCTGAGGTCACCAGCACCAGCATGTCCGAATCTGCCGCCACCCCGGCGAAGACCACGCGGTCGCCGTCGGCCAGCGAGATGACCTCCCAGGCATCGCCGCTCCTGGGCTCGCTGCCCGGCTTGACCCGCTTGACCACTCCGCCGGCGGTGGCCAGCACAATCGGTATGCCGGAGTCATCTCCGGGGGAGCCGATAGGCACCAGCCCCACGATCCGCTCCTCCGGCTCGACGTCGGCCAGCAGCTGTGCGGGTTGCCCGCCGGCCAGCGACGTCGTCCCCTCCAGTCGCGGCACCTCCGGGGCAGACAGCACCTCCATGCGCACCAGCCGACCAGTATCGGTGATCGCACCTACGTGGCCACGCGCCGTCGTCGCCACCTGGGAGACGACCGCGTCATGCCGCTGCCGACCGCCCGTCCGCGGCACCGGCTCCGCCCCGCCGACGCGAGCCACCAGGCCGGTCGCCGACAGCAGGACGCGGCACGGGTCATCCGGCACCGTCAGCGGCACCTCACCGGCGCTGGCCATCAGGCTCACCGCCGCGGCCTGCCGCATGGCCTGGGAGGCGCCCGCGCCGGCACCGCCGGGTGCGCCCACACCGCCGCTGAGCGCCCCCGCGCCCGTGCCCGCAGCCTCCAGCAGCACCGTGCGCCGCGGCGTGCCGAACTCCTCCGCCACCGCCGCCAGCTCGCGGGACACAGTTGCCCGCAGCAGCGACTCGTCGTTCAAGATCGCCTCCAGCTCCGCGATCTCGGCCGCCAGCTCGTCGCGCTCCTTCTCCAGCTCGATCACCGAGAACTTGGTAAGACGCCGCAGCTGCAGCTCCAGGATGTAGTTGGCCTGTGGCTCGGACAGGTCGAATACCTGCATCAGCCGCCGCCGGGCCGTGGCCGCGTCCTCACTGGAGCGGATCACCTGAATGACCTCGTCGATGTCGACGATCGCGATCAACAGTCCCTCCACCAGGTGCTGGCGCTCGCGCCGCTTGCCCAGGCGGAAGCGGGTGCGCCGCTCCACCACCGTCAGGCGGTGGCGGACGAATACGTCCAGCAGCTCGCGCAGGCCCAGCGTGCGCGGCTGGCCGTCCACCAGGCACACGTTGTTGATGCCGAAGGAGTCCTCCAGTGGCGTGTACCGGTACAACTGCGCCAGCACCGCCTCAGGGTTGTAGCCGTTCTTGACCCCGATCACCAGGCGGGTGCCGTGCTTGCGGTCGGTGAGGTCCGCGACGTCGGTGATGCCCTGCAGCTTCTTGGAGGCCACCGTCTCCTTGATGCGGGCGATCACCTTCTCCGGCCCCACCAGGTAGGGCAGCTCGGTGACCACAATGCCCTTCTTGCGGGCGGTGATGTTCTCGACGCGGGCAGTGGCACGCGTGGAGAACTTGCCGCGACCGGTGCGGTAGGCCTCCCGGATCCCGTCCAGGCCCACGATCATGCCCCCCGCCGGCAGGTCCGGCCCGGGCACGAACGCCATCAGGTCCTCCAAAGTGGCGTCCGGATGGGCGAGTAGGTGCCGGGCCGCCGCCACCACCTCGATCAGGTTGTGCGGCGGCATATTCGTGGCCATGCCCACCGCGATGCCGGAGGCGCCGTTGACCAGCAGGTTCGGGAAGGCCGCCGGCAGCACCTCCGGTTCGGTGAGCGTGTAGTCGTAGTTGGGTGCGAAGTCGACCGTGTCCTCGTCGATGTCAGCCGTCAGCGCCAACGCGGGGGAGGCCAGGCGGGCCTCCGTGTAGCGGGGGGCGGCCGGGCCGTCGTCCAGGGAGCCGAAGTTACCGTGCCCGTCCACCAGTGGCAGACGCATGGTGAAGGGCTGCGCCAGACGCACCAGTGCCTCATAGATGGCCACGTCCCCGTGGGGGTGCAGTCGCCCCATGACGTCGCCGACGACGCGGGAGGACTTCACATGCGGGCGGTCCGGGCGCAGGCCCATCCGGTCCATCTGGAACAGGATGCGCCGCTGCACGGGCTTCAGACCGTCGCGTGCATCCGGCAGGGCCCGCGCGTAGATGACCGAGTAGGCGTACTCCAGGAAGGAGCTGCGCATCTCCGTGGGCAGGTCCTGGTCCACAATGAGATGGTCGGCGGGCGGGGGCGTCGGTGGGGCGGACTTCGGCATGGTCGCATTGTGTCCCGGGGCGGCTTCGCCAACGGGGCAACGACACCCGGGGGTGACGGGAACGATGGCATGATCTGCCCCATGACGTGGACTGCGCAGGCTCGCCCCGGGGATGAGGCCCCCACCCCGACGTCGCTTGTTGACGAGGTCACCCGGGCCGGCTACTACCCGGAGCTCGTGCTCGGCACCCTCGACGTCGCCGTCGCGGGGGAGGAGGTGCTGGTTGACCTGGTACAGGCCGAGACCGTGTTCGACGACGCCGTCCACCGGCACCTGACCGTGCTCGCCCTGACGCCCAGCCGGCTGGTGATCGTGCACGTGGACGACGCACCCCGCGAGGACGGACTGCCCGGGGCGCTGGCCACCAGCGAGGCGGTGCCGATCTCCCGGATCAAGTCCGTGGGGCTCACGCGCGGCGTGTCCGAGCCGGCCGTCGGCGGTGGACGCCTGACGGAGATGACCATCGCCCTGTCCTGGGGGTCCGTGCGCCGTATCGACCTCGAGCCCGCCGCCTGCGCCGATCCAGACTGCCAGGCGGACCACGGACTGACCGGCGTGTCCGTGCCCGATGACATCGTGGTGCGCGTCGCCGCCGGGGTGGAGGGGGACGAGGCCCTTGCCCGTGCCGAACGCTTCGCCCGGATCCTGTCCGCGGCCACCGCCCGCGCCGCGGCGCGCGCATGACCGCCCCGCACCTGCGGCAGGTCCTGGCGGCGGCCGCGGCCGGTGCCGGCCTGGCGCTGCGGGACGGTCCGCCAGGATCCATCACCGCCGCTGAGGCCGACGTGGCCGCCTCTGAATGGGGACTGCGCGGCTCCGACGCCATGTCCGCCACCGAGACCGCGCCGTTCACCTCCGCCGGGGTGGTCGTCGTCCTTGTAGACGGTCTGGGGTGGCACCAGCTTCATGAGCGCCGCGGGCACGCCCCCACCCTGCGCACCTGGCTGTCCGACGCGGCCTCCTCCCCGGCAGGCGGGCCCGCCCGGACCTGCGTCCCCTCCACGACGGCGGCCGCCCTGACCACGCTCGGCACCGGCGCGCCGCCCGGCATCACCGGCATGGTCGGCTACAGCGTGCTCAACCCGCGCCTCGGCCGCGACCTCCCCGCCGACACGACCCCGCACGCCACCCAGAACCTGAGTCTGATCACCTGGGAGGGAGACGCCCCCGATCCGCGCCGCTGGCAGGACGTGCCCACCATCTTCGAACGGATCATCCCCCCACACGGTGATGCAGCGCGCGCTGCGACCCCGGCGGTAACCATCGGCCCGGCGCGCTTCGCCGGCTCCGGACTGACCGAGGCGGCGCTGCGCGGCGCCCGCCACCTGGGAGCGGACCGCATGGAGGACCGTCCCGGCCTGGCCGCGGACGCCCTGCGGCGCGGAGTGCCCCTGGTGTACCTGTACGTCGGCGAGCTCGACCACGCCGGTCACCGCCACGGCTGGCGCTCGGAGAACTGGCTCGAGCAGCTTGAGCGCCTGGACGGGGCCATGGCGGAGCTGCTGCGCCGCGTGCCCGCCGGCACGCGCGTGCTGCTGACCGCCGACCACGGCATGGTCGACACCGACCCGGCTCACCGCATCGACCTGACCGATCACCCCGAGCTTGCCCGCGACGTCGTCGCCGTGGCCGGGGAGCCGCGCTTCAGCCAGCTGTATGTGCCTCACTCCGACCCGGAGACGGCCGCAGCGGTCGCCTGCCGCTGGCGGACGGTGCTGGGAGAGCGGGCGCTGTGGGTGGGCACTCGCGCACAGGCCGCCGCCCGGCTCGGTCCCATCGGGGAACGCGCGGAAGGCGTCCTGGGCGACGTGCTGGTGGCCATGGCGGACAACTGGGTGGTGGTCGACCCGCGTGTTCACTCCGCGGCTGCGATCGGCCTGCCGGGCGTGCACGGCTCACTCACGGAGACCGAGATGACCGTTCCGCTGCTGCTCGCCCGTACCTGACCGGTCCTGCCCGCGGCCCTGGCGGCCGGCTGACCCGCTACTCCGGTTTGGAGCCGAAGACGATCTCATCCCATGAGGGTACGGAGCGGCGCACCCGCCGCTTGGGCTTGGGCGCGGGCGCCGCGGGCATGTCCGGCAGCGCCTCCTGGGTGGCGTCGGCGTCGTCAGGGGTGCCTGCGCTCGGCTCCTCCTGGGTGCGTGCGGGCGCCGGGGCCTGATACAGCCTGCTGCCCGCCGGGTGGTTACCGGTGTGCGCGCGACGCCTCTCCGACATGGACACTACCTGCGCCTGCCCCCGGGGCTCGGTGGCGTCCTCCGGGACGTCGTCTACGGCGTCGGGGGCGCTGACCTCAATGCGGCGACCACGGTTGGAGGCCAAGTCCGCCAGCAGCGCATCCGTGGAGTCCACGGCTGCCGGCCGCGGGTCATCACCTCCGGGTGCCGGGGACGCGGCAGCGGGCGGTGACGCTGCGGGAAGGGCCGCGGAGGAGGCGCCGGGAGCCGCGGAATCCTGGTCGAATACGGTGGGGCGTCGCCCACCGCCCGCCTCCGTGAGCCAACGGGCCTCGTCATCCAGGGCGGACACGGAACGTGCCGTCAGGTCCAGTTCCCAGTGCGCCTGCTTCGCCTCAGCGCCCTGGACGAAGGTCAGCACGATCTGCCACGGCTCCCTGCCCTCCCGCAGTGCATCCCACTCCAGGCTGCTGGGCTCGACGCCGCGCGTGGCCAGCCTGTCCACGGCGAGCTCGCCCAGGACCGGGGAGTCCTGCTCCCAGCCGATCCTGCACGCCTGCGCCTGCTGCACCGCCCACAGGCGCTCGGCGACGACAGGCCCCTCGAAGCGGCGCACATGCTCGACGTTCAGGCCGGTGGCGGAGGCGACCTCCTCCGCGCTGGCACCGGCACGCATGAGTGCCTGCAGCTCCCGGGGGCGCACTGCCGTACCGGGAGCGGGCGGCTCCGGGGTGGGGGAGAGGGCTGCGGGGCGCGCGCGTCTCACAGCGGCGCGCAGGGCGTCGTCGACGACGATGCTGTAGCGCTCCCCGCGTGAGTCGGTCATGACGATGGTGTCGCCATTGGCACCCAACAGCTCAAGCTCGATCATTGACGTGGGCCTCCTTACAGTCCCTCATGCAACCCGAGGCGGGCGGGCTGGCACATGTCTCAGCGTGCCATCTATGCCGCTCCGAGTCCGGGAGGCGGGGCGGTGTGGCACGCACGAGCTCGACGGCTGTTCGCCCACAGCCGTTGCGTATGCCCTGATGAGGCGGTTCCCGCGGCCGCGACGTGGTGCTATGGTGCGCGTGCCCTAGCTCGGAGGGGCGGCGTACGTTCGGCAAGCAGGACGATCGCCGTTCCCGGCAGCGCCTGCCGCTGCCCGAGAGCCCAAGCGAGAGCCGTCCACAGGAGAAAGTGACGAGGCCATGGCAACCGACTACGACGCCCCGCGCAAGAACGACGACGAGCCCGAAGCCGATTCAATCGAGGAGCTCACCGCTCGTCAGAAGGATCAGTCCTCGGAGGCGATTGAGGAGGATGAGAACGAAGTCGCCGAGGGCTTCGAGCTCCCCGGAGCCGACCTGTCCCGGGAGGAGCTGAGCGTGCATGTCGTCCCGCAGCTCGAGGACGAGTTCACCTGCTCGGAGTGCTTCCTCGTGCACCACCGCAGCTCGCTCGCCTACGTCGATGATACGACCGGCCTGCCGGTGTGCACCGACTGCGCCGGCTGACGGGACTACAGATAAGGAGGAGAACCTCATGGGCCTTTTCTCCCGCCGCCACCACGACGACGCCGAGGCCGCCGAGGCTGATCAGGAGGAGCCCGCGCGGTCCCCGGCGCAGGACGTCGGCACCGGTCCCTGGGATGCGGCGGACGTCCCCGACGGAAGCGCGCCCGCCGGACGCATCGACCTCGGCGCCCTGCGGGTGCCCGCCGTCGACGGCATGCAGCTGCGTATGGAGCGAGCCGGCCGGGGCGCCGAGGCCTCGGCAGTCGTCCTCATCCTGGGTGGCTCGACCATGGAGCTGCGCGCCTTCGCCGCCCCCCGCTCGGCGGGTATCTGGGACGAGCTGCGCGCGGACATCGCCGCGGAGCTGACCCGGGCCAAGGCCACCTATGAGCTGGTCGACGGCGACTACGGCACCGAGATCCTCGCACAGATGCCGGTACGCACCCCGGAGGGGCGGTCAGGAACCGTGGCCGCCCGCTTCATCGGCGTCGACGGCCCGCGCTGGTTCCTGCGCGGCGTGCTCCAGGGGCGTGCCGCCACCGACGATGGCGCCGCCCGGCAGCTGCGGGAGGTCTTCGCCAACACCGTGGTCGTACGCGACGGCACCGCCCGCCCCCCGCGGGAGATCCTCCCGCTGCACGCGCCGGGCGTGACCGCTGCCCCAGAAGCTGAGGAACTACCCGGCCTGGATCCGCTGCAGCCCGGCCCGACCATCGCCGAGGTGCGATGAGTCGGCGCCCCGGGTCCGCGCTCATACGGCGTGTTGCCGGCGGCCTGCGCGCCGTGCGCGGAGGCCATGGGGATGCGGACGGCGCCGAGCCGGCCCCGGCGCCTCGGCGCGGCGACACCCCCATCAAGGACCTGGAGCCCCGTAGGCGCGCCCGCGTATCGGGCGTACTGCGCGCGGTCACCTACCGGCCCGCCTCCGCTAAGCCGACACTGGTCGGCCAGCTTTATGACGGCACCGGTGCGGTGGACCTGGTTTGGATAGGTCGGCGCACCATCGCCGGTATCGGGCCGGGTGTCCGCCTGCGCGCCGAGGGCATGGTGGTGGCGGGTCGCACCCGCCCCAGCATCTACAACCCCCTGTATGAGCTCATTGGGGAGGACGAATGAACGAGCATCCGGGCGGTGCGACACCGGTGACCCGCGGCGAACGCCCCGAGCGCGCAGGCCACGGAGGGCTCAGAGCCCTGGACGCCGATCGCTTCGACGCCGCTGCCGCCGTTGGCGGCTGGCGCGGCATCCTGGAGTCGGTCGCCCCCACGCTGGTCTTCGTCTGTGTCCTCGCCGTTCGTCCCGACGCGCTGGTGCCCGCCCTGGCCGGCTCCCTGCTGGTCAGCGCCGCGGCCCTGCTTGCGCGGCTGCTGGGACGCCAGCCGCTGACCCAGGTGCTCGGCGGCGGCGCCCTGGCCGTTATCAGCGCTCTGTGGGCGTGGCGCTCCGGAAGCGCCACGAATTTCTATGCGACCGGCCTGGTGATCAATGCCGTCTGGTTGGCGGTCACCGGCGGGTCGCTGCTGCTGCGTCGTCCGCTGGTCGGCCTGCTCCTGGATGCCTGGCATGCCGCCTCCGGCAGCGGACGGGGCGAACAGAGTGCCGCTGTCGCCCGCCGCCACGCGCTGGGCACCGCGATCCTCGCCGCCATGTTCGCCCTGAGGCTGGCGGTGGAACTGCCCTTGTACCTGGCCGGCGAGGCCGCGGTCGGGGCCTTGGGCATCGCTCGGCTCCTGCTCGGCCTGCCCCTGTTCGCTGTGACTGTGTGGTTCGTGTGGCTGGTCGTCGGCCCGGCCCTTAGGCGGGCTCCTGCGCCTGCGCCTCAGGGCTGACCGAGCCCGTCGCCGGGGCCTGCTGCGTGGCGGCGGTGAAGATCGCGGGAACCTCTGCCAACGCGGCCTCGCCCGCCTGCGCGGTCAAGAAGAGGAGCTCATCGCCTCTCTCGAAGCGCTCCTCGTGGCCCGGGCGGATCGGCCGGTAGTCGCGCAGGATCGCGGTGAGCACCGTGTGCGGGGGCAATTCCACGGCGCTGACCAGCTCGCCGATCACGGGGGAGTCGTCCGGCAGCGTCAGCTCGTGCATGAGCGCACCGGACTGGTGGAAGGTGAACACGGGCACCAGGGCGCCGACGCTGACGGCCTCCTCCACCAGTGCCGTCATGATCCGCGGGGTCGACACGGCCACGTCCACCCCCCAGGTGTCGTCGAACAGCCACTCGTTCTTCGGATTGTTCACCCGCGCCACCGTGCGCGGTACCCCGTACTCGGTCTTGGCCAGCAGGGAGATGACCAGGTTGGCCTTGTCATCCCCGGTGGCCGAGACGACGACGTCGCAGTCGCCGGCGCCGGCATCGGCCAGCGAGCCCACGTCGCAGGCGTCCGCCAGCTGCCAGTCCGCCTCCGGCACGGAGGCGATGCGCATGGCGTCGGGGGAACGGTCTATCAGGGTGACGTCATGCCCGTGGCTGATGAGTTCCCGGGCGATCGAGCGCCCCACCGAGCCGGCTCCGGCAATGAGGATCTGCATGCTCAAACCTCCTGTGCGGGCGGGCGGGACAGCGCGCGCTGCAGTGCCGCCAGTTGCGGGGTGTAGGCGGCCAGGTGCAGCCGGTCGTGCTCCTGGATGATGGTGTTCTCCTGCGGGATGACGGCTCCCGAACCACGCGAGATCCAGGCGACCCGCACGCCGAGGCGGTCCTCCAGGGCGCCCACCGTGGTGCCGACCCACGCGGAGGACACATCGGGCTGCACCAGGCCCACCGCCCCTGAGGGATCCATGAGCTCCCGGGCGGTTCCACCGGGGAGCACATGGCGCATCATGTGCTCGGCGGTCTGCCGCACGGTTGCCACCGTGGGAATGCCGAGCCGCTCGTAGACATCGGCGCGGGTGGCGTCGTAGATGCGGGCTACCACATGCTCCACTCCGAACAGCTCCCGCGCCACGCGCGCCGCAATGATGTTGGAGTTGTCCCCGTTTGACACTGCGGCGAAGGCGTAGGCCTCGTCGATTCCCGCCTGCTCCAGGGCATCCCGGTCGAAGCCGATCCCCTTGATCTTGCGGCCGTTGAAGGTGGGCGGGAGGCGCCGGAAGGCGTCGGAGTTACGGTCGATTACGGCCACCGAATGACCCATACGGTCCAGCTGGGTGGCCATGGAGGCGCCCACTCGGCCGCAGCCCATGATGACGAAGTGCACGGGGGCAACGGTACCCCGTCGTCGCACGCTTGGCGCAGGCGGGAGGCGGACGTAGCATCGTCGTTCGTGCGTGACTTCGCCGACCGCGTCAAGCGGCTTCTTGTCGGCCGCCCGGTGCCCGGCCGGGCACCGGGGGAGACCCTCCTCCCCAAACGGATCGCCCTGCCCGTCTTCGCCTCCGACGCCCTGTCCAAGGTCGGGTACGTGCCGGATGCAGTCCTGGTCACCCTGGCGGTAGCGGGTGCGGCCGCAACGGTCGCGGCGCCCTGGATCGCGCTTGCCGTCGTCGGCGTGCTCGTCATTGTGGTGGCCTCCTACCGCCAGACCGTCCACGCCTATCCCTCCGGCGGCGACTACGAGGTGGTCTCCACCAACCTTGGCGACCGGGCGGGGCTGCTGGCCGCCTCCGCCCAGTTGAGCGAGTACGTGCTCACCGCGGCCGTGTCCACCTGCGCTGGTGCCGGCTACCTGGCCGCCATCGTGCCCGCGCTGGACCCCTACAGGGTGGAGATCGCCGTCGGCCTGGTCACTGTCCTGGCGCTGGTCAACCTGCGCGGCGGTCGCGAGCCCGGCGGCGCCCCGGTCCTGCCCGCCTACCTGTTCATGGGTGCTGTAGGGGCAATGGCCGTGGTCGGCCTCATCCAGGAGCTGACCGGCGCCCTGGGGCGGGCCCCCTCCGCATCCTATGAAGTTGTTTCCCAGGCCGGTCGGAACCAGGGCCTCACGGGCCTGGCCGGGGCCTTCCTCGTCCTGCGTGCCTTCGCCTCCGGCAGCGCCGCCCTCGCCGGCGTGAATGCGATCGCCGACGGCGTGCCCTCCTTTCAGCGTCCCAAGTCCAGGAACGCAGCCGCCGTACTGGCGCTGTTCGGGCTCATCGCAGCCGCGATGCTGCTGAGCGTGGTGCACCTGGCCGGGGCTGTCGGTGTGCACATGGTTGAGAACCCCGCCACCGACCTGGTGGACCACGGGGCGCCGCTGGGTGAGGACTACCGCCAGGATCCTGCGATAGGGCAGATCGCGGCGGTCGTCTTCGCCGGCTTCCGTCCCATGTTCTACGTGGTGACCGCGGCTACCGGACTGATCCTGGTGCTGGCCGCGAACACCGCCTTCAATCGCTTCCCAGCACTGGCCGGTGCCCTCGGCCGTGACGAGTTCCTGCCCCGGCAGCTGTCCCAGCGCGGCGACCGCCTCTCCCGTTCCAACGGCATCATCGTGCCGTGGGCGGGCGCGGTGGTGTTCATCGTCGGCTTCCAGGCCAGCCCGTACCGGCTGATTCAGCTGTTCGTCGTCGGCGTGTTCATCTCCTTCACACTGTCCCAGATCGGCATGGTGCACCACTGGAGCCGGGAACTGGCCACCGCCACCGACCCCGGCAAGCGCCGCCGGACGTACCGCTCGCGCATCGTCAACGCCATCGGAGTGGCGGCAACCGGGACCGTGCTGGTGGTAGTCCTGCTGACCAAGTTCACCCGCGGCGCCTGGATCACCGTGGCCATCATGGCGGTGCTGTACCTGGTGATGAGTGCCATCCGCAGCCACTACCGGCGCGTGAGTGAGGAGATCGCCATCGGCGACCTGCACGACGCACGCCCGCTGCCCGCGCACGTGCACGCCATTGTGCTGGCCTCCCGCCTGCACCGGCCGACTCTGAGGGCCCTGACCTACGCGTTGTCCACCCAGCCGACATCCATCGAGGCCGTATCCGTTGACATCGGCGACGGCGGCGCCGCGCGGCTCCTGCGCGACTGGGAGGACGCCGAGCTGCCGGTGCCGCTGACGGTGCTCGACTCCCCGCACCGGGATGTCACCCGCCCCGTCGTCTCCTACGTGCGCAGCGTGCGACGGGACTCGCCGCGTGAGCTGGTGGTGGTGTTCCTTCCCGAGTACCTGGTGCGCCATTGGTGGGAGCGGGCCCTGCACAACCAGACCGCGCGGCGGCTTAAGACCGCGCTGTTGCTCACCCCGGGCGTGGTGGTCGCACCCGTTCCCTGGCGGCTGGGTCCGCTCGGTGAGAGTCACATTCACCGCGGTTCGCGCGCGGGCACGGCCGAGGACATCATGGACGTCGACGTCGCCACCCGCAGCGCGCAGGAGCATAGGCTCGCTCCCTCTCACAACCCGAGTACCAACCGCCCGCCCACGACGCAGGAGAACGCATGAGCCCCCATCGTCGCCCCGCCCCGCCCCGCCGGTCGGCGCCGCTCCCGGCAACCCCCGAATACGTGACGCTGACAGTCGGCGCTCCCGCACACGGCGGCCACTGCCTCGCCCGTCCCGTCGACGACCCCTCCGGGCGCGTCGTATTCGTCCGCCACGCGCTGCCCGGAGAGCAGGTGCGGGCGGTGATGACGGAGAAGAACTCCAAGATCTGGCGGGCCGACACCGTCGAGGTACTGTCCGCCTCGCCCGACCGGGTGCGCCCACTGTGGCCGGAGGCCGGACCCGGGGGAGTGGGCGGCGGGGAGCTGTCCCACGTCTCCCTGCCCGCCCAGCGCACCTGGAAGCGGTGGGTACTGGCCGACTGCCTGCGGCGCATCGGTGGCGCGGCGGTGGTCGACGCCGTCTCCTCCCTGCCGGGCGTCACCGGAGGAGCGGTGCCGATCGAGGCCATGCCGGGTGATGCTGCTGCGGAGGCGGATCCCGATCCGAGAGTGCGAGCCCGTGCCGGTGCCGGGACCCGCACGCGCATCTCGCTGTCGGTCACCGAGGACGGCGAGGCCGGCATGCACGGTTTCCGCTCCGGCACCGTGCTGCCTGTGCGGGAAGTGCCCCTGGCAGTGCGCGCCATCCAGGAGCTTGGACTGATTGAGCGCGCACTGTGGCGCAAGCACTTCCGCCCGGGCATGCGCATCGACGCCGTCGCCCCCAGCGAGGGCGAGCCCCTGGTCCTACTGGAGGGTGGTGGAAGGCGAGCCCGGACCCAGACCGTGCTGACTGCCGCCGGGCGTTCCACCGGCCGCCGGAGGGTCGGCGAGGTGGTGGACGCGGCCGGCCTGGGCCTGGGGAGGCTGCATTACTCCGTGCATGCCGACGGCTTCTGGCAGTCCCACCGCGAGGCCCCGAGCGTGCTGGTGGACCGGGTAGTGCGTGCTGCACTCGGGGAGGAGCCGACCGCCTGCGGCACCCGTGCCGACGACGCCCCGTTGGATACCGCGCGCACCGCCGGCACTCGTGTCCTCGAGCTGTATGCCGGGGCCGGACTGTTCACGCTGCCGCTGGCCGCCCTGGCCGGCGCGGTGCACTCCCTGGAGGGCAGTGGGCAAGCGGTCGGCGACGCCCGCCGCACGCTGCACGACTATACCGGTGCGGAGCTGACCGCAGGTCGTGTCACCCCGGATGCGGTGGCGCAGCTCGGCCGCTTCGAGGCCCACGGCTCCGCCGCAGGAGCGGGCGCCGACGTCGTCGTCCTGGACCCGCCCCGGCAGGGTGCCGGCCGCGGAATCATTCAGGCGGTGGCGGCCTTGAACCCGCGTCGGGTGGTGATGGTCGCCTGCGATCCGGCGGCACTCGCACGCGACCTGGGCGTCTGCCTGGAGGTCGGCTATCGGCCTGCGGCCATGAGCGCCTTGGACATGTTCCCGCACACGCACCACTTCGAGACCATCGCCGTGCTGCAGCGGAGCTGACTGCGGAATGGCCCTGTGCTCCAGCGGCGGGTCCGCGTTTTCGCAACTCCCGTGTGGCGTATGCCGCGGCGGCGGCGCTCCCGAGTCGTGCCGCTGTGCCGCAGGTTGCCGCCGGATGAAGCATCGTCGGCTACCGTGATCGGCAGCCGACTTCACCGCAGTGCATGCAGTGCGCCAGCGCGCACCAGGATGAACAGGAATGAACTTGACGAGTCTTGACACCTTCAACTCCCGTGCCACCCTCGACGTGGACGGGCGCCCCTATGAGATCTTCCGGCTCGACGCCGTCGCCGGCCTGGACCGGCTGCCCTATGCCCTGAAGGTCCTGGCGGAGAACCTGCTGCGCACCGAGGACGGCGCCAACGTCACCGCCGAGCACGTGCGCGCGCTGGCCTCGTGGGACCCTGCCGCCGAGCCCAGCACGGAGATCCAGTTCACCCCGGCGCGGGTGGTCATGCAGGACTTCACGGGCGTGCCCTGCATCGTGGATCTGGCCACCATGCGTGAGGCGGTGGCCGAGCTGGGGGGCGACCCGGAGGTCATCAACCCGCTGGCCCCCGCCGAGATGGTCATCGACCACTCCGTGCAGATCGACTCCTTCGGCCTGTCCACATCTCTGGAGCGCAACAAGGAGCGCGAGTACGAGCGCAATGCGGAGCGCTACCAGTTCCTGCGCTGGGGGCAGGGGGCATTGGCTAACTTCCGCGTGGTCCCGCCGGGCACCGGCATCGTGCACCAGGTCAACATCGAGTACCTTGCCCGCACTGTCTTCACTCGGGAGACCACGGGGGCCGACGGCGCTCCCGTCACCCAGGCCTATCCGGACACCTGCGTGGGCACCGACTCGCACACCACCATGGTCAACGGCCTGGGCGTGCTGGGCTGGGGCGTGGGCGGTATCGAGGCGGAGGCCGCCATGCTCGGCCAGCCCGTGTCCATGCTGATCCCGCGCGTTGTCGGCTTCAAGCTGTCCGGGTCGATCCCCGCCGGCGCCACCGCCACGGATGTGGTGCTCACCATCACCCAGATGCTGCGCGCGCACGGCGTCGTCGGCAAGATCGTGGAGTTCTACGGCGAGGGCGTGGCCGCGGTGCCGCTGGCCAACCGCGCCACCATCGGCAACATGAGCCCCGAGTTCGGCTCCACCGCCGCCATCTTCCCAATCGACGACGTCACCCTGGACTACCTGCGCCTGACTGGACGCTCCGAGGAGAACATCCGCCTGGTCGAGGAGTACACCAAGGCCCAGGGCCTGTGGCACGACCCCTCGCGGCAGGCGACCTACTCCGAGTACCTCGAGCTGGACCTGTCCACCGTGGTGCCCTCCATCGCCGGCCCCAAGCGGCCCCAGGACCGTATCGAGCTGTCCGAGTCGAAGGCCTCTTTCGAGAAGACCCTGCCGACGTATGCCGACGAGGCCCACAAGCCCACGCCGGTCACGCTCGCGGACGGCACGCAGGTCACCCTTGACCACGGCCATGTGGCCATCGCGTCGATCACCTCCTGCACCAACACCTCCAACCCGTCGGTGATGGTTGCGGCCGGGCTGCTGGCGCGCAACGCCGTCGCCAAGGGGCTGCGCTCCAAGCCCTGGGTGAAGACCTCCACCGCCCCCGGCTCCCAGGTGGTCACCGACTACTACGAGAAGGCCGGGCTGTGGCCGGCCCTGAACGAGCTCGGCTTCAACCTGGTCGGCTACGGTTGCGCCACCTGCATCGGCAACTCCGGTCCGCTGCCCGCCGAGGTGTCGGCGGCCGTCAATGACGCCGACCTGGCGGTCGTGTCGGTGCTGTCCGGCAACCGCAACTTCGAGGGGCGCATCAACCCCGACGTGAAGATGAACTACCTGGCGTCCCCGCCGCTGGTGATCGCCTATGCCCTGGCCGGCACCATGGACTTCGACTTCGACACCGAGCCGCTGGGCCAGGACGCTGCGGGCCGGGACGTGTTCCTGGCCGACATCTGGCCCGACCCCGCCGAGGTACAGGCCGTCATCGACGCCACCATCGACCGGGAGATGTACACGCGTGACTACGCCGACGTGTTCGCCGGCGATGCGCGCTGGCAGGGCCTGGACACCCCGGAGGGGGAGACCTTCACCTGGGACGATGACTCCACCTACGTGCGCAAGGCCCCCTTCTTCGATGGGCTGACCATGGAGCTGACCCCCGTGGAGGACGTGACCGGAGCCCGTGTGCTCGCCCTGCTGGGAGACTCGGTCACTACCGACCACATCTCCCCGGCCGGTGCCATCAAGGCCGACTCCCCGGCGGGCCGCTACCTGGCCGCCCGCGGGGTGGCGCGCAAGGACTTCAACTCCTACGGCTCGCGCCGCGGCAACCACGAGGTCATGATCCGCGGCACCTTCGCCAACATCCGCCTGCGCAACCAGCTGCTAGACGGCGTGGAGGGCGGCTACACCCGCAACTTCCTCACCGGTCGGCAGGAGACGATCTTCGACGCCGCACAGGCCTACCAGGAGGCCGGGGTGCCGCTGGTTGTGCTGGGCGGAAAGGAGTATGGCTCCGGCTCCTCGCGTGACTGGGCGGCCAAGGGCACGGCCCTGCTCGGGGTCAAGGCGGTCATTGCCGAGTCATTCGAGCGCATTCACCGTTCCAACCTCATTGGCATGGGCGTGGTGCCGCTGCAGTTCCCCGTCGGCGAGTCGGCGGCCACACTTGGCCTGGACGGCACCGAGACCTTCTCGATCACCGGCCTGACGGCTCTGAACGACGGCGTCACCCCTCGCACTGTCACGGTCACGGCCCGGCGGGACGACGGTGAGCAGGTCGCCTTTGAGGCGACTGTGCGTATAGACACCCCCGGTGAGGCGGATTACTTCCGTAACGGCGGCATCCTGCAGTACGTGTTGCGCGGCCTGGCGCGCGGCGACCAGCGGTAGGAGGCGGCCCGCCCGCCGCAGTCTCGGTCCTCAGCGGAGGGCGCACCGGCGTCCACAGGTGTGTTTCATGCCAGGTGCCGCGGGTGCTCTCCACACCTCCGCTGCGCACATTTCGCGATTGCGTCAGTATCTTGCGATGTCTCGGTGCTTGGCCGGCTCAGTCCGGGTCGGCCGAACACCGGCGTCACTGGCGCGAACGAGGTGCGCTAAGGGAGAGGAGACGACAATGGATGGGATATGGGGAGCGGGCTGGAGTCCGGATGGGGATGTGGACGACGCCAACGGTCGGCCCGCACCGCATGGGGGACTCGGCGAGCTGGCGAATCGCCCCAAGGGGCTGGTTTCCACCATCGGGGGGTTGATGCCGGTTGATCGTCCGGTGAAACTGTCTGAGACTGTGGCGGCCAACGTTCGCCTGGAAGCAGCGCGAGTCGGAGTTACCCAAGGGGACCTGGCTCGCGAACTCGGCTTGTCCCGTTCGGCAGTTTCCCTGCGCTACACGCATAGAGTCGCCTGGCGTATTGATGAACTCGAGCGTGTCGCCTGGTACTTGAACCTACCGGTCACCGACCTGTTCGCCCCTCCGGAGGCGAGGCGGCGGCGTACCACGTTCTTTTAGCTGCATCGCAGCGATGCTTCGGGCTCCGGTTGTCTGCCCATGCGTCCCCCTGTGGGTGCTGCTCGCCTGCCTGTGGGCACTGGTCGTCTGCCTGTGGGCACTGGTCGTCTGTCTGTGGGCTCTGCTCGTCTGTCTGTGGGCTCTGCTCGTCTGTCTGTGGGTGCCGGTTGTCCGCCCGCCCCGTGCGCCCGCCCGCGCCTCGGGCGGGAATGCGGATTGAGGTGTGTGAGATCGGGTGGAAACATGCGAGCCTGGCTCACGAGGATAGTGCTGGGGTGGACAGTGTAGGGCTGGCATGGATCGGCGTGACTCATGGTGGTGGGGCCGCCTGCGACCAGGTGGCGCGGCTAACGAGTCTGCCAGGAGCATGCTTGGTCAGGAATCGTCACGACATTCCAGATCCGCACTCGGGGGTCGTGTACGGGGTTGCGGTGGTTGGCCCGTGCTTGACGATGTGGCTGTGCGCTACGCCTATTAGGGGTCTGCCACGCCATTTGGTGGGTTACTGAGCGTCGTCGGGGCAGGTGGTGGCTTGGGTGTCTGGTGCTGGTGCGGGCCGGTTGGTCTGGTGGGGGCTGGTTGGTCTGGTGGTGGCTTGGGTGTCTGGTTCTGGTGCGGGGCGGTTGGTCTGGTGGGGGCTGGTTGGTCTGGTGGTGGCTTGGGTGTTTGGTGCTGGTTGGTCTGGTGGTGGCTTGGGTGTTTGGTGCTGGTTGGTCTGGTGGTGGCTTGGGTGTTTGGTGCTGGTTGGTCTGGTGGTGGCTTGGGTGTTTGGTGCTGGTTGGTCTGGTGGTGGCTTGGGTGTTTGGTGCTGGTTGGTCTGGTGGTGGCTTGGGTGTCTGGTTCTGGTGCGGGTCAGTTGGTCTACTGGTGGCCCGGGACCCGGGTGCTGGGGCTGGCGCGGTCGCCGGTGACTGCATAGGCCAGGGATGACAGCGCGCGTAATGGAGCGCAGGGGTTGGGTAGCAGGGATGGGGGCCGGCGGGTGACACTACCTGTAGCGTGCGCGACCCCTCAGGCCGGGGCGCCCGAACCCTCAGGCCAGGGCTCCCGCCCCCCCGGGCCGGGGCGCAGCTCCTCGACGCCACCTTCACCGGCCGCACCTGCGAGCATCAGAAGCTCCCTTTGGCGGGAGGTTCATTGAGCCGTTTTCGCCAGGCTCGGCGGCTCGGGGGAGCAGATCGGTGCGATGTTGCGGGAAGACTGAGCCGGGAGTGCGCGCGGTGCAGTGCACGCGGGGGTCCGCACCACCTTGCGCTGGCCTGGACCTCCCCGTCATCAGGCGAACTCTGGACAGCCTGAGGGACCTCCTGGCGAGGGAAGGCGCATTCAAAGAGGGTTCTGCCAGCGCGTAGTTCCCGCATGCTCCCCACGTGCACGCGAAGAAGGCGCGGTTGCCTCGCCGCGTCCGTGGCGCTGTGAAGATTCATCCGGAGCGCTCGCTCTCGCAGCGTTACGTTAATTACGTAAATACAACGTTGCCTTTTTGGTGTGGTCACGCGGTTTTCGGCGTGTCATACATTACTGCGATTTGCGTGATCGGCGTGAGCTCAGCTTGCGCCGATCACGCTGCGCTGACCCTGCTCGGATACGACTACATGGGGCGGTCGGGTGAGCCCGAACCTGCCCTGCTCAACCGCAGAACAGGGCCCGGCGAAGGGTGTCGAGCCGACCCCCGAGAGCGCCGGAAGCATGCGATTACGCCGACGTCGTCGTCGGGAGTGCCGGTGGCTTGCCAGGGCGGGACGGACCCCGGAGGGCACCCCGGCCGGGGTGCCTGCGGACTAGGTGTGAGTGCACGGAATTGTCGGGACAAAGGCGCTCGCTCGGAGAATTCGGCGTGTGAGTGTGCTCACGGATCTGACTCGGCGTCCTAAAGTCGGACCTGAGCGAACGCGGCCCCGATACGGGCGCCGGGCGAGGAGGCCAAATGTTCCAGATCCGAATCCACGGTCGCGGTGGCCAGGGAGTGGTGACTGCGGCAGACCTACTGGCGTACGCCGCCTTCAAGGAGGACCGGTACGCCCAGGCCTTCCCGTCCTTCGGCTCCGAGCGCACGGGAGCGCCGGTGGTCTCCTACTGCCGGATCGACACCCGACCCATCCGTACCCACGAGCCCGTGCTCGCCCCGGACGCCGTGATCGTCCAGGACCCCACCCTGCTGGGCGTGATTGACGTCTTCGCCGGTCTGCGAACCGGCGGCTATGCACTCATCAACTCCGCCAAGTCCTTCGACGACTTCGACCTGGACCCGGCCACGGTGGCCGCCGTCCCTCCGGAGCACCGCCTGACGGTGCCCGCCACTGACCTGGCCATGGAGCACCTGGGGCGGCCACTGCCCAACGCCGTCCTGCTCGGAGCATTCACCGCCGTAACCGACGTCCTCGGCATCGAGTCCCTGTGCGCCGCCATTTCGGACCGCTTCTCGGGAAAGGTCGGCGAGCGAAACATCGCCGCCGCCCGGGCCGCCCACGAAATCATCGTGGACAAGCTGGCGCGCGAGCCCGCCGACTGCCGAACCCAGACTGACAACAACCACGAGGAGGAAGCCGGTGCTGCGTGAAATAGAGGGCTCCAAGGCCGTGGCCGCCGCCGTGGCCGCTTGCCGCCCGGATGTGGTGTGCGCCTATCCGATCTCACCGCAGACGCACATCGTGGAGGAACTGTCCCGGCTGGTCAAGGTGGGTGAGCTGGACTCCGAGTACGTCAACGTCGAGTCCGAGTTCGCCGCCCAGTCCGTCGCCATCGGCGCCAGCGCTGTGGGCGCCCGGGCCTACACGGCCACCGCATCTCAGGGACTGCTGTTCATGGCGGAGGCCGTGTACAACGCCTCCGGCCTGGGCCTGCCGATCGTCATGACCGTCGCCAACCGCGCCATCGGCGCCCCCATCAATATCTGGAACGACCAGTCCGACACCATGAGCCAGCGCGAGTCCGGCTGGCTCCAGCTCTTCGCCGCGGACAACCAGGAGGCCGCCGACCTGCACGTTCAGGCCTTCCGCATCGCCGAGGAGCTGAGCCTGCCGGTCATGGTCTGCATGGACGGCTTCGTCCTCACCCACGGCGTCGAACGCGTGGACGTGCCCGAACAGGAGCAGGTGGACGCCTTCCTGCCCCCGTTCCAGCCCGTCCAGAGCCTCGACCCGAAGGATCCCGTCACCATCGGCGCGATGGTCGGGCCCGAGGCCTTCACCGAGGTCCGCTACCTGGCACACCGCAAGCAGCAGGCGGCCCTCGAGGTGGTTGACCGCGTGGGCCGGGAGTTCGCCGCGGCCTTCGGCAGGCAGTCCGGCGGCCTCCTGCACGCCTACCGCACCGAGGGCGCCGAAACCATTGTCGTTGCGCTGGGGTCGGTGACCGGCACGCTCAAGGACGCCGTCGACACCCTCCGGGACGACGGCGTACCGGTGGGCCTGGTGGCGCTGACCTCCTTCCGTCCCTTCCCGGAGGCCGCCATGGCGCGTGCGCTGGCCGGGGCCGGGCGGGTGGTGAGCCTGGAGCGCGCCTTCTCCCTGGGGCGCGGCGGCATCGTCGAGGAGGACCTGCGTCGCGTCCTTTGGAACCGTGCGGGCGAGGTCGCCCTGACCACGGTTGCCGCAGGCCTGGGAGGCCGCGACATTACCGCGGCCTCCCTGGTGGAGGTACTGCGCCGCGCCGACCGCGGCGAGCTCGCCCCGCTGGAGTTCTTGGACCTGGATGAAGCCACCGTTGCCGCCCACCTGGCGGCCGTCGGCCCCCGCACGGAAGGAGCAGCATCATGACGACGTCGACCACCGCCACCACCGCACCACAGCAGTCGGAGGGTCGGACCCGTTTCTACCAGGTCGGCTCCTTCGCCGTCGGCAACCGGCTCCTGCCGGAGGTCCGCTCCCTCCAGTCCAGCCGGGAGCGGAACAACACGCTCACCTCCGGGCACCGCGCCTGCCAGGGCTGCGGGGAGGCCTTGGGCGCCCGCTACGTGCTCGACGCCGCCACGGCGGCGGCCGAGCAGGCCGGAGGCAGCCTGGTCACCGTCAACGCCACCGGCTGCCTGGAGGTCTTCTCCTCGCCCTACCCCGAGTCCGCCTGGCGCCTGCCCTGGCTGCACTCCCTGTTCGGCAACGCACCCGCCGTCGCCACCGGCGTGGCCGCGGGGCTGAGGGCCAAGGGGCGTGACGACATCCGGGTGGTCGCCCAGGGCGGCGACGGCGGCACCGTCGACATCGGCTTCGGCTGCCTCTCCGGCATGTTCGAACGCGGCGACGACGTCCTCTACGTCTGCTACGACAACCAGGCCTACATGAACACCGGGGTGCAGCGCTCGGGCGCCACCCCACCGGCGGTTCGCACCGCCACCACGCAGGCGGTGGGAGACGCCCCGGGCAACGTGTTCGGCCAGGGCAAGGACGTGCCCCGCATCGCCATGGCCCACGAGATCCCCTACGTGGCCACAGCCACCGTCGCTGACCTGCACGACCTGGAGCGCAAGGTCGCCTACGCCATGAGCCTGCACGGTCCCCGCTATATCCACGTGTTCGTCCCCTGCCCCCTGGGCTGGGGGTCGAAGTCCTCCCACACCGTGCGCATCGCCCGCCTGGCAGTGGAGTCGGGGCTCTTCCCGGTCTTCGAGGCCGAGCACGGCGAGGTCACCGGGGTCAGCCCCATCCGCCGCCAGGTGCCGGTGGAGGACTACCTGGTGCTCCAGCGTCGCTATGCCCACCTGTTCCGACCCACCCGGGACGAGCAGACGATCGCCCGCATCCAGGCCATCGCCGACCGCAACATTCGTCGCTACGGCCTGCTGGGGCATCCCGATGCGGTCCCTGTCCTGAACGACGAGGTCACGGGCGCCGCCTCCACCCTGGGGGCACGTGCGGACCTCAACGACGCCCCCAAGGAGGACTGACATGACCACTATTACTGCTCCTGAAGCCGCGTCCGCCGGGGGTGGCGCCGGAAAGGTCCGTCCCTTCGCCATCACCCTGGCCACGGCCTCCTCCCTGGAGAACAAGACCGGCGCCTGGCGGGTGGAGCGCCCGGTCTACCGCGACTTCCTCCCGCCCTGCAACGACGCCTGCCCCGCCGGGGAGAACATTCAGAAATGGCTCTATGACGCCGAGGACGGCTCCTACGAGCGGGCCTGGCGCACGCTCATGCGCGACAACCCGCTGCCCGCCGTCATGGGCCGCGTGTGCTACCACCCCTGTCAGACCGCCTGCAACCGCGGCAAGGTGGACGAGGCCGTCGGCATCAACGCCGTCGAGCGCTTCCTGGGCGACGAGGCGCTGCGCCAGGGGTGGCAGCCCGACCCGTGCGCGCCGGATACCGGTAAGCACGTGCTGGTGGTCGGGGCCGGCCCGGCCGGGCTCAGCGCCGCCTACCAGCTGCGCCGGCGCGGACACGCCGTCACCGTCCGCGACGCCGCCCCCAGGGCGGGCGGGATGATGCGGTACGGCATCCCCGCCTACCGCCTGCCCCGCGATGTGCTCGACGCCGAGATCGCCCGCATCGAGGGCATGGGGGTCCACTTCATCCTGAACAGCAAGGTCGATAACATCACCTCCGATCTGGACTCCGGCGAGTTCGACGCCGTGTTCCTGGCCATCGGCGCCCAGGTCGGGCGGCGCACCTACATTCCGGCCGGTGAAGCCGCCCGCATCCTCGACGCCGTCACCCTGCTCAAGGACGTGGAGGACGACCGTGAGGCCGGCGACGACGCCGCCGACCAGCTGATGCTGGGGCGGCGCGTGGTGGTTTACGGCGGTGGCAACACGGCCCTCGACGCCGCCCGCACCGCCAAGCGCCTGGGCGCCGAGGAGGCGATCATCGTCTACCGGCGCACCCGCGACCGCATGCCCGCCCACGACTCCGAAGTCGTTGAGGCCCTGGAGGAGGGCATCCAGATGCGGTGGCTGTCCACCGTCCAGCACGCCGACGCCGGCAAGCTGCGCATCGAGAAGATGGAACTGGACGAGACCGGCTTCCCCCAGCCCACCGGTCAGTTCGAGGACCTGGAGGCCGACTCCCTGGTCCTGGCCCTGGGGCAGGAATCCGACCTGGGCCTGGTCGACGGGGTGGAGGGGCTGACGATCAAGGACGGTGTGGTGCAGGTCGATGAGCAGTTCATGACCGGCCACCCGGGACTGTTCGCCGGCGGCGACATGGTGCCCTCCCAGCGCACCGTCACGGTCGGCATCGGACACGGCAAGCAGGCCGCCCGCGCCATCGACGCCTACCTGCGCGGCGAGGTCTACCAGCACCCGGAGCGTCATCCGTTGGCCCAAATCGGTGCTATCAACGCCTGGTACTACTCCGACGCGCCCCAGCAGGTGCGCGAGCGCCTGGAAGGGGCCCGCCGCTCCCAGACCTTCGACGAGGTCGTCCAGGGACTCAGCGCGGATGACGCCCCTGTTCGAGGCACGGCGCTGCATGAGCTGCGGCAACTGCTTCGAGTGCGACAACTGCTTCGGGGTGTGCCCGGACAACGCCGTGATCAAGCTGGAGCCCGGCAAGCGCTACGCCTTCAACTACGACTATTGCAAGGGCTGCGGCATCTGCGTGGAGGAGTGCCCCTGCGGCGCCATCGAGATGGTCCCGGAGCTGAGCTGACGGCGCCTCGGCCGGCGTCAGCCGGGGGTCACGCCCAGGTTCTCGATCACCTCGGCGCCGGGCAGGGCGGCAAGCAGGACCCCGGGCACCAGTAGCTTGGAGTGGCGCACGCCGGAGCCGATGAGCATCGTGTCGCGCGCGGCCACCTGCGCGTCGATCAGCAGCCGCCAGTCGGCGGGCAGGCCGACCGCGGGGTGATGCCGCCGTAGGCCATGCCGCTCATCTCCACGGCCTGCTCCATGGGCAGGAAGGACGCCTTGCGCACGTCGATGAGCTGCTTGACCAGGTGGTTGACGTCGGCGAAGTCGGTGGCCCGCACCACGCAGGCCGCCAAGCGCCGCTCGCCCGTGCGCTTACCCGCCACCAGTACGCAGTTACCGGTGGCCTCGGGGTTCAGCGAGTACTCGGCGTTCAGCGCGTCCGTGTCGGACAGGGAGGGGTCGATCTCCACCACCTGCGCCGCAGCAGCCAGGTCATGCCCCTCCGTGGTGTCGGCGAGGGCCCGTAGCGCTGCCGCCACGGGCGGGGCGAGCAGGTCCGTGCGCTCCAGGGCGGGCTGCCAGCCGAGCGTCTCGGCGAAGACATCGGCGGGTTCACGCAGTTCGGTCATACGGCACAACCTCTCAATTCTGGGCGGCGGGAGGAGCCCTGGCCAGAGGGGAGCTCCGCAGGGAGTCTACGGCGCAGTTGTCCCACAGCGGTGATCAACAGCGGGAATGAACCGGTGCATGTGCGGCGTTGCCACCTGCGACAACAACCGATCGAGGCACGCGCGCCTCACGAGCACCGCCGCGGACCGGAGGCCCGAGTGGGCATGGGACCGGCACGGGAAGACCGAGGAGAAGTACATGGGCGACACCACCGCCGTCACCGCGTCCCCACAGGTCCAGGAGGTCGATCTACTCGTCGTCGGAGGGGGTAAGGCAGGCAAGTCACTGGCCATGCTGCGTGCCCGCAAGGGCGACAGCGTAGTCATGGTTGAGCGCGACAAGGTCGGCGGCACCTGCATCAACGTCGCCTGCATCCCCACCAAGACCCTGATCTCCTCCGCCCGCGTCCTGCACCAGGTCCAGGGTGCGGCCGCCTACGGCGTGTCCCTGCCCGAACTGGGCGCCGACGACTCCAGCTCACGCGACGACACCGCGCTGCTGACCCGCGCCCGCATCGACATCTCCGCGCTGCGCCGCCGCAAGGAGAGCGTCGTCGGCGGCATGGTGGCGGCCCACGAGACCATGTTCGCCGACTCCGGGATGGACTTCGTCCGCGGCACCGCGCGCTTCGTGGCCCCGCGCACCGTTGAGGTCACCACCGCCGACGGCGCCGTGCGCCGGGTGCGCGGCAGCCGTGTCCTGATCAACACCGGCACCACCCCGGCCATCCCCAGTATTCCGGGCCTGGCCGACACCCCCTACTGGACCAGCGAGGACCTGCTCACCCTGCCCGAGCTGCCCGGGCACCTGCTCATCCTCGGCGGTGGGGTCATCGGCGTGGAGATGGCCTCCCTGATGGGAATGCTGGGTGTGCCCGTCACGCTGCTCCACTCCGGGGAGCACGTGCTGAACCGGGAGGACGACGACGTCGCCGCCGAGGTCACCGCCGGCCTGAAGGCGCTCAGCGTGGAGGTCCTCACCGGCGCCCGCGTGAGCGCCGTGCGTTCCTCGGCCCGCTCCGGGCCGGTGGTGGTGCGCACCGAGGACGGCCGCGAGGCCACCGGCTCCCACCTGCTCCTCGCCCTGGGACGGACCCCGGTCACGGCCGGGCTGGGCCTGGAGGCGGCCGGCGTGGAACTGACCGAGCGGGGCTTCGTGCGCGTCGACGACCACCTGCGCACCACCGCCGACGGTGTCTATGCGGCCGGAGACGTGGCCGGCACGCCCATGTTCACCCACGCCTCCTGGAACGACTTCCGGGTGCTGCGCGACCTGCTGGACGGCCGCGACGCCTCCACCGCCGGACGGGTCATCCCCTGGACCGTGTTTGCCACCCCCGAGCTCGGGCACGTGGGCCTCACCGAGGCCCAGGCACGGGCCGCCGGGCACAACGTGCGCGTCGCCAAGACCCCCACCGCCGCCGTTCCCCGCGCCAAGACGCTGGGCGCCACCGCCGGCTTCTACAAGGTGATCGTCGACGCCGACACCGACCAGATCCTCGGCGCCGCCATCATCGGTGACAGTGCCGGAGAGGTCATCACCGCCGTCCAGGTGGCCATGCTCGCGGGCATGCCCTGGCAGCAGCTGCGGGACGCCCCCATCTCCCACCCGACCATGGGGGAGGGGCTCAACATCGTCCTGGACTCACTGGGCTGAGCCGCACCTCGCGGCCGGACGCCGCGGCGGCGTCAGGGCCGGAGAGTGCTGGCGCCCCAGACCCTCCGCGAGCCACAGCCCACACGTTCACTGCCCCGCCGCCGGGAGGCCGGCGGGGCAGTGGCAGGATGTCCTGCGTGCTTCACGTCGTCTTCTTCGAACCCCGCATCCCGGGCAATTCCGGCGCCGCCATCCGCCTGAGCGCCAACACCGGGGCCATGCTGCACCTGGTTGATCCCCTGTTCGACATGGATGACGCCAAGCTGCGTCGCGCCGGCCTCGACTACCACGACCTGGCCCGCACGCGCGTACACGCCTCCTGGGAGGAGTGCCTGGAGCAGCTGCCCGGGCGTATCTTCGCCTTCACCGCCCACACCGCCACTCTTTACACCGAGATCGCCTGGCGGGAGGACGACGCGCTGCTCTTCGGCCCCGAACCCACCGGCCTGCCCGAGTCGATCATGGAGCACCCGCGCGTCACCGGACGCGCGCGCATCCCCATGCTTCCCGACAGCCGCTCGCTCAACCTGGCCAACTCCGCCGCCGTCGGCCTCTACGAGGCCTGGCGCAGCCTCGGCTTCCCCGGCGCCGGCTGACAGGCGCCTCAGAGCATCCGGCCGGGGCGGACCGAAAGGTCCTCGACGACGGCATCCAGCGGCATATCAACCGCCACCCGCACCGACGCGGCTACCGATTGCGCCGTCATATGATCCGCGGCGCGGTAGGGACGTCCCGCTCCGCCGTCGACGGCTCCCTCCACCATGGAGGCATTCTTGTGGTGCAGGCGCCGCTGCATCGGGGTATCAACCCGGCCGGGATAGATCGTGGTGACGCGCACACGGCCGCGTTCCTCCTCCCGCAAACCGTCGGCAAAGGCCCGCAGCGCGTGCTTGGAGGCGCAGTAGAGGGTCTGCCCCGGCCATACGCGCAGCCCCCCGCCGGAGTTAATGAGCACCACCAGCCCGCGCGCCCCGCGTAACGGATCCAGCAGCAGGCGGGTCAGATGCGCCGGGGCGACCACATTCAGATCCAGTACCCGCCGCCACTGCTCGGCAGTGAGCTCCGCCAGTGCGGCAGCGGACTCCATGCCGGCCGAGTGCACGAGCACGTCGAGCAGCTCCAGGTCCAGATCCTCCATCGCAGTGGCCACGGCCGCGTCATCGGTAAGGTCCAGGGGCAGGGTCCTGACCGAGGCGCCGTGGGCGGCCCTGAGCGCGTCGGCGCACGATTCCAGGTTCTCGGCGCTGCGCGCCACGAGGACCAGATCGTGGTCCCTGGCCAGGTCGCGGCAGATTGCCAGGCCGATGCCGGATGTGGCTCCCGTGACCAGCGCGAGCGGGCGTCGGGAAGTCACTGCGGGTCCTGGAGGAACGGGGCGGCGCCGGGCTCGCCCGGCTGGGAGTAGGTGACCGTCAGCAGCGCCCTGGCAATGGCGTGGAAGGAGCACTGGGCGGCCACAACCGTCGCCGAGGCGTCGTCGTCGAGCCCGAGGGTGTCCACGTCCAGGGCGTGGACGGCGAAGATGTAGCGGTGGTCTCCATCACCCGCCGGCGGGTAGGGGCCGGACCAGGCGTGCGTGCCCGAGTCGTTGATGGCGTGGAAGGCGGCGCCGTCCAGCTGGAGGTCGGATTCCCCCACGCCCTGGGCCAGTGAGGTCACCGATACGTCCAGGTCCTGCACCGTCCAGTGCCACCAGCCGGCGGGAGAGGGGGCGTCCGGATCGAAGCAGGAGACGACGAAGGAGCGGGTGGCGGCCGGGAAACCCGACCAGTGCAGCTCGGGGGAGATGTTCTCATGTACCGCGGTGAAGTGATCGGGCATGCGCTCGCCGTCGACGAGGTCCGCGGAGGCCAGTGTGAAGACGGGGAGCGCGGGAAGCGATTCGTAGGGGAAGGGCGGGCGAGTACGGGTCAGGTCTGCGGTCATGACGGGCCTCCTAAGGGCGGATGAAGCATCGGTCGGGGCGGCCGACCAGGCGGATGCCAACCACTGTAGACGCGGCCTCCTAAAAGATACGTGTCAGCGGGGGAGGCTACTCTTGCAACGACCGATCGAACAGGTGTTCGATATACTCGCCGTTGGGAGGAGAGAGTCATGGGACAGGCTCGTCGTAGTGCCGGGGAGCTCGCAACCGCATCGCGTGCGGACCGCCTCGCCGCGGCCCGGGCCGCGCTGCTGCGCGCCGAGTCCCGCGCCGGAGTGCGCGGTCGGGAGGCCGTGCGGGTCGCCCGCGTACTCGCCGACGCGGAACAGGACGTGCGTGTGGACGGCGCCACTGCGCTCGCGGCCCCGATGCCGGTGCCGGGAATGGGTGAGTCCTCGTTCGCCTCGTTCCTGCCGGTGGGTGCTGATGCCGCCGGCGCGGCGACCCTGACCGGCTCCGTGGGGGCGCTTCTCGCCCTGGCGGCCCTCCGTCAGGGGCGGACGGGCTGGTGCGGGGTCATCGGCTGTGAGGGGTTGGGCTGGTGCGCCGCGGCCGAGGCCGGCCTGGATCTTTCCCGGGTACTCGCCGTCCCCGCCGTCGACCTGCCGCCCAATCTGCTTACGGCCGCCGTCGGAGCCCTGTTGGACGGCGTCAGCGTCCTCCTCATATCCTCCACGGCTGCATCCTGCCTACGGCCCCGAGACCGGCGCACCCTCCTGGCCCGCGCCCGCGAGCGCCACTGCCTGATACTCACCCCCTTCGCCTGGGAGGGGGCGCGCTCCCTGACCGCATCCCCGCTACGCCCGCACGCGGCAGACGCCCCGGCTGCGGGCGTCACCCCTCTGGATGACCGCACGCGGGTGGAGGAGGCGCGGGAGCTGGCGGGGGGCTACCTGCGAGGCCTGGCCTGGACCCTCCACGGCCCCCACCACCCCGGGCGGCTCCGCCTGCTGCTCGATGCCGCGGGTGCGCATCTTGCCCCTGAGGCTCCCGAGACGCCTGCCGCGTCGGCCCGCACGCCCCGGCCGCACCTGGTTGTAGTCGGCGGATCGGAGGCGCATGAGCCCCGGGAGGAGACCGCGTGACCCCCTTCGCACCCGCCGTCGGCCCCTCCTCCCCGGACTTGGCTCCAGACCGCCGTGAGCCGCGGCTCATCGCCGTGTGGACCCCGGACTGGCCGGTAGTCGCCCTGGCTCTGGAGGCCCGACACCCAGATACGCCTGATCCGGCCCTGGCCCCCGTCGCAGTGGTGGGTGGAAGGGGCGTCGTCGCGGCATCGGCTCCAGCCCGAGCGGTTGGTGTTGCCCGTGGCATGCGACTGCGTGTTGCCCGGTCGCTGTGCCCGGGGCTCATCGTCCTGCCTCCGCAGCCCGATCGTGAGGCGCGGGCGTATGAAACCGTCATGGAGGCCCTCTCCGAGCTTCTTGCCGACCCGCTCGTCGCCCGCCCCGGGCTGGCGCTGTCCACCGCCCACGGCCCTGCCCGGTGGGCGGGAGGAGAGGACCCGCTGGCCGCCGCACTGGTCGAGGCGGTGGCCGCCGGCCCGGGGGTCGAGTGCCAGGTCGGCATCGCCGACTCCCTCCTCGGCGCCATCCTCGCCGCCCGCCGGGGCGTCGTCGTCCCGCCCGGAACCACGCCCGAATTCCTCTCCCCCTGGCCGCTGGAGAACCTGCTGCACGCCCTTACCACTGAGCGGGGACGTCAGAGGGCGCGCCCCCTCCTGGAGGACTTCGACCGCCTCGGACTGCGCCATCTGGGTGACCTGGCGGCGCTGCCCCGCCGCGATATCGCTGCCCGCTTCGGGCCCGAGGGGGAGCGCCTGCACCGTCTCGCCTCGGGAAGCTGGGAGACCCTGCCGCGGGTCGTCCGCCCGGCCGCCGACGTCGCCGCGCAGACCCTGCTGGACCCGCCCGTTGAGCGTGCGGATACCGCGGCGTGGGCGGCGCGTTCTCTGGCCGAGCAGTTATCCGCGCGCCTCATCTCCCTGGGACTGTCTGCCGCACAGCTCCGCGTGGAGGCGCGATGCGAGAACGGGGCGGAACTGGGCCGTTCCTGGCTGCTCGGTACTGCTCTCTCACCTGCTGAGCTCACCGACCGCGTGCGCTGGCAGCTGGAGGGGTGGCTGGCAGGCCGGGCTGGACGGCCTCCCGCCGCGCCCCTGACTCATCTGCGCCTGGTCGCCCTGGGCCTTACGCCGGCGGGGTCCGCTCAGGCCGGCCTGTGGAGTGCTCCCGGGGAGCAGGCGGAACGGCGGGCGCATCGCGCCGCCGGGCGGGTTGAGTCCCTCCTCGGCGCGGGTGGTATCCGCGTCCCTCACCTGCTCCCCGGGCGCGACCCGCGGTCTCGAATCGCGCTTGTCAACTGGGGGGAGAGTGCTGCGCAGGCTCCGAGCGCGGCCCCCTGGGATGGTGCGCTGCCGACGCCATCGCCCGCCCTCGTCCCTCCTGAGCCGCTGCCCGCGCGCCTCCTTGACGCGGATGGGCGGGACGTCGGGGTCGACCTGCAGGGCCAGCTGACCGCCGCCCCTGCGGACATGGCCGTGGAATACTCCGGTGAGGGGCATGCGGCGTCGCGGTGGGGTACGGGCTGGGACGGCGATTCGGGGAGTCGGCCGACGCGGGTGCGGGTCCTGTCCTGGGCCGGACCCTGGCCCGTCGACGAGCACTGGTGGCGTCCCGGAGGCGCCTCGCGCCGGGCGTATCTGCAGGTCGTCGTCGACGTCGGTCCGCCCCTGTTACTCGCCCGCTCGGGACGGTGGTGGGTCGACGGCGTCTACTCCTGATTGATCCGGGTGCGCCCTCCCGGGCTCGGGTGGGCCGCTATGCGCCGGGAGGGGGCGAGAATGACGATGGACTGTCAGGGCCGTGACGCCGACTGCGCACAGCCAGACCAGGGCGATACTCCAGCCTGCGAGCACGTCGGTGAGCCAGTGATAGGCGAGGTACACGCGTGACAGGCCCACCAGCACAATGACCACGCTGGCCGCCGTGGCTGCCAGCGCCTTGCGTGCCGGCGCCGTCGTGGAGAACAGTACGAAGCCGGCCAGTACCCCCATGAAGACTCCGGTGTTGAAGGAGTGCCCGGACGGGAAGGACCATGAGGATGCGGGCTGCCCCAGCAGCAGGGAGGTTGATGGCCGGGATCGGGCGAAGATGATCTTCAGCAGCACGGTGAGCAGCGAGGAGCCGATCATCGCCCCGGCCAGCACCAGGGCGTGCCGACGCAGGCCGCGCAGAAGGAGCAGGGTGCAGGTGAGCACCGTAAGCGCCGTCAGCCCGAGTGTTCCGCCCAAGTGCGTGAACATCCAGGCCACTGCCGTGATGAGCTCGTGGCGCAGACTCACCGCCCACGCCGTGACCGCGGGGTCGTGGGCGGCAAGGGACCGGCCCGACTCGGTGGTCACTGCGAGCCAGACGAACACGGCGGCCGCCGCAGCCGCCGTCAGGGCCAGGCGCGGGCGTGGATCCCGCTGCGGGACGGCCATGGTTTGTTGCATAAAGCAAGAGCATACAAACGCATCCTGGGTCTGGGCTGTGGCTTGCGTGTGCGTAGGGGCGGATGTGTGGTGGCCGGTAGCATCGGGTGGCGTGGCCCCGGACCTGCCGGGCGGGCGCCGGAAGCTGCGGAGAAGGGGAGCGCCCCGCTCCGGGAGAGGAATCAGGACACTCATGGCCAAGCTCTACTTCCGCTACGGCGCCATGAACTCGGGTAAGACCACGGGACTGCTCCAGACCGCCTACAACTATGAGGAGCGCGGGCAGCGGGTGCTCCTCGTCAAGGCTGCCATTGATACCAAGGGTGACGACACCGTGGTCTCCCGCCTGGGCATGACCCGTCGAGTCGATCTGCTCGTCACCGCGACCGACGACGTGCGTGCCCTTGTACGCCGGGCCGCCCTGGGGGAGCGCGCGGCCGACCCGCAGGCCGGCCCGCGTGAGATGGTCGACTGCGTACTGGTCGACGAGGCGCAGTTCCTCACCCCTGCGCAAGTCGACCAGCTCATGGAGATCGTGCTCATCGACGATGTGCCCGTACTGGCCTATGGGATTCGCACCGACTTCCGCACCATGAGCTTCCCCGGATCGCGCCGCCTGCTGGAGGTCGCCCACTCCCTGGAGGAGCTCAAGACGATCTGCCGCTGCGGGCGCAAGGCCATCTTCAATGCCCGCAAGGTGGGGGAGGAGTTCGTTTTCGACGGCGATCAGGTGGCCATCGACGGCGTCGACGTCACCTACGAGTCCCTGTGTGGCAAGTGCTACCTGGAATTCGGGGGCGTGCTGCCGGGGGAGTGAGGGCCGGTGAGGGCGTCGGGACGCGACGCGCGAGCCGGCGCACACCGGGATATGCGGGCCAGAGCGCCCTCCCGAGGAGATCCTTGTATTGGGGGAAATACAAGCGATACACGTGGAGGCGTGGATGTCTACTACGCCATCATCGCCGACATCGTCGGTTCCCGGCGTCTGACCGACCGGCACGCCGTGCAGGCCACCTTCGCCGATGCGCTCACGCGGGCGGCCGCGGGGCTGGCGCTGCCGCAATCGCCCATCGCCACCGTAGGTGATGAGTTTCAGGCCATCGCCGCCTCGCTGCCCGCCGCCCTGACGCTCACTGTGCGCGTCCAACTGCTTCTTCCCGAGGGGTTGGCCCTGCGCTTCGGCATTGGTGTCGGACGGGTGGAGACGGTCTCCGCCGACGCCGACGGTGCTGGCGCGGCGACTCTTCGGCAGGGGGCGCCGGGGCGGCGAGCCCTGGCAATCGCAGCCGGGACCGGGGTGCTAGTCGTCGTCGGGATTCTCCTCGCCCGGGGACCACTGGGACTTGCGGCCGCCGGTGTCGTGGTCGCCATCGTCGTCCCGGTGGTGTGGAGCGTTTGGGAGATGCTCGCGCCCAGCGAGTGGGGCGGGGCGGTGTCACTCATCGCGTTCGCCGTCGGCTGTGGGATCTGTGCCGTGCTAGCTGCCCCCGTTGGCACGTCGGCGGCGCGAGCGTGCGCCGTGGCGGGCCGAACCGGTGCGGGGCCGGTTGAAGCGGCTTGCTGGGTGCTGAGAGATGCGCGAAAAACGTGATGCACGTCTCACTGGTACGGGTGCGTTTAGGGCTGTGAGGGGCGAATTCATGTCGGACCCTCGCGCTACTGTGTACATATGTTCGAAGGTAGGGGTGTTGAGAGCCAGCCCGCCCGGCGTGCCCGGGCGGGTCGGGTGCCGTCGCCTGCTGCCGCGAAGCTGACGGCCGGGCCCCTGGCAAGCCCTCAACCTCGCCATGCGACAGGATCCCGGATGGATGGTGAGGTTGAGGACCTGGTCGGTCGTCTGTCGGGGGTGCCGGCGGGCGCTGACCTGGCAGATCTGATTGAGGGCCTGTTGTCGGTGCTGCTGGTGCCTGCCCACCCGGACGTCACCACTGATGACACCGATGGCGCGGTGGACGCCAATGAGGTTTTGAGTATCCCCGATACCGACGCTGTGTTGGCAGCGGTCACCAGCCCGGCCGAGCGGACGCTGGCCGAGGCGGCCGGGCGGCTGGGGGTGGACTGGGGACAGGGTGCAGGGGCTGATGTGCTGGCCTGTTTGGGTGGCCAGGTGCTCAGCGAACTGGTGGGGGCCTGCCACCGGCTGGGTGCCTGGGCGGCCTGGGCGGAGGGCGTGGCTGCCGCCTGCCTGACCCGGACAGCGGAGATGAACCGCGGCACTCCGCCCTGGGGGCCGGGTGGCCGGCTTGAGCAGTTCATTACCGAGGATGAGCGGAGGTTCACCGCCAGCGGGGAAATCGCCGCCCGACTCGGCACTACTCGCAGCAGTGCGGACCTACTCCTGGACCGTGGCCAGGCATTGCTACAACCCGAGTTCGCAGCCACGGAGGCCTTGCACCGGGCCGGTCTACTGGACACCTCCAAGACTGCCTTGATCATCCGCCGCCTGCAGGACGTCAACCCCGACACGGCGGCAGCGGTGCAGGAACGGGTGCTGGCCCGTGCTCCACGCCGCACCTGCTCGCAGCTGGGGCGGGATATTGATCGGGCCCTGGCCGCCCTCGACCCCAACGGTGCTAGCAGTCGCCGTAGGCGGGATGTGGCGGGGCGGCGGGTGACCCGGCCCCGTCCGGCCGGTGAGGGGACCCACGAGATGCGTCTGCTACTGCCAAGCCTGGACGCGCTACTACTGGACGCCACCCTGGACGCGATCGCCGCCAGCGCACGAGCCGCCGGCGACAGCCGGTCCCTGTCGCAGCTGCGGGCCGATGCCATCACCGGCATGACCCTGCGCACCTTGCAGGGCAGCCAGAACCTGGCCTGTCGGACTGCGAGCGCCGGCGACGTCCGCACCTCCACCACTGGGATGGGGGCTGCTGATCTGCTGCCGGACGGGGTGCCGTTGGCGGGCCTGCTGGGAGCTCTAAGCGGTTTGGTGGAGCCGTCTCGACCATGGTGGACGCCATCCGGCATCACTCCCGTGTTCCCGCCCCCTGGAATCACTGTCAACGTTGACGTCACCGTGCCGTTGAACCAGCTCCTACCCGAAGACGGCAGCGAAGGCCTGCCCGCCTGTGATGGGAGGAGTCTGCCCACCTCGCCCGGGGGAGGAGCAGCGCCTGTAGGAAGTGGGGCGACTACGCCCGGAACCGGCGGCGGGAGCAGTCTGCCCGGAACCGGCGGCGGGAGTGGTGTGCGAGCCAGTGCCGGGGCTGCTGGGGCGGCGGAGGTTGTGATCGGTGCCGGCCGCGTGGCGGTCCCCGCCATCACAGCCAGGGCTCTTGCACTGGGAGGGAGCTGGCGCAGGCTGGTCACCGATCCGCTGTCCGGGGCGGTACTGGATGTGGGCCGCGCCCACTACCGGCCCCCGGCCGCCCTCCGTGACCTAGTGCAGGCAAGGGACACATCCTGCACGTTCCCCGGTTGCACGGTCCCGGCCTCCCGCTGCGACATTGATCATGTGCGTGCCTGGGCCGACGGCGGGACCACGAGCCTGAACAACCTAACGGTCCTGTGCCAGGCCCACCACCGTCTCAAGCACACACCCGGCTGGACCCTGTCGCGTCAAGACGGGGATGCCTTGGTGTGGACTACTCCGACCGGCCACCGGTACCGGCGTGACGCGGACGGAACCATTACCCTCATGGCTCACCGGCTCGGGCCGCGTCAGCTTGCCGTGCCCGCGCAGCGCGTGCCCGAGGGCCTCGCTCAGGCCGTCGATGACGCGGTCGTGAGCCGCCTTCGCCACGGACTGAAGCTCGCCACCGCTCCCGGCCGCCCCGACAGTCCCGGCCGCCCCGGTCGGCCTCCACAGGTAACCAGCCGTGGGCCCCGCCCCGGGCAGGTAGTCGGCGCCTTCGAGGCCGTTCCTTATCCGGATGCCCTGCACGACCTCGGCCTGGCCCCGCTGCTGGACGAGATTCCGCCCTTCTGAGGCCCGCCCTTTCTGAACCGCCCTCCCCGTAGCAGCGTTGAGGACCACTTCCATGAGTCGCGACACCGGCATTCACCACTACGCCGAGCTCCACGCCCACTCCGCCTACTCCTTCCTCGACGGCGCCAACGAGCCCGAGGACCTCGTCGTCGCCGCCGCCGAGCTCGGCCTTGAGGCGATAGCCCTGACCGATCATGACGGCATGCCCGGAATCGTCCGGCACGCTCAGGCGGGTCGCGCTCATGGACTCGCCACAGTCCATGGTGCCGAGCTCACCCTGGACGACGGCGCCCACCTGCCGATTCTCGCCCGGGGGCCGCTGGGCTACCACCGCCTGTGCGCCGCCATCTCCCGCCATAACCTGGCTGCCGGCAAAAGGGCGGATCCGGCCCACCGGCTGCCCGAGCTCGCCGTCGCCCTACGGGCGGATACGGATGCGGGCGCGGGAACCGGCGCCTCCACCTGCCTGGTACTAACCGGCACCGCTAACGGGCCCCTCCGTCGTGCCCTCGGTGACCAACGGCGCCCAGACGCCTGGGACATCAAGGCTGCCGACGCCGCCCTCGGACGCCTTGTCGACCACTTCGGCCACGATGCGATAGCCGTCGAGATCTCACTTAACGCGGGCCCCACCGACGCCGCACTCACTACCGTCCTGACCGGGCTGGCCGAACAGTATCGGCTCCCGCTCGTCGCCACCGGTGCCGTGCGCTGCGCTCGTCCGGGCGACTCCCGCCTCGCAGATGTCCTGACCGCCACGCGTTTGCGCACCGATCTTGAGGGCGCCCGCGGGCACCTCCCCGCGCTTGGACGCTGGCTGCGCGGCCCGCAGGACATGGCCCGCCTGCATCGCCGGGCCCCCGACGCCGTCGACGCCGCCGCCGAGATCGCCCAGGACCTCGCCTTCGACCTCGCCCTCGTAGCCCCGGGCCTGCCCGACCCGGAAGTCCCTGAGGGCCACACGCCCGCCACCTGGCTGCGCGAACTCACCCGTCGCGGCGCCCTGAGGCGCTACGGAACCGAGGCGGAGGATCCCGAGGCCTGGAGGGTCCTCGCGCACGAGCTGGATGTAATCGAGTCAATGGGCTTTCCCGGATACTTCCTCATCGTCCGCGCCATCGTCGACTTCTGTGAAAGTGCCGGCATCCTCTGCCAGGGGCGGGGCAGCGCCGCCAACTCCGCCGTCTGCTACGCCCTGGGCATCACAGCGGTGGACGCCGTCCGTCACCGCATGCTCTTCGAACGCTTCCTCTCCCCGGGCCGGACCGGCTACCCGGACATCGACCTCGACATCGAGGCCTGCCGCCGCGAGGAGGTGATCCAGCACGTCTACGCCCACTACGGGCGCGACTACGCCGCCCAGGTTGCCAACGTCATCTCCTACCGGCCCCGCTCCGCGGTCCGTGATGCCGCCCGGGCACTCGGCCACCCCGCCGGGCTGCAAGATGCCTGGGCGGCCCGGATGTCCTACCACTGGAGAAGCGTCCGCGCCGAGGACACCGCCACGGACGGGCCTCCCGAGCAGGTCCTCGACGTCGCCGAGCACCTGCTGCGCCTACCCCGGCACCTGGGCATCCACTCCGGCGGCATGGTGCTCGCCGACCGCCCCGTCACCGAGGTGTGCCCCGTGCGCTGGTCCGCCATGGAGGGACGCACCGTCCTACAGTGGGACAAGGACGACTGTGCCGCCGCGGGCCTGGTCAAGTTCGACCTGCTGGGACTGGGAGAACTGACCGCGCTGCGCCTGGCCTTCACCAGTCTTGCCGAGCGCGGTGAGACCGTGCCCGACCTCGCCCCCGGTGGAGTCCTGCGCCCCGCGCAGACGGGCCGCCCCTGGGACCTGCACACCCTGCCCGAGGAGGACCCGGCCGTCTACCGGCTGCTCAGTGCCGCCGACACCGTCGGCGTCTTCCAGGTCGAGTCCCGCGCCCAGATGGCCACCCTGCCCCGGCTGCGTCCGCGCAAGTTCTACGACATCGTCGTAGAGGTCGCCCTCATCCGTCCCGGCCCCATCCAGGGAGACGCCGTCAATCCCTACATCCGGCGTCGTCTGGGCCGTGAGGAGGTCACCTACTTGCACGACTCCCTCAAGCCCGCCCTGTCCAAGACCCTGGGAATCCCGCTGTTTCAGGAACAGCTCATGCAGATCGCCGTCGATGCGGCCGGCTTCACCCCGGCCGAGGCCGACGCCCTACGGCAGGCGATGGGTGCCAAGCGCTCCGTCGAGCGCATGGAGGCACTGCATGAGCGGCTGGTGCAGGGAATGGAGGAGCGGGGTATTGACGCCCCGACCGCAGAGACCATCTTTGACAAGCTCCGCGCCTTCGCCGACTTCGGCTTCCCCGAGTCACACGCCTTCTCCTTCGCCTACCTGGTGTACGCCTCCGCCTGGCTCAAGGCCCGCAAACCCGAGGACTTCTACGCCGGCATCCTCGCGGCCCAGCCCATGGGCTTCTGGTCCCCGCAGACCCTGGTAGCCGATGCGCGCCGCCACGGAGTGCGCGTGCTGCCCGCAGACGTCAACTTCTCCCGGGAGCAGGCCCATGTTGAGCCCCGGGACGACGCCGTGCCCGCCGACATGCGCCCAAGCCCCAATGCGCTCAGCCCCCTGGACGTACACCCCGAGCTCGCCGTCCGCCTGGGGCTGGCTCCCATCAGGGGACTGGGCGAGGCCGCTGCAGCCATAGTCGCCGAACGCAGCGCCCACGGCCCCTACCGCGACATCGCCGACCTCGCCCGCCGCGTACGCCTGAGCCGGTCTCGTCTTGAAGCACTCGCCGCGTCCGGGGCCCTGGCCTCACTCGGCGTCGACCGCCGTGAGGCCCTTTGGGCCGCAGGCGCCCTGGCGCAGGAGTACGGGCGGCCTCACCGCCCCGGCCGTAGTGCTCACGGTCGGCCCGCCTGGTACCAGCCGCCGCTTCCCGGCACCGCCGTCGGCGCCCACGCCCCACAGCTGCCCGCCATGACCGACCGGGAGCGCCAGGACGCCGACCTGCGACTGACCGGGGTCTCCACTCAGAGCTCACCCATCGCCTTTCAACGCGAGCGGCTCACCGCCGCCGGTGTACTCACCGTGGCCGAGGTCCTGGGCCATGAGCCGGAGCGTCGGGTGCGGGTTGCCGGGCTCGTCACCCACCGGCAGCGCCCGAGTACCGCGGCCGGCACGATCTTCCTCAACCTTGAGGACGAGACCGGTCTGCTCAACGTGATCTGCCCCGTCGGCATGTGGCGGCGCCACCTCGAGGTCGGACGCCGGGCGGCGGCGCTCGTGGTGCGGGGAATGGTCGAATCCGGCGACGGCGTGACCGCGCTGGTGGCCGAGCGCCTGGAGGCGCTGCCAGACGTCACTTCACCGGGCAGCCGCGACTGGTGCTGAACGGTTCGTACCCCTCTAGCCCTTGTCACCGGAATAGGAAGGAAGCTCACCTACAACAGGGGCGTCCTTGGTGTGCAGCTCGGAGTACACGGACCAGGCCACGCTCACCAGCGGAACGGCCACAATCGCGCCGAGCAGGCCCGCCGAGTAGGTGCCCACCGCGACGGCGATGATGACCACCACCGGGTGCAGCGACACCTGCCGCCCCATGATCAGCGGCTGCAAGATATGCCCCTCGATCTGGCCGATGCCGGCCACGCCCAGGCCCACGACGATCATGGTGATGAATCCCTTCGAGGCCAGCGCCACCACCATGGCGATGATCATCGCCGTCGGTGCGCCGATGATCGGGATGAAGGCGCCGATGAAGACCAGCACCGCCAAGGGTGCGGCCAGGGGCACGCTCACGATCTGGAGGAAGACCCCGCACATGATCCCGTCGGTCAGCGCCACGATCACGGTGCCGCGGGCATAACCCGCGAAGGTGTACCAGCCGGCGCCGGCGGCGTGGTGGACGTCCTCGCGCATGCCGGCCGGCAGCTCGTTCAGGAACCACCGCCACATGCGTCCACCGGAGGCCAGGAAGAATATGGTTGAGAACACCGCCAGGGCCAGCACGGCGAAGATGTTCACCACCGTGCCCGCGTTGGACAGCACCTCGGTTGCCAGAGTAGGTGCGTTGTTCATCAAGTAGTGCTGTCCCTGCTCGAGCAGCCGCTGTAGCTGCCCCATGAGCTCCTGCTGAGTCAGATCCAGCGGCAGCGGGCCGTTGACGATGAAGTCCACGATCGTGTCGACGCCGTCGGAGAACTGTGAGGCCAGGGTGTTCCACTGATTCGTGACCGAGGTGACCACATAGGTCACCAGTCCCACCACGAAGGCGAGGGCGGTGAGCAGCGCGAGGAAGGTCGCCGGGTACCGTGGCATGACCCGGGCGAACAGGTTCACCAGCGGCTGCAGGATCGAGGTGAGCACCAGGGCCATGAACACCCCGACGAACACCGGAATCACTCGTGAGGTGGCGAAGAAGACCAGGCCGATGACGATGATCAGACCCAGCAGCAGCCAGGCCGACAGGCCTCCCCGCACCAGCCACGAGGGCAGGGAACTGAGCACCGCACGGGGTGCGGAGGCGGCGTCACGGCTCTCCGCGTTCTGAGGGGCTGCCGTGTGAGTGTCCTCGTAGCGCAGCTGCTGCTCACGGGCATCGAGTCGGGCGCGCTCAGCCCGATCGATCGTGCGGCCCAGCACGTCGCGCCCCTCACGCAGACGGGAGGTGAAGTGCCGCAGCGCCGAGTCCGACGCCGTCCCCTCCCGCCCCGCAGGCTCCAGGCGCCCTCCCCGGGACTGCTCGGGGCTGTGCCCGTCCGCCTCCGGGCCCGGTTCCGTGCCCGGCGTCGGGGTCCTGCCCCCGTCCTCTGGTGAAGCGGTCATGTCTGCCATATCAGTCCTCCACTCCGAGTAGTACGCCCAGCTCAGCCGGGGTGGCGGCTTGGGCGACGGCACCCCGCAGCGCCTCCTGATCGCCGTAGCCCCAAAGCACCCCAACGCAGTCAATGCCCATTTCCGCAGCCCCCTCGACGTCATGGTGGAGGTCGCCGACGTGGATCGGCCGGCTCAGGTCGGCGCCGGCCGCGCCGAGGCGCCGGAGCGCCGAGTCGATGACCTGCGCCTTCCTGCCTCCGACGTCCCCGGCACGGGCACCGCTGACCACGGTGAAGTAGTCGAGCAGGTCGGCGTGCGCCAGAATCTCGCGCGCGTAGCCCTCGTGCTTGGAGGTCGCCAGTGCCAGCGGCACCCCGCGGGCGTGCAGGGCGCGCACCAGCTCCGCCACGCCGTCGTAGAGGGGAGAGTCGAGCATGGTCCTGCGGTAGTGGCGCCGGTAGGTGGCCACCGCCTCGGCGTTGGCCGCGCCGGTCAGGCCCGCGTACAGCCGGAACCCGTCAACCAGTGGGGGGCCCACGAAGCGCATCAGCTCGGTGGGCGCTTGTGCCGGCAGCCCGAGCTCGCTGAACGCGGCCGCAAGCGCCGCGAGGATAGCGGGTGCGGAGTCTACGAGGGTGCCGTCCAGGTCCAGCAGGACGACGGATGGTGCGTATGCGGGTGGGAGCGGACGGCTACGAGGGCCGGCTCCGGCAGTGACTTGCATGTCTTCTCTTGCTCGCTCTCACTCACGGACGTGGTTCAGCCTACTAGCGTGGAACACATGAACGCAGACACCACACGCCCCCGCCTGCCGCGAACCGCGGCCGTCACCCCGGGCCGGGGCGGCCAGCCGAGACTACTCATTGACGCGCCTGCGGGCAGCGCCGAGATCTACCTGCACGGGGCGCACCTGACCGCGTGGACGCCTCGCGGTGGCCGGCCCGTCATCTTCACCTCGCGCCGGGCGGTCTTCGACGGGGCCGCCGCGATCCGCGGTGGCGTGCCGCTGTGCCTGCCCTGGTTCGGCGCGGGTGTGAGTGGTGCGCGGCGCCCCGCACACGGTTGGGGCCGCATCTCCACCTGGCAGCTGCGTAGCGTGGAGTCGCGCGCGGACGGGGGCGTGCAGGCTCTGCTCGCACTCGAGCGCGACGGCATCGCCGCCTTGTACTCGGTGGGTGTGGGGGAGGAGCTGTCACTGACTGTCTCACTGCGCCGTACCGGTGCCGCGGACGCATATGCGGATGAGCCGGTGGAGGTCGCCCTGCACAGCTATCTGGCGGTCGGCGATGTGACGGCCGTGGAGGTCACGGGCCTGGACGGCGCCGCCTACCTGGACAAGGTGACCGGCATGAGCGGGCGGATACAGCACGGCCCGCTGCGCATCACCGCGCCGACGGACCGCGTATTCGACTCCGGCGCGCCGGTCACCGTCACCGATCCGGCCTACGGGCGCCGCATCACCGTCACCGGCGTGCGTGCCCGGAACACCGTGGTGTGGAATCCCTGGAGCGCGGGCGCCGCCTCGATGACGGACCTGGACGATGACGAGTTCGCCTCCATGCTGTGCGTGGAGAGCGCCGTCGTCGGGGGCAATGCCGTGCGCCTCGGTCCTGGGGAGTCGGTGTCACTGGGCACCAGGATCGCCGTCGCCCCGCTATGAGGGCTGTACGCGCCGCCGGGAGCGCTGTGACGTATGGCACCCGGGGTGGATTTGCCCGGCCTGGCCCGGAACGTGTTAACTTTCCTGCGTCAGCGGTGCCGGGCTGTGCCCGGCGGTGCTGGCGACGAGTCCGAGTGGCGGAATAGGTAGACGCGCTAGCTTGAGGTGCTAGTGCCTGATTAAAAGGGCGTGGGGGTTCAAGTCCCCCCTCGGACACCCGCAGTAGGGGCCGCGGCCATCAGGTCGCGGCCCTAAGTCGTCTTGGCCGATCACGCGCTTCACCTCCGCCCGCGTCCTGGAACGGGGCTGACGGTCGTCTCCTGGCTGGCGCGCGTAGTCCTGCTCGCCTGAGCCGGCCGGCGCTGCGCCGGTAGGGTTGAGTCATGCAGCCCTTCGAGATCCGCGTTCCCGCCGAGACCCGTGACGGCGCCAACCTGCCCGAGCTCCTGCTGTCCGCCCCGGCGGAGGCAGACATCGACCGCATCGCGGAGGTATGCCAGGATCCCGACATCCAGGAGTGGACCACCGTGCCGCGCGGTTACACCCGCGCGCACGCGCAGGACTTCATCGACCGCACCGTGAGTGCCGGCTGGGAGGCCGGCAACGACCTGAATTGGGCCGTGCGCGAGGTCGGCGCCGACGGCACCGCCACTCTGGTCGGCATGATGGGCATTTCCGGTCAGGCCGACGGCGCCTGGGAGATCGGTTACTGGCTGGCCCCCGAGGCCCGTGGTCGGGGCACGGTCTCCCGGGCTGCGCGAGGTCTCATCGACGTCGCCTTCGACCCGGAGGGTCAGGTGCATGCCGCTGTTCTGCGGTGGCGCTGCGACATTCACGACGGCGTGCCCAACTGGGCGTCCTGGCGGGTCGCCTGGGGACTGGGCTTCCGCCGCGAGGGGCGGGTGCGCTCCTTCCTCGCCAACGACGGCGTCCTGCACGACGGCTGGGTGGGCACGCTCCTGCCCGATGATCCCCGCCGCCCCGCCGCTCCCTGGGACGGTCCCGTCACGGTCGGCGGGCAGGTGGCCGGCTCCTCGCACACGCACGGCGCCGCCACCCCACTGGTGGCCGCCGACCCGGTCGGTGAGCGCGAGGGCGACGACCCCGAGGCGCTGGTGCGCCGCTTCCACTCCACCTACGGCCTGCCGATCCAGACCGACGGGCCCAGCCTGGACCGTGAGAGCCTGCACATGCGCATGAGCCTGATCGCCGAGGAGTTCGCCGAGCTGACCGGCGCCGTCTACGGGCAGGCGGCCCGCGGCGAGGTCGAGGCCGCCTATAGGCGGGCCGTTGCGGCCGACGACGGTACCCGCGACACGGTGGAGGCCGCCGACGCCCTGGCCGATTTGGTCTACGTCATCTACGGCATGGCGCTGGAGACCGGCATCGACCTGGCCGCGGTACTGGCCGAGGTGCAACGCTCCAACATGTCCAAGCTCGGGGCGGATGGTCGGCCCATCTACCGGGAGGACGGCAAGGTCCTCAAGGGGCCCGGCTTCTTCCCGCCGGACGTTCCCGGCGTGCTCGGCCTCTAAGAGCCCCGGGACGCAGCCGCCGTCGTCCGGTGCTCCCTGGGATGGGCCGGAGCGCGTGGCAGGATGACTCCCATGACTCAGGCCGATCCCGCTGTGGCGGACGCACTCCCCGAAACCAACCCCTTCGCCCGCCCCTGGGAACTCGACCTGGAACTGCCCGATTTCGGCGCCGTCTCGCCGGCGGACATCGAGCCGGCGGTACGGGCCGGTATGGCGGCTCAGCGTGCCCAGTGGGAGGCGATTGCCACCAACCCCGCCGCGCCGACCGTGGAGAACACGGTCGCCGCCGTCGAACGCAGCGGCGAACTGCTGTCCCGCGCCCTGACCGTGCTGTACGCGCTGACCTCGGCTACCGACAGCCCCGAGCTGGACGCGCTGGAGGAGGCCCTCGCCCCCGACCTGGCCGCCCACGAAGACGCCTACAGCCTGGATGCGCGCATCTACCGGCGCTTCAAGACCCTCGACGAACAGGTGCGTGCCGCCGCCCAGGCCACGCCCGCCCGGACCCCGGTGGACGCCGACGGTCAGGCGATCGACGCCGAGACCGCCCGCTACATCCGCCTGGCCGTAGAGGAGTTCGAACGCGACGGCGTCGCCCTGACCGGCCCGAACGCGGACCGGCTGCGCGCCATCAACGCCCGCCTGACGGCCCTGTCCACCCGCTTCGCCACGCTCACCACCAAGGCCATGCACGCCGCCGGCGTCGCCAACTTCACCGCCACTCCCGCGCTGGCCACCACCGCCGCCCACGCCGAGCGCGTCGCCCTGCTGAACCGGTCACTGGGCCGTGCACTGTCCGGCGAACATGACACTCGGGCCCTCGTGCTGGAGGAGGCCGGGCTGCGGGCCGAGCGCGCCCGCCTGCTCGGCTACCCCCACCACGCCGCGGTCGTCGCCGCCGAGTCGGCCGCCCGCACCAGCCAGGCCGTCAACGAGCTGCTCGCCCGCCTGGTGCCCCCGGCCATGGCCAACGCCCGCCGCGACGCGGAAACCTACGCCGCCCGCATGGCCGCCGACCCGGCCACCCGACCCGGGGAGAGCTTCGGCCCCGCCGACTGGCCCCGCTACGAGGAGGCCGAGCGCAAGGAACGCTTCGGCGTCGACGACGCCACCCTCGCCCCCTACCTGGAGCTGGACAACGTCGTCGAACGGGGCGTCTTCTACGCTGCGAGCCGCCTGTACGGCATCAGCTTCCACGAGCGTCCCGACCTGGCCGCCCACATGTACGCCCCGGATGTGCGCGTCTGGGAGGTGCGCGATGGCGAGGGTGACGATGCACCCCTGCTGGGACTGTTCGTCGGCGACTACTACGCCCGCGAGGGCAAGCACGGCGGCGCCTGGATGGACTCCCTGGTGGAGCAGAGCCACCTGACCGGGCGCAGGCCGGTGGTCATCAACTGCCTGAACCTGACCAAGCCCGAAACCGGGCCCACGCTGATGAGCTGGGACAACGTGATCACCGCCTTCCACGAGTTCGGCCACGCCCTGCACGGCCTGTTCGCCGATACCCGCTGGCCCAGCGCGTCGGGCACCAACGTGCCCCGCGACGTCGTCGAGTTCCCCTCCCAGGTCAACGAGAAGTGGGCACTGCACCCGCAGGTCATCGCCTCCTACGCCCGCCACGTGGACACCGGCGCGCCCCTGCCGCAGTCCCTCGCCGAGCAGCTGCGCAGCCAGGGCGCCTTCGGCCAGGGCTACGCCACCACCGAGTACTTGGGGGCGGCCCTGCTCGACCAGGCGTGGCACACCCTGGAGCCGCAGGAGGTGCCCGACGACGTGACCGCGGTCGAGGCCTTCGAGCATGCCGCCCTGGCCGACGCCGGCATTGACGATGCCCTGGTCCCGCCCCGCTACCGCACCACCTACTTCGCCCATGTCTTCGGCGGCGGCTATGCGGCCGCCTACTACGCCTACATCTGGAGCGAGGTTATGGACGCCGACACCACCGAATGGTTCCGCACCGACGGCGAGGGCGGCCGCGGCGGCGACCTGGGCCTGAATCGCCGGGCCGGGGAGCGCTTCCGCCGTGAGTTCCTCTCCCGTGGGGACTCCCGCGACCCGCTCGTCTCCTACCGCGCCTACCGCGGCCGCGACCCGGAGATCGCCCCGCTGCTTCAACGCCGGGGGCTGAACTGGATCGTGGCCTCGCCGGTAGACGCGCCCCACGGTTGAGCCGGTATCCTTGCCCACATGACGAACGACCCGCGGTCCGCGCTCAACCGACTCATCGCCGCCTTCGAGGCGCACCTGGACGCCGCCGCAACGGGTGACGAGGCATCCCCGGCCGTGGTTGCGGCGGAGGACGCCCTCCAGGACGCCTTCTTCACATACGACGACGCCCTGTTCACCGCCTACGGCATCGAGCTCCCCTTCGACACCTTCGACTCCGACGAGGATGACGATGAGGCGGAGGACGATGAGGACGCGGACGACTACGACGATGATGACGTAGACGATGAGGACATGGACGCGGACGACTACGACGACTACGACGACCGGGAGGTCGACGACGACTACGAGGCCTGAGCGCCCCGGTCAGAAGCGCTCGGGGTAGCCGACCTCCGGGGCGGTCACCTCATCCAGGGCATGGCGGATCTGCGCCGGCAGGTCCAGGTCCTCGGCGGCCAGGGCTCCGCGCAACTGCCCGGGGGTGCGTGCCCCCACGATGGTTGAGGCCATCCCGGCGGCGTCCCGAGCCCACGCCAGGGCCACCTCTACGGGCTTGCGGTCCAGGCCAACGGCTGCCGTGGCCACGGCCTCCACAATGCCCTGGAACCGCTCGCCCAGGTAGGGCGCCACGTAGGCGCGCAGGTGCGGGGAGGCGCCGCGCGAATCCGGGGGAGTGGTGGCCCGGTACTTGCCAGTGAGTACTCCGCGCCCGAGCGGGGCGTAGCCGATCACGCCGAAGCCGAGTCCCGTCGCCGCCGGCAACAGTTCCCGCTCGATGCCGCGTGACAGGAGCGAGTGCTCCACCTCCACCGCGGCCAGGCCCGGCCCGCCAGCCTCACGCAGCAGGTCCGCCAGGTGCACGCTCGCCCAGGCGGGGTGGTTCGATACCCCCACATAGCGGGTGCGGCCGCTGGCGACGGCGATTCGTAGCGCGTCGGCGGTCTCCTCCAGCGGAGTGGTCGCATCGGGGACCTGCACCAGCCATAGATCCAGGTGGTCCGTGCCCAGGCGCGCCAGCGAGTCATCCAGCGTGTCCAGCAGGGTGCCCCGAGAGGCATCGGCCGCCGTCGAGCGGGCGCCGGTGCGCCAGGTGCGCACACCCGCCTTGGAAACCAGCACCACGTCGCGCCGATCCACCGCCCCGGCCAGCAGGCCGCCGATCACCTCCTCCGAGGCGCCCTCGCAGTAGGAGGCGGCCGTGTCCAGCAGGGTTCCGCCGGCGTCGAGGAAGATCTCCAACTGGTCCTTCGCCTCAAGCTCATCGGTGTCCCGCCCCCAGGTCATGGTGCCGAGTCCGACCGCCGATACGCGCAATCCGGTGCGCCCGAGCCGCCTGTGTTCCATGGCCCAACCGTATGGCGTCGTCGGCGCCATACCGGGCAGGCCGCCGACGGCGCGCCCCGCCGCCCGCCCCGGATTGCCAATCGGGGGCGGGCGGCGGGGCGCCATTCGTCTACTTGCGGACAGTGATGGCCCAGGAGGCCTCACCGGTCTTGGTGAACTCGGTGACGGTGTAGCCGTTGTCCGCCGCCCAGGCGGGCAGCGACTGGGTGCCCTGGGTGCAGTCGAAGGCGATGACGAGCTCGTCGCCGGTCTCCAGATCAGCCATCGCCTCCTCAGCCTCCATCACGGGGAAGGGGCAGACGAGGCCCTCGGTCTCCAAAACGGTGCGCATAACTGGGTCCTTTCGATGAGTGAATTGAGGATGGGGTGACGGGGTGAGCGGTCAGCGGCTCACGAGCGCGCCTGTCGCCTCGGACTCACCCAGGCGCTCGGAGGCGGCGGATGCTGCCGCGCGCGCGGCACGCCGCTGATTACGGGGGCGGATAAGGGTGACGTACGCGGCGGCGCCCACGCCCAGCACCTGGAAGACGAGCGCCGTCCAGCCCTGCCAGGACAGCAGGGAGGTCTGCACCAGGGCGTTGCCGATGGAGCAGCCGCCGGCCCAGGCCGCGCCCACACCCATGAGCAGCCCGCCGCCGATCGAACGGCGAATCACGGTGGCGGAGGGGACGCGGACGCGGAACTCACCCGACGCGCGGGCGCTGAGATGGGAGCCGATGAGGATGCCGAGCACCAGCGGCACGCCCCAGTCGAGTCGGCTGCCGTCCCCCGTCACCAGCCACCCGACCAGGTTCGACGACGGCGTGGTGATTCCCAGCCCGTCGTGGCGGCCGCTGGCCCACGAAGTCGGCCAGGCGATGACCGCCACCAGCCCGACGAGCACGCCCGTCACCAGCGGGTTCCAAGCGCGTTCGAACAGCAGGTGGTTCAGGCCCGTGCGCTGGGGAGCCAGCTGCAGGACGGCGGGCCGGTCCGCGGCAAGCCGCAGCTGCCACCGCACCAGGAGGGCGACTGCTGCCGCCAGTGCGAGCACGCCGACCCAGTCGGGCAGCCCGAAGGTGGCGGGAATCGTGGTCAACTGCGTGGTCCACAGGCCCTTGACCCAGGTGGTCACCGGGGCTAGCACTCCGGTCTTCGAGGCCGCAGCCGTCCCGGCGTAGGCGATGAGCGCGAACCAGGAACCCACCAGGCCCTCCCCGGCCCGGTAATAGGTGCCCGTGGCGCAGCCCCCGGCCAGCACAATGCCGACGCCGAACAGTAGCGAGCCGACCGCGGTCGCCACGACCGACAGTGTGGGCACCTCCGGGGTGATGGCGCCGGTAGCCGTTAACAGGGTGACGCCGACGGCCTGGACGGCGATGGCCAGCAGGAAGGCGGTCATCCACCGCCAGGATCCGGAGACCCACAGGTCTCGGAAGGCGCCGGTGATGCAGAAGCGGCCGCGTTGGAGGACGAGTCCGAGGAGGCCGCCGACGATTAGTCCGGTGAGAATCATTGGAAGTCCTTGGTCCGACCGCCGAGGACGGTCTGGTGGTAAAGGACGCAGGTGGGGCGACTGCTTCGGCGTAATGCGCCGTCGGCCACAGGCGTAACCCTCCCGCGACTGTGGGGAAAGGGGCTGAGGCCTGACCAGGGGTGCCTACCGGCGCGTGCCGCGGCGTCGGCGGGCCGGGGGAAGAAGCAGGGTATGCGTATTCGAGTGCTGCCTCACTGAGCCCTGGCCAGGTCGAGCATGCAGCAACACGCTCCGCGCCGGGCGCGAAGGTTGCGGGCTGCGATCTGGGAGCTCATGAGATTCATCTTCCGTTCAGGGACTGCGGTTGACGGCGGCCGCCGACTGTTAATCGGGGCCGTGGCCGAGATGCTAGGCGCGGTCGGCGACTGCGCGCCAAGGCCGTATCACTTTGCGAGACTGCCCGGTCGGGATCGCGCCTACGCCGCGGGGGTGCGTCTGGCGGTGAGCAGCCGTTCGACGCCGTCGGCGGGCAGTTCGGGAGTGGTCCCGCCGAATACCGGGCACTGGGCGTGGTAGGCGCACCAGTCGCACAGGCGGGAGCGGTGCGGGGCGAATTCGCCCGCGGCGGCGCAGTCCTCCACCTCGTCCCAGATGCGAGCCAGCTTGGTCTCGGTGGTCTCCAGCTCGGGAAGCCGCGGATCGTGGGTGAGGGTGCGGCCATCCTTCAGGTAGACGAGCTGCAGGCGTGATGGGGCCCGTCCGCGCAGACGCCAGAGCACCAGGGCGTAGAAGCGCATCTGGAACAGCGCCTCCTCCTGGAAGCGCGGGCCCGGGGACCGGCCGGTCTTGTAGTCGACCACGCGCATGGCGCCGTTAGGGGCCACGTCCAGGCGGTCTACGAAGCCGCGCAGCAGCAGCCCGTCGCGCGTCTCCGCCTGCACGAACAGCTCCCGCTCGGCCGGCTCCAGCCGCGTGGGGTTCTCCAGCTGGAAATAGGCACCGACCAGTTCGCGGGCCTCATTCAGCCAGGGGTCGACCTGGGCGGGGTCCGCGAACAGGGCCATCACTGCGGGGTTCTTCTCCCGGTGCGCCTCCCACTGGCCGGGCAGCATCGCGAGCGCGGCCTCGCGGGTGCGCTCGCGGGCCGGCAGGTCGTAGAGCCGCTCCAGGATCGCGTGCACGAGCGTTCCCTTATGGGTGGCCAGGGAGCCGGGCTCCGGGATACGGTCCACGGTGCGCAGGCGGAACAACAGCGGGCACTGCATGAAGTCCTTGGCCCGCGACGGCGACAGCGCTGTGCGCCCCGAGCCGCGACGGTTGCCGCACCCTCCGGGACCCGTGGCACGGGCGGAGTCACCAGGGCCCGTGGGGCGCACGCCGTCGGCGGTCGGTACGGCATCGACCTTGGTCGTCACGGCGGGTGCGGCGTCGGGCCGGCTGGGGTGTTCACTCATGTGGGCGAACCTACCGCCGCCCGGCGACATGAATGGGACTTGGACGGTGGGCCGTCCACAGCCACCGCCTCGCCCCCTGTCGTGAGCCGCCCCTGTGGACACCGGAGCAGCCCCCCGACATGAACCTATTGACAGGACAAACTGTGGGACCTATGCTTTTTGTCACAGAATCGTCTACGCAAAGGAGCGGCTATGGGCGAGGTGGTGTTGGAGGCGCGTTCGATCGCCAAGTCCTTCACGGGGGCCAAGGTCCTGGACGACGTGTCCCTCGACTTGCGCAGCGGCGAGGTGCATGCACTGATGGGGGAGAACGGTGCCGGGAAGTCGACCCTGATGCGGATCCTCATCGGCGTCCTGCGAGCCGACGCCGGTCAGGTGCTGATAGACGGCCGCCCGGTGCGCATCGGCTCGCCCCGCCAGGCGATGGACCTGGGAATCGCCATGATCCACCAGGAGTTCAACCCGGTGCTGGACATGCGCGTGTACGAGAACATCTTCATCGGTCGTGAACCGCGCAACTCCCTGGGGCTGGTGGACCTGCGGCGCATGCGTCGGGAGGCAGTCGAGCTGCTGAAGTCCATGGAGGCCGAACTGCCGGTCGATGCCTACATGCGCGAACTGTCCGTCGCACAGTGCCAGCAGGTCGAGATCGCCAAAGCGCTGTCCGCCCAGGCGCGGGTCGTCATCATGGATGAGCCAACCTCCGCGATCACCGAGGATGACGCCGAGAACCTGTTCGCACAGATCCGGCGTCTGCGAGACGCAGGGGTCGGCATCATCTACATCTCCCACAAGATGGAGGAGATCTTCCGCATTGCCGATCGCATAACGGTGCTGCGCGACGGCAGGCACGTAACCACCGGCGATGCGTCCGAATTCGACGATGCCGCCTTGATCAGGTCCATGGTTGGTCGCAGTATCGACGACGTCTTCCCCAAGCGGGAGGTGTCTGTGGGGGAGCCCGTCTTGGAGGTGCGCCATTGGAGCGTACCGAGCCGGGTGCACGACGTCAGCCTGACGCTGCACGGCGGCGAGATCCTCGGCATTGGCGGGCTCGTGGGCGCGGGCCGATCAGAGTTGGTGGAGTCGCTGTTCGGATTCGGGCGGCACTCGGGTGGCACGGTGCTGCGCGACGGTCTTCAGGTGCACCTGAAGCGGCCCGCCGACGCCATCGGGCACGGCATGGCCCTGATCACCGAGGACCGCAAGCGCACCGGCCTGAACCTGAGTGGCACGGTGCTGGAGAACGTGACGCTGCCCTCCCTGGAAAGGCTGTTCCCCGGCGGCCTCATATCTCCCCGGAGGGAACGGCGAACGGTGAGTCATTACATGCAGTCGCTGCAAGTCAAGGCGACCTCACCGAACCAGTACGTCGTGGAACTGTCCGGCGGCAACCAGCAGAAGGTCGTACTGGCCAAATGGATGCTGATGCAGCCCGATGTAGTCATCTTCGACGAGCCCACCCGCGGCATCGACGTTGGCGCCAAACACGACATCTACGAGCTGATCGGCGACCTGGTCGAACAGGGCAGGGCGGTCATCCTCATCTCCTCCGAGATGGGGGAGCTGATTGGGCTCAGCGATCGAATCATGGTGCTGGCGGAGGGCCGCTGCACTGGAATGCTGGAACGCTCCGAATTCTCACAGGAGGCGATCATGGAGCTCGCCTCGCGATTCGAAGGATGAATCATGAATGCTGTTATGCAAAGGCTCAGAGGCTGGTCCGTCCGCGACGCGGGGATCCTGGTCGTATTCATCGCCCTGGTCTTCGCGTTGTGGCTGGTGTCTCCTGGGCACCACTTCCTCAGCGTGAACAATGTACTGCTGATCCTGGTCCAGACCACGATCAACGGCATACTCGCAATGGGGATGATGTACGTCATCATCTCCGGGGAGATCGATCTGTCGGTCGGCTCTACCATCGCGCTGGCCGGAGTGGTCGCCGCCATGCTGGCGCACCCCGGTGAGTATCCGGTCGTGGTGCCGATCCTCGCGGCTCTGACAGTGGGCGCGCTGGTGGGACTGCTCAACGGAGTGGGCGTCGCCTATGGCGCGATCCCCTCATTCATCGTCACCCTGGGCACCATGACCGCAGTACGTGGGCTTGCGCTGATCGTCTCGGGCGGTGCCCCCGTCTTCAACGTGTCAGCCACTTTCGAGGCCGTCGCCAGCGTGAAGATCGGGCGCTTCCCGGTGATGGCGATCTATCTGGTGGTCATCTTCGCGATATGCGCCTTTGTGCTGAGCCGGACTGTATACGGCCGGCGCGTCTACGCCGTGGGCGGCAATCCGGTCGCTGCCGAGGTCTCCGGCGTCAACGTCAAGCGATCCAAGGTGTCGGTCTTCGTCATCGCCGGCCTGCTGGCGGGCTTCTGCGGGGTATTGCTCGCCTCGCGTACGATCAGCGGCTCGCCCACGGCGGGCGAGTCATACGAGCTGGATGCAATCGCCGCCGTCGTTATCGGGGGCGTGTCCATGTCCGGCGGGCGCGGTCGGGCCTCCGGGGTGCTCATCGGGGCACTGATGATTGCGGTGATCGCCAACGGGCTCGACATCCTCGGGATCGATGCCAACTTCCAGCGGCTGGTCAAGGGCGCCATCATCGTGGCGGCGGTGCTCCTGGACGTCAAGGCGCGGCGGCGTAGCTGAGCCGCCCGGTATCACACTGCGAACAGGAGAAGAACTATGAAGCGCGTAGTAGCCGTTCTCGGTGCGCTGATGGTGGCCGCGTCCATGGTCTCGGCCTGCACACTCGGCGCGACCGACGGACGCTTGCGGATCGCACTGGTGATGAGTCATATGACCAATTCGTTCACCACGACGGTAGCCAACTCGGCCGTAGCCGAGGGCGAGGAGCTCGGTATCACGGTGACCGTTTTTGACGGCAACAGCGACGCAGCCACGCAGATCAGCCAGATCGAGTCCGCCGTCGCACAGGGGTACGACGGCATCCTGGTCGAACCCGTTTCCAAGGAGGGCATCGCGCCGGGGCTCAAGGCGGCCAATGAGGCGGAGATTCCGATCGCGACCATCGTGCAGCAGGCCGAGCAGCAGGAACGGGCCGCCTCCTACATCGGCGGGGATGACACCGCTGCGGGCAAACTGCAGATGGAGAAGGTCATTGAGGCGATCGGTGAGGAGGGTGCGATCGCCGTCCTGTACGGCCCCATGGGATCGGACGGGCAGTTGCAGCGCAAAGCGGGCTACGACGCGGTGCTGGCGGAGCATCCGGGCGTGAGCGTGGTCCTGGAGCAGACCGCCAACTGGGACACTGCCCAGGCACTCACCGTCACTGAGAACTGGCTGTCTACCGGCACCCGTATCGATGCGATCGTCGCGCAGAACGACTCGATGGCGTTGGGCGCACTCAAGGCACTGACCAATGCTGGCGAACAGGGTGACGTGCATGTGTCCGGCGTTGACGCCACGGACGACGGCGTTGCATCCATCCGCAACGGTGGCATGGCCGGCACTGTCTCCCAGGACACGGCCGGCATCGGACGACTCGCGGTCGACACCATGGACAAGCTCATTAAGGGCGAGACGGTCGAGGCCGTCAACTACACCGAGGCGGTTTGGATCACGGCCGACAACATCGACACGCTCGACTCAGACGGCTGACCGCGAATTAGGGGCTGGATCAGCGACCGACTCCTGAGAACGTGCGAGTCGTTTACGCAGCGCCCGCCGATAGGGTCGGCGCATGACCGCATCTGTCGCCCGACGCCGTTCGGACTCCTGGACGCTGTTCACGCTCGGCGGCGCGCCCGTCGTCGTCGCCCCCACCTCGCTCCTGCTGGGCCTGCTCATCGCCGGCAGCTGGTACCCGGTGGTCTCCTCCGCACTTGCCGGCCATGGCGCCATCACCGTGCTCGGCACGGTCGCCGCCACGGTCTTGGGCGTGGGGGTGAGCGTCCTGATGCACGAGCTCGCCCACGGCGCGGCCGGCACGCTGCTGGGGCGCCGACCGGTGCGATATGAGCTGTACCTGTGGGGCGGGCGCACCAGCTTCGGCCCCTCCAGCCGGTGGCGCCCCTGGAAGGACGTGATCACCTCCCTGGCCGGACCGGCCGCGAACCTGACGCTGTGGACCGTCGGGCACGGTCTGCTGGACCGGATCGAGTCCGCGCCCGTGTTCGTTGCGGCGTGGGCGCTGACCTGGGTCAACCTCGCCCTGGCCGTCTTCAACGCCCTGCCGGGCCTGCCGCTCGACGGCGGACACGCGCTGGCCGCACTGGTCGAGCAGCTGACCGGCCGGCGCGTTCTTGGTCAGCGTCTGGCCGCCGTCGGTGGGCTGATCGTGGTCGGCGGCGTCGCCTGGCGCTGGATTCTGGCGCCGCTGCTGGCTGGCAGGCAGCCAGACGCTTTCAGCCTGTTCTTGGCAGTCATGATCGCCGGGCCCATCGCCACCACCTCCTGGCGAGTCCTCGGCCTGGGCCGAGGCACCCGCGCCGCCGCCCGACTCGACCTGCGCACCCTGACCCGTCCGGTCGCCGTCGTCCCCGCTGACACGCCCCTGACCGCCGCGCGCGAGCAGCTCGACGCCGGAGCCGGGCTTGTACTCGTCGCTGAAGGCTCCCGGATCCTGGGCACGCTCGACGCCCCCGCCCTAGCCGAGCTGGAGCGTTCCGGCCTGCCCGACGCCGCCGCGGTCGCGGTCAGCCAGGTATGCACCGTGCTGCCGGCGGCCGCCGTGACGACCCAGGCCACCGGGCAGCCGGCTGCAGATGCCCTGGCACGGGCGCGCACGGTCTCTCGGTGGTTGGTGCTGGTGGAAGGGGGACGCGTCGCCGGCGCCGTCCCCACCGGGGCCCGCTGAGCCCGGGAGGGGGACTGCGCGGGCATTGGCGCGTTGAGGCATGGGGTGCGGGCCTTGGGGAGGTGGCGTTGGGTACGCCCCTTCGGTGTCTGCTACGCCGGTTAGACCTGTGCTGTAGGCTCCAGAGCCCTTCAACAGACAACTAACCGGCGTACTAGAGCCCTAACCGGCGTAGTAGACGACCCCGGGCACGGGCACACCGCCGGCCCCACCTCGCAGCCCAAGCACGCGTGCGGAGCACCCGGCCAAAACCTACGGCGCTGCGCGCTGCCACGAACGCCGCCAGCACCCGACCCAATCGCAGGCAACATCGCCGCATCCTCAAACACGAAGCGCCGTTTATGCTGCTGCCATGACCGACGTCGATCCAGTTGCCCGCGACGCCGACGACCGCTACTTCGCCGACAACCGCGCCAACTGGGACGATCGCGCGGTGCTGCATGAGGCCAGCGGCTACGGCATTGCAGAACTGCTCGCCTCCCCGACCGCTATCACCGCTGAAATAGCCCCAGACCGCGAGCGCCTGGGCGACCTGAGCGGCATGGACGTCGTCCACCTCCAATGCCACCTCGGCCTGGACACGGTGAGCCTGATCCGGCTGGGCGCTCACCGGGTGGTGGGGCTGGACCTGTCGGGCGAGTCGCTGCGCCGTGCCCGGTCCATCGCCGGGAGAGCCGGCGCCGACATCGAGTTCGTACAGGCAAACGTCTACGACGCCCGGCGGGCGCTGGCGGGGGACTTCGACCTCGTCTACACCTCCCTGGGGGTGCTGTGCTGGCTGCCGGACGTGGCGGCCTGGGCCCGCGTCATCGCCTCACTGCTGCGACCGGCGGGTCGCCTGGTACTACGTGACGACCACCCGATCCTGCAGGCAGTGGGGGATGACACCACTCATGGTTTGACGCTCCACGAGCCGTACTTCCAGCGCACCGACCCCATGACCTGGGAGGACGAGGGCTCCTACATCGAGGCCGCCGACGGTGCTCCCGTCGTCACCCACCCGGTCAGTCACCAGTGGAACCACGGCGTCGGCGAGATCCTCACCGCCCTAATGGACGCGGGCATGGCGCTGGACGAGGTGACCGAGACCCGCTACTCCGCCTGGTGCCGCTGGCCCGAGCTCATGGAGCGCTGCCCGCAGGGCTACCGCTTCATTGATCCGGCGCTGCGTGACATGCTGCCGCTGCAGCTCGCCGTCGTCGCCCACCGGCCGAACTGAGTCAGTGACCCCGGTGGTGTTGCTTGGCCCGGCGACGGCGCTGCTCGTAGCGGTCCTGCTCGCGGCGACGCCGGTCGGCGGCCGACGCCTGTGCCCGTGCGGCACCCTGCTCCTCGCGTGCCCGCGCCAGCGCCTCCTGCGATGCCGTCGACGGCGCGTGCCGGGACGCCTGCTGGGCCGGGTTTTGCGGGGTCCCGCGGGGGAGCGGCGCCATCCGGACTTCCTCCGGACCGTGCAATTCGTGCAACCGGGTCGGCGCCCACGGCTGGGGCGCCGATGACAGCGTAACGCCAACGTCGCCGGGGCTCACTAGACTCGGGCCCGATGAGCGAGCAGACCACTCCCGCCGTGCAGCCGCGCGTAGCCACCCAACAGGTGCTGGGGCAGGCCGGACGCCGCGGCCCCTTCCGCTATGGCGAACGCGTGCAGGTCACCGACTCCAAGGGCCGTAAGCACACCTTCGTGCTCGACCCCGGCGGCTTCTTCCAGTCCCAGCGCGGCAGCTTCTACCATCGCGACGTGGTCGGCCGCGACGAGGGCACGGTGATCACGACCGAGTCCGGGCATGAGCTGCTGCTGCTGCGACCGCTGCTGGCGGACTATGTGCTGTCCATGCCCCGTGGCGCCCAGGTCGTCTACCCCAAGGACGCCGGCCAGGTAGTCGCCTTCGCAGACATCTTTCCCGGTGCCCGAGTGCTGGAGGCGGGGGTGGGGTCCGGCGCCCTGACCATGAGCCTGCTGTCCGCCATCGGGGAGGGCGGCCACCTGCTGTCAATTGAGCGGCGCCATGACTTCGCGGCGATCGCCGCCTCCAACGTCGATGCCTGGTTCGGCCGCCACCACCCCGCCTGGGAGCTGCGCACCGGTGACTTCGCCGACGTGGTTGCCGCCCATGTCGCCGATGCGAGCGTGGACCGGGTGGTGCTGGACATGCTCGCCCCCTGGGAGAACATCGACGCCGCCGCCCGCGCGCTGGTGCCCGGCGGCGTGTTCCTCGCCTACGTCGCCACGGTCCCGCAGCTGTCACGCACCGTGGAGGCACTGCGCCACTCCAGGCGCTTCACCGAGCCTGAGTCCTGGGAGTCGGCGGTACGCAATTGGCACGTCGACGGCCTGGCCGTGCGCCCCGACCACCGCATGGTCGCCCACACCGGCTTCCTGATCTCCGCCCGCCGCCTCGCTGCCGACTCCGCCCCGCTGGCCCGCAAGCGTCCGCCCGCCCGCGGCGCCTACGACGACGCCGGCTACTGGACCAGCGAGGACGTGGGGGAGCGCACCAGCACCGACCGCAAGGTCCGCCGCGTGCTGCGCGACTGCCGGGCCAAGCAGCCCGAGGACGCGACCCCGGTTCAGCCGGGCCCTCCCGGACCGCAGGAGCCGGAACATGAGTGAACCCCAGCCCCTGGGCATGCCCGCGCGCGACTTCACCAGCCATCAGCTGCGCGAGGCCCGCGCCGAGGCCATCAGCCTGTCCGCCAAGAACGAGCGCCTGGTAACGGCCCTGAACGCCGCCCGCGAGCGCATCGCGGAACTCGGCACCCAGCTCGACGCCGTCACCCGCCCGCCGCTCACCCTCGGCCTGCTCACGGGCCTTCCCGGCCCCGCCGAGGTCGACGTATCCCTGGGTGGGCGGCAGCTGCGGCTGGGACTCCACCCCGATTTGGATGCGGCCGAGCTGCGGGTGGGGCAGCGCGTGGCCGTCAACGACCAGATGCTGGTGGTCGGCGCCCTGCCCGTGCCCGACACCGGTGAGGCCGTTACCCTGGACGAGGTGCTGGCCGACGGCGGCGACGCCGCGGCCGTCGGCGGTGAGAGCACCGCGGTGCCTGCGGCCCGCGCCCTGGTCACTACCGGCTCCGGCGCCACCCGCGTGGTGCGGCTGGCCGGGCACCTGGACGCCGACGCGCTGCGGCCCGGCGACACCCTGGCCGCCGACCTGCGCGCCGACCTGGTAACCGCCCGTATCGCCCGCACCAGTGTCCAGCAGCTGGTCGTCGCCGAGACCCCGGACGTGTCCTGGGACGACATCGGCGGCCTGGGCCCGCAGATTCAGCAGATCCGCGACTCCCTGGAACTGCCCTTCGCACATCCCGAGCTGTACCGCGCCTACGGGCTGCAGGCCCCCAAGGGCATGCTCCTGTATGGTCCGCCCGGCTGCGGCAAGACCCTGATCGCCAAGGCGGTCGCCACCTCCCTGGCTCGCTCTACGGGTGCCGGTGTCCACGACGCCGCCTTCCTGAACATCAAGGGCCCGGAGCTGCTGAGCAAGTTCGTGGGCGAGACCGAGCGGCAGATCCGCGCCATCTTCGACCAGGCCCGCAAGGTCGCCGCCGAGGACCGGCCGGTGGTCATCTTCTTCGACGAGATGGAGGCCCTGTTCCGCACCCGTGGCAGCGGTGTCTCCTCCGACGTGGAGACCATGATCGTGCCGCAGGTCCTCACCGAGATCGACGGCGTCGAGTCGCTGAACAATGTGGTCATCATCGGTGCCTCCAACCGGGAGGACATGATCGATCCGGCGATTCTGCGGCCCGGCCGCTTCGACGTGAAGATCCGCATCGACCGCCCCGACGCCGAAGCTGCTGCGGAGGTCCTCGGCAAGCACCTGCGCTCCGACCTGCCCCTGGACCCGGCGGAACTGGCTGCGGCCGGAGGCGACCGGGAGGTAGCCGCTGCGGCGATGCGCCGCGCCGTCGTCGCCGACCTGTACGCACGCACCCCCGAGCGGGCCGTGCTGGAGCTGACCTACGTCTCCGGGCGGCGCGAGACCCTGTACCTGGCCGACTTCGTCTCCGGCGCGATGCTCGCCGCCATCGTCGCCCGCGCCAAGACCGCCGCCATCAAGGATGAGCTGGTCGGCGGGGACGGCGGCCTGTCCACCGGGCGGCTGCGCGCGGCGGTCGCCGTCGAGGCCCAGCAGAACGAGGAGATCACCGCCGCCACCGCCCCCGAGGCCGCCGGCCGCGTCGTCGGCCACCGCGGCGAGGCGATCCACGCGGTGCACCGGATCCAGGAGGGGCGTGAGGGTTCATGATCACACCGGAGAACCACCAGTACTCGGAAGGCGCGGCATTCGGGCCGGTCCGCCGCCCCGTCGGCCTGGAGACCGAGTTCGGGGTGCTTGAGCCGGGCAACCCCTACGCCAACGCGGTGGTCATGGCCAGCCGGATCGTCGCCGCCTATGGCGCCGTTGCGCGCCCGGCGGCCGGCACCAGCGCGGTCGTGCGCTGGGACTACGAGGGCGAGGATCCCCTCGCCGACCTGCGCGGCGGCCGCCTGGAGCGGGCCGCCGCCCACCCCAGCCAGCTCACCGACGACCCCGATCGGCCCGCGCCCGCGGGCGACCTGCCCCCGGCCCCGTGGGGCACGCGCCCGCGTCCCAGTGCTGCGGAGGCCGCCCTGCCCCAGGCCAGCACGGCCGTACTGACCAATGGAGCGCGCCTGTACGTGGACCACGCCCACCCGGAGTACTCCTCCCCGGAGGTACTCACCCCCCGCGACGCCCTCGTATGGGACCGGGCCGGGGAGGTGATCGCCCGCCGCGCCATGACGGCCCTCGACCCGGCTGCTGGGGAGGTCGTGCTGTACAAGAACAACGTCGACGGCAAGGGCGCCGCCTACGGCTCCCACGAGAACTACCTGGTGCGCCGCGACCTGCCCTTCGACACGCTGGCCGCCGCCCTGATCCCCTTCCTGGTGACCCGGCCCGTATTCGCCGGGGCCGGCCGGGTGGGCATCGGGCAGCGCAGCGAGCGCCCCGGCTTCCAGATCAGCCAGCGCGCCGACTACGTGGGTACCGACATCGCCCTGCAAACCACCTTCAACCGCCCCATCGTCAACACTCGCGACGAGCCGCACGCCGACGCCGCCCGCTTCCGCCGCCTGCACGTGATCAACGGCGACGCCAACCGCTTCGATGTGCCCATCTACCTCAAGGTCGCCACCACCGACCTGCTGCTTTGGTACCTGGAGCGCACCCACGACCGCGGCCAGGGCCTGGGGGCGCTGACCGACCTGCGCATCACCGCCGACCCGGTCGAGGAGCACTGGGCGCTGTCCCACGACCCGACGCTCACGTACACGCTCGCCACCGCCCGCGGCCGACTGACCGCACTGGAGATCCAGCGCGCTCACCTGCAGGCCATCACCACCGCCCTGGGCGAGGACTACGGCGGCACCGACGCCGAACATGTCGGCGCCGAAACCGCCCAGGCGCTCGCCCTTTGGGACGAGACCCTGGAGGCGCTGGACGCCTACGCCGCCGCTCACGGCACCCCCGCCCAGCCGCAGGCCACCGCTCGGGCCGCACAGCTGGTCGAATGGGTCGCCAAGCTGCAGCTGTGCGAGGGATTGCGCCGGCGCTCCGGGACCGACTGGGGCGACCCGCGTCTGGCCGCCGCCGACATTCAGTGGGCCGACCTGCGTACCGGCCGCGGGCTGGCCGAGAAGCTCATTGCCGCCGGCCGCACCCGCCGCCTGGTCACCGACGCCGAGGTGGAGGCCGCCGCCGACCGGCCGCCCGCCGGCACACGCGCAGCCGTCCGCGGCACAGCCGTGGCCGAGCACGCCACCGTCGTCGCCGCCTCCTGGACCAGCCTGGTGCTGGACATCCCGGGGCGGGGCGAGCTCCTGCGCCTGCCCCTGCCGGACGCCGTCGCCGTCTCGGAATCAGAATCGGCCCGTATCCTGGATGCCGTACGCGGCGCCGTCACCCCGGAAGAACCCCTCGAGTCAGGAAGTGAGGATCCCGCATGAGCCTTAACGAGCAGATCCAGCCCGGCGCCGTCCCCGACGACGCCGCCGCGCCCGTGGCGCCCGCCGCGGGGCACTCCCAGACCGCCGGGGTGGACGACATCCTCGACGAGATCGACGCCGTCCTGGAGACCAATGCCGCCGCCTTCGTCCAGGGATTCGTCCAGAAGGGCGGGCAGTGACGGTGACGGCCTCCCCGGCCGCAGGCTCCGGCCGCCGTCCCCCGGCACGGCGGATCATCGGCGTCGAAACCGAGTACGGCATCACCTGTGCCTCCACGGCGGGCGGCCCCCCGCCGCTGGACGCCGATCACGCCGCTCGGGAGCTGTTCGCGCCCCTGATCGCCCGCGGACGCTCCTCCAACGTCTTCACCCGCGGCGGCGCGCGCCTGTACCTGGATGTCGGCTCCCACCCCGAGTTCGCCACCGCCGAATGCGATCGCCTGGCGGACCTGCTCGCCCAGGATCGTGCGGGCGAGCTGACCATGGCGGACCTGGCCGCTCAGGCCAACGCCCGCCTCGCCGCCCAGGACGTGCCCGGCCGCATCCACCTGCTTAAGAACAACCTCGACGCCGAGGGCACCGGCTTCGGCTGCCACGAGAACTACCTGGTGCGCCGACGCGGCGATTTCTGGAATGACGCCCGCACCCTGGTACCACACCTGGTCACTCGGCAGATCCTGGTCGGTGCCGGGCACATCCTCACCGACCCCGCCGGCAGGCGCCCCGCCCGCTATGCCTTCTCCCAGCGTGCCGACCAGATGGAGGACGCCGTATCCTCCGCGACCACCCGCTCCCGCCCGCTGATCAACACCCGCGACGAGCCTCACGCCGACGCCGAGCAGTACCGGCGCATGCACGTGATTGTCGGGGACTCCAACATTGCCCAGGGCTCCACCCTGCTCAAGGTCGGCGCCATGGACCTGCTGCTGGACTACCTGGAGGACGGCGGTGACCTGTCCGACCTACGGCTGGCCGATCCCATGCGCGCCATCCGCGACACCTGCCACGACCTGACCGGCACGGTGTCCCTGGAACTCGCCGATGGGAGGACCATCAACCCGGTAGACCTGCAGGCCGAGCACCTGGCCCGCGTTAGCGCGCACGCCACCGCCGAACTGGACCTGGACGACGCCTACCGGAAAGTACTGGACCTGTGGGAGCGGGGCCTGGAGGCGGTGCGCTCCGGGAACCCGGCGCTGGTCGCCACCGAGCTGGACTGGGCCGCCAAGTACCAGCTGCTGAGCCGCTACGCGCAGCGTGCCGGTACCGGCCTGGATGATCCGCGCGTGGCCCGCCTGGCCCTGGCCTACCACGACGTCGACCCGAACGACGGACTACGAGCGCGACTCGAGGCCGCAGGGCTGCTGAGCCGCATCATCGACGAGGACGCCTGCCGCGCCGCCGTCTGTACCCCGCCCGCGACCACCCGCGCCCACCTGCGCGGCACAGCGGTCGCCCGCGCCGAGGACCTGCGGCGCGACCTGTCGGTCGACTGGGTCAACCTCAAGCTTGATGATGGTCGTAGCCGCCCCGTGGCCCTGCGCGACCCCTTCGCCGCCGTCGACTCGCGCGTGGACGCGCTACTGGCCGCCATGGAGGAGCCAGACTCGCCACGCTCTGGCATACTCATTAGCAGCCCATGAGCCAATACACCGACAAGACCACGCCCGTCCCCGCCGCGGGGCCGGATGGCAAGCCGTTGACCCGCCGCCAGCTGCGCGAGCTCGAGCGGGAATTCGAGCGTGCCCGGCAGCGCAGCATAGAGATGCACGCCTCGGCGCCCCCGCCTGCGGTCGTGCATGTCGACGGCGGCCCCGGTGTGCCCACCGCGGTGGTCCCGTCGGAGCAGGAGCGGCAGGAACCGCCCGCCATTACCGGCGCCCAGCGCGCCATCGGCGCAGCCCTGGGGCGGCCCCGTCCCCGCGGGCGGGTCGCCGTCGTACTCGCCGTCGTCGTCATCGTCGCGATCGTGCTGGTGCCGGTCATCGTCTCCCGCCTCGGCGACGGGGGCGAGGCCACGGGCACGGCCACCGGTCAGGTGACCGCGGCGGACGCCCCAATCGACTCCGTCCTGGAGGTCGCCGGACGAGTCGGCTCCGTACCGGTGGTCTCATTGAGTGCTCCGCTGGCGCCGGCCACCTCAGTCACGACCGACACACTGATCGCGGGAGACGGCCGCACTCTGTCCCCTGGGGACGCCGTCCTGCTGTCCGTCTCCACGTTCTCCGGGACCAGCGGTGCGAACACCACCGGCACCCCCACCGGCGTGCGCATCTACCGGGGCACCGTCGATGCCTCTGCTCTTGGCGAGGTGCTCGCCCAGACGGTCACCGGTATCACGGAGGGGTCCCGACTGGTACTGCGCGCCCCCGTGTCGGGCGCCGACGGCGCCGTCGTCACCGAGATCACCGTGGTTGATGTCCTGCCCACCACGGCCTCGGGCCAGGCGCAGGATCCCGCGGACGGCATGCCCGCCGTCACTTTCGGCGACGACGGCAGCGTGTCCCTGTCGATTGAGGGGCTGGCCGCCCCCACCCGGGCTGTCGCCTCGGTCCTGGTGGCGGGCGATGGGCAGCAGATCGACTCCGGCGACGTCATCATCGCCCGCTACGCCTTCGTCACCTGGTCCGACGCCGCCTTGGGCACATCCAGCTACGGCTTCACAACCGTTCCCAGCACGATCGACATGACCAACACCATGGCGGGCATCTCTCAGCAGCTGGTGGATGTGACCGTGGGCAGCCGGATCGTGCTGGCCCTGCCGGCCGATCAGGCCGCCGGTGACGACGCGCTGGCTGTAGTCATCGACATTCTCGCCGTCGCCGCCGACGGCACTGTCACCGACGCCACCTCATCCCCGACCGAGAGCGCCGCCCCCGACGCCGGGGGCGGCATCGTCAGAGTGACCCCAAGCCCCGGCAGCGCCGGCCAGGAGGAGCAGTAGACATGAGTGTTGCCGTGCGCGTGATCCCATGCCTCGACGTCAAGGACGGCCGCGTGGTCAAGGGCGTGAACTTCGCCGGTCTGCGCGACGCCGGCGATCCGGTGGAGCTCGCCGCCCGCTACGACGCCCAGGGAGCGGATGAGATCACCTTCCTGGACGTGTCCGCATCCGCGGAGGGGCGGGCCACCATGCTGGATGTGGTGGCCGCCACCGCGGAGCAGGTTTTCGTGCCGCTGACCGTCGGCGGGGGCGTGCGCAGCGTGGACGACGTCGACCGCCTGCTACGCGCAGGCGCCGATAAGGTCGGCATCAACACCGCCGCCATTGCCCGCCCGGAGCTGCTGTCGGAGGTCGCCGCCCGCTTCGGCAATCAGGTGGTGGTTCTGTCGGTGGACGCCCGGCGCTGCCCGCAAGGCGTGGCCACGCCCTCCGGCTACGAGGTCACCACCCACGGTGGCACTCGTTCCACCGGTATTGACGCCGTGGAGTGGGCCGCCCGCGCCGCCGAGCTGGGCGCGGGCGAGATCCTGCTGAACTCCATGGACGCCGATGGTGTCACCGGCGGATTCGACCTGGAGATGCTCGACGACGTGCGCCGCGCGGTGCGTATTCCGCTGATCGCCTCCGGCGGCGCGGGGCGGCCGGAGGACTTCGCGGCCGCGGCTGACCACGGCGCCGATGCCGTTCTGGCAGCCAGCGTCTTCCACTACGGCACTATGACCATCGGGCAGGCCAAGGAGGCGCTGCGGGCCGCCGGCCACCCGGTGCGCTGAGCTATGCGGGTAGGTGAAGACCTGGGGGGAGTTCTCCCCATACACCTCCACCCGGTTCTCATGTTACGGTTCGTGCTACACCAGGAAAGGCGAATTAATGACCAGCTATGACCCCAATCAGAATCCCGGGAACAACCAGGGCTATCCGGGCGGCCAGCCGCCGCAGTACCAGGGCGGCCCCAACGGACAGGCCCCCCAGTACCAGGGCTACAACCAGCCCGCCGGCTACGGCATGAACCCCACGGCGATGGCAACCGAGAAGAACAGCCTCGGTGGCTGGGCGCTCGGGCTGGGCATCGCCTCGGTGTGCTGCGGCATCTTCACCGGTATCCCGGCGATCATCCTGGGCTACCTCGGCATGCAGGCCGCCAACGAGGGCCGTGCCAACAACAAGGGCATGGCCATCGCGGGCATTGTCCTGGGCGTGCTGTCCATTGTGTGGTCGATCATCAACATCTCCACGGGCATGGTCAACAACGTGCTCAACAACTGACCCGGTGCACCTGTGACCGGCACCCGTATTCCTGCTGGAGTCGTAAGTGACTCCGACAAGCGCCGCCGCGCCCTGACGGGCGCGGCGGTAGCCGTATCGTGCCTGCCCGGAGCGCTGATCATCGGTTCGAGGCTACTGGGGCGGGACGGAGTAGACCTGTGCATCATGCACCGCCTGACCGGCTACTGGTGTCCGCTGTGCGGGGGCACCCGCGCGACCCGTGCGCTCATGCACGGCGATGTGATCGATGCGGTCGGCTACAACCCCTTCGCGTTGCTGGTGCTGGCTCTGGGCGCCGCAGTGCTGGTGCGCTGGGTCAGCGGCCGCCGCAGGAGCCATCCGCGGCCGCTGCTCACCTCACGCGAGGCCATTGCACTGTTCGCGGCCGCCGGCGTATTCGCCCTGCTGCGGAACCTTCCGGGAATGTGGCTGTATATCAACCCCCTCCTGGGGCCCGCAGGCTGAGCCGTGGCCGCCCCTCAGCCTGGGGCGTGCGAGAATGAAGGGGTGACAGCCTCAGCCAAGACTCTGGACCCTGAACTCTCAGCCCGGCTCAAGCGGGATGCGAATGGTCTGGTGGCCGCCGTCGTCCAGCAGTACGACACCCGTGAGGTGCTGATGGTCGGCTGGATGAACGACGAGGCGCTGCGCCGCACCCTCACCGAGGGGCGCGTGACCTACTGGTCGCGCTCACGGCAGGAGTACTGGCGCAAGGGTGACACCTCCGGGCATTACCAGTACGTCAAGGCCGTGTCCCTGGACTGCGACGGTGATGCGCTGCTGGTTGAGGTGGACCAGGTCGGCGCCGCCTGCCACACGGGGGAGCGCACCTGCTTCCTGACGGGCGGGGACCTGGGTGCCGCGGTGGGTGAGCGTCCCTCCTACCGGACCGATTTGCCTGAGCGGCCCCCGGCCGGGAACCATGAGGAGCGGAGGGGGTGACTACCGGGTGAACGGCTTCGAAGAGCTGGCCGCCGCGGCCAGGGCCTGTGTGGCCGCGCGCGAGCAACGCGTCCCGTTGGATGCTCTTAAGGAGGCCGTGCGCGCGGCCCCCGCCTGTCGCGATGCTGTGGCCGCCCTGCACCGTGAGGGACGTGCCGTGTCGGTGATCGCCGAGGTCAAGCGCGCAACCGCCACCTTCGCCGACCTGTCCGGAGTCGGTGACGTCGCCATCCTTGCGGGCTTCTACGCCGCTGGCGGCGCCGCCTGCGTCTCTGTTGTCACCGAGCCGGTTCGCTCCCACGGCCGCCTGGCCGATCTTGACGCCGTTCGCGCCGCCGTGGACGTACCCGTACTGGTCAATGACGTCATCGTCACCCCCTACCAGGTGCATGAGGCCCGTGCCCACGGTGCCGACCTGCTCATGCTGGACGCCCGTCTGGAGCCACTCATCCTGGAGTCGCTGATCGAGCGCACCCACTCCCTGGGGATGGTGGCGGTCGTCGAGGCGCACTCTCGGGGGGAGGCCGTCGCCGCCGTTCAGTCGGGGGCCCGCCTCATCGCGGTGGACGCCCGGGACCCGGAGACCCGGATGGTTGACCGGTCCCGGTTCGAACGGGTTGCCCGGGTACTGCCCGGCTCCGTGACCCGCATTGCCGCCGGCGGAGTGCGCGGGCCCCATGATGTGATGAGCTACGCGCGTGCCGGCGCGGACGTCGTGCTCGTTGGTGAGGCCGTCATCCGGTCCGCCGATCCTCAACAGTTCGTAGCCGAGCTGGTCGCCGCAGGCAGCCACCCGGCGCTCCTTCCCGCAACTCATCGAGAGGCGCTGTAAGTGCCAGTCACCCTGCTCACCCCGGCCGTAACTGTCGCGGCGTCGATTCCCAGTCCCGCCCGGTCCGTGTGGTATCTGGGGCCGTTCCCGCTGCGCGCCTATGCCCTGTGCATCCTGGCCGGGGTGTTCGTCGCCGTCTGGTGGACCGACCGCCGCTACCGTGCCGTTGGCGGGGGAGAGGACCAGGTGCTGGATGTGGCCCTGCTGGCGGTGCCCGTGGGCATTGTGGGCGCCCGGCTGTACCACGTGGTCACCTCCCCGGACGCGTATTTCGGTCAGGGTGGGAATCCCGCGCTCATCCCACAGATCTGGCGGGGAGGGCTGGGCGTTTGGGGCGGCATCTTCTTCGGGGCCGTGGCCGCGGCCTGGCTGCTGCGCCGTCGTGGGCTGCGCTGGGCGCCCTTCGCCGACGCCGTCGCGCCGGCGCTGCTGGTTGCCCAGGCGATCGGACGGCTGGGCAACTGGTTCAACCAGGAGCTGTTCGGCTCCCCGACGACACTGCCCTGGGGGCTACGGATCGACTCGGCGCACCTGCCGAACGGCTATGCACCCGGTACGCTGTTCCACCCCACGTTCCTGTACGAGGCGCTGTGGAACCTTGCGGGAGCAGCCTTCCTCATCTGGCTGGAACGATTCCTGCGGCGTCGTGACGGCGCTGTGGGCGGGCGGCTGCTGTGGGCATACCTGATGGTGTACACGGCCGGCCGCGTGTGGATCGAGTGCCTGCGCATCGACGAGGCTCAGCTGATTGCCGGGCTGCGGCTCAACGTTTGGACCTCCATCGCGATCTTCTTGGTCGGTCTGGTTTGCTTCGTCGTCCTCTCCCGTCGGCCCCTGAGCGATGAGGTTGTCGGCGGGCGGCGGTGATGACGGTCCCAACCCGGCGGCGAGCGCGCCAGTTGCTCGTACACGGGCCGGGAGTCATCTAGGCTTGGCCTATGCGCAGAGCGAAGATCGTATGCACCCTTGGGCCCGCCACCGATTCTCCTGAACAGGTGCAGGCGCTCGTGGACGCCGGCATGAACGTATGCCGCATCAACCGTTCCCACGGCCGCGCCGAGGACCAGGAGGAGGTCATAGCGCGCGTGCGCGCCGCCGCTGAGGCCTCGGGCCGCGCCGTCGCCATCCTGGTTGATCTCCAGGGCCCGAAGATCCGCCTGGGCAACTTCGTTGATGACCAGAAGGTCATGCTGAACAAGGGCGACGAGTTCACCATCACCACCGACGACGTCCTGGGCACCGTCAAGCGCGTCTCCACCACCTTCAAGGGACTGCCAGGGGACTGCCGTCCCGGGGACCGGCTGCTGATCGACGACGGCAACGTGGCCGTGCGCGTCACCGCCGTAACCGATACCGACGTCGTCACCCGCGTGGAGGTACCCGGCTACGTCTCCAACCACAAGGGCATCAATCTTCCGGGTGTGGCGGTGTCCGTGCCCGCCCTGAGTGAGAAGGACCGTGAGGACCTGCGCTGGGCGCTCAAGATCGGCGCCGACCTCATCGCTCTGTCCTTCGTGCGCAACGCCGACGACATCAAGGACGTCCACGAGATCATGGACGAGGTCGGTGTACGCATTCCGGTGATCGCCAAGATTGAGAAGCCGCAGGCCGTGGAGAACCTGCTGGACATCGTCTCCGCGTTCGACGGCATCATGGTTGCCCGTGGTGACCTCGGCGTCGAGATGCCCCTGGAGGCGGTGCCGCTGGTGCAGAAGCGCGCCATCGAGCTCGCCCGCCGTCAGGCGAAGCCGGTGATCGTCGCCACCCAGGTGCTGGAGTCGATGATCCAGAACCCGCGTCCGACTCGCGCGGAGGCTTCCGACTGCGCCAATGCCATCCTCGACGGCGCCGACGCCGTCATGCTCTCCGGGGAGACCTCGGTGGGCGCCTACCCGATCGAGGCCGTGCGCACCATGGCGAACATCATTGAGAACGTGGAGGAGAACGGCGGCGAGCGTATCGCCCCCTTGGGTTCCTACCCGCAGACCCGCGGCGGTGCCATCACCCGTGCCGCCGCTGAGATGGGCGAGCAGCTCGACGCCACCTACCTGGTCACCTTCACCCAGTCCGGCGACACCGCTCGCCGCCTGTCCCGTCTGCGCTCAACCATCCCGCTGCTGGCCTTCACCCCGCTGCGCTCCACCCGCAACCAGCTGTCGGTCTCCTGGGGTGTACAAACCTACGAGGTGCCCGAGGTAAAGCACACCGATGACATGGTTGATCAGGTCGATGAAGTGCTCCAGGCCAAGCATCTGGCCCAGCCCGGCGACGAGGTGATCATCGTTGCCGGCATGCCCCCGGGCACGCCCGGCTCCACCAACTCCATCCGCGTGCACACGGTGGGGGAGCGCGGCGATTACCGGGTGTGAGCGCCGGGTCGGGCCCGCAGTGATGCGCGGGCAAAACGGGTATCGGCCCATCGCAACACGCAGTAGAGCAGTTGCGTGGCGCCGGGCATGAAGCCCGCCCCATGGTGGTAGCAGGGGTCCATGGTGGTGACCAGGATCGCGCCGGGCGTGGTGGACTCGTCCAGGAAGGTGGTCACACCCGCCTCAGCCCCGTCCTCCTCCAGCGTCACCAGTGGCACTGCGCCTTCGGGCAGTTGGAAGACGCCGTGGTGGTGCCAGATCACGGCGCGTTCAGACAAATACTCCCACACGGGATGCTCCGGGCTGCGGCGCCGCATGCCGGAATCCTCCCCGGTGCGCCACCACCAGAAGTTGGTGGGTCGTGCTTGCCATTGCAGGCCCGGCAACCACTCCTGGGCGGAGTTCTCCCCGAATACGACCAGGGTGCCGCCGCGTTCGGCGACAGCTCGCATGGCGGCGGCATGTTCCAGCAGCATCCGGGGGTGGGAGCGGTCCGCGACGAGCAGGACATCGAGAGCGGCGAAGTCTGCCGCCGTCGCGTCGGGCAGATACAGGTCGGCCAGGCGGTAGGGCCGCAGTGCGGGGTCGGCCAGGGTCTTTAGCTGTGAGCCGGTGCCGGTGTGGGCGAAGCCGATCATGGGTGCGGGGTTCATGCGTTACCTCCGAGCCAGTTGCGAATGTTGTCGGTGAGTCGAGTCAGGGTGGTCCCGGGGGTGCGGGCGAAGATTGCCAGATCCAGGCCGGCATGAACCACGACACGGCCCTCTGCCACCGGGAACTCCACATCGATGGGCGCCCGCAGCGGTCCCAGACCGTTGATGACCGTGGTGCCTACCGGCAGGTCTAACAGGTAGCCCCGACCGTAGAAGCCGGCCACGCCGAACTGTTCCAGTTGCTCCCGGGTACGGGGAATATGCGGCCCGGAACGGTACAGCAGCTCTTCGACATCGACGCCGTCCCACACCGGGTGCGAGGCCAGGCGAGTGATGCCCAGGTCGCGCGGGCCGTGATACTCCAGCAGCCGCCATTTGGGCAGGCCGGTCACCCAGGGCTCCACCACGTGACCGTTGACCAGCATGCGGCCACCGGCCCTCAAGAACGCGTCGAAGTGCGCGCGGTGGCCGGCCAGGTGGCGCTGATCGCACATGCCGGAAACGAGGATGCCGGGCGTATGCGCCAGTGCCTCTTCATCCAAGTCGTAGGGGTCGAGGGGGCGAAATCCGTCGGGCACGTCGGCGGCCCCCATGGTGGGGGAGTGCCCATCTGGTGCGGGCATGAGCCAAAGGGGTTCGTTATGGGTCATCAGCGGGTTCCTTTCCACTCAGGAGGTTCGGTGTGGGCAAGGGTGGTCTGCGCGGCGGTATGTCGGTGGATTCCGTAGTCAGGGACGACGACGCGTTGCGGCTGGCCTCCGATGTTCACTTCGGGGGTCGCCACCGGCAGGCCGTACAGACAGGAAAGGGTGTTACCGGTCAGCAGTCTGGCCGTGGCGTCGATGCGAATATCCGCGGAGTCCACGATCAGCAGTGTCCGGTCCGCTATCCGCAACGCATGGTCGGGGTGATGACTGGTCATCACCACGGCCATACCGTCCTCTGCCAGGGCGTGGAGGACGCCCAGCACACAGGCCTGATTGCGCAGGTCCAGAGCGGAGGCGGGCTCATCCAGGACCAGTGCGCGGCAGCCGGTGGCCAGTGCGCGGGCGATCAGGACTAATTGACGCTCACCGCCGGACAGGGCCTGGTAGTCGCGGTCGCGCAGGTGGATGATGCCGACGCGCTCCATCGCCGCCTCTGCGGCCTCATGGTCGGCGCGGCCCGGACTGGCGTAGGCGCGTACGAAGCGGGCGCGACCCATCAGCACCATATTCAGTACTGAGAAGGCGGCTGTTGCGCCGTGGGACTGGGGGACGTAGCCGATGATGGCACGCTGGGTGACCTCACCCTCGGTGGGGTTGCGCAGCCCGGCCAGGCAGGTGACCAGTGTGGTCTTGCCGTGGGCGTTCGGTCCGAGCACGGCCAGCACCTCCCCGGCCCCCACCCGTAGGTCCACGCCGCGGAAGATCCACCGGCTGCGTCCGTACCTGAAACCGAGGCCGGCGGCGTCGAGCACCGTCTCGGGCCGCCTGGTGCGGGTCGCCTCGGCGGTCGCGGCGCCGACAGCACCAGTAGTCACTGAATTAGTCACTGAATTAGTCATTGAGTTAGTCATTGAATTAGTCACTGAGCCACACCCGCCTTCTGAAGCGTACGAGCAGAACCACGAAGAACGGCGCGCCGATGATCGCGGTGAGAATTCCCAGCGGCACTTCGACCGAGGCGATGGAACGGGCGAGGGTGTCCACCGCCGTGAGGTAGCCGCCGCCCAGCAGGAATGAGGCGGGCAGCAGCACCCGGTTGTCGCCGCCCACCAGTAGACGGGCCAGATGTGGTACGAGCAGGCCCACCCAGCCGATGACGCCGGACACGGAGATGGCGGCCGCCGTCAGTAGGGCCACGGCCAGCAGTGCCGCGTTGCGGTAGGGGGCGGGCGGCACGCCCAGGGCGCGGGCGTCGTCGTCGCCCAGAGACAGGATGTTGAGCCGCCAGCGCAGGAGGAAGACGGTGAGCGTGCCCAGCAGTATCGGCGGCAGGGCGGTGAGCACACCGCCCCATCCGGCCGTCGCCAGGGAGCCGAGCAGCCAGAACGTAATGGCGGGCAGATCCCGGTAGGGGTCGGCGACATAGGTGAGTAACGAGGTCAGTGCGCTGAACAGGGCGCTGACAACCACGCCGCCGAGTACGATCATCAGCAGGGGTGCGCTGGAGACGATGCGACTGAATGCCACTACGCAGCCCAGTGAGCCTAGTCCGAACAGGAAGGCGCCGCCCACCAGCCAGGAGGAACCGAGTCCCAGCACCATGGTCAGTACCCCGCCGAAGGACGCGCCGGCGGATACGCCAAGGACCTGGGGGCTCACCAGCGGGTTGCGGAACACCGATTGCAGTACGGCACCCGCCGTCGCCAGGGCGGCACCGACCAGGAAGGACAGGACTACTCGTGGCAGCCGTACCTCGAATACAATGCTCGCCTCCTGGGCGTACCAGGTGCGTTCCAGCGGGATTACCCGGTCGATCAGCATGCGGGCGACCTCTACAACCGGGATGCTGAATCGGCCCGCCGCCAGCGCCAGCAGGCACACCACCAGCGAAACCACTCCGATCACGATGACGGTCACCCAGGGCATTCCCCGGTACCGCCGACCGGTGGGGGGATCAGCGGGAGAACTGGTCATAGCCCTGCGCCTCGGCGTTGGCATCGAAGCGCAGGATCTGGTCGATCTCATCCTGCGACACTGAGTATCCGTAGAGGAATTCGTAGTTCTCCCGCAGCTGCTCGCGCAGGTCGAATGCGGCGGTGTCCGGGTAGGCGATCTGGGCCGCCCACATCATGGTCAGATGCGATTCGGCGCTGGGCGGATCCCACCAGAAGCCTCCGGAGGGAACCGCGTAGACCTTGTGGTTCTTGACGGCCCGCAACTGCGACAGAGCGGAGTCGGCATACAGATCCGCCGGCGTCAGGGCCGTCATGGAGGAGACGAAGATGATCTCCGGATCCCAGGCGAGCAGTTGCTCCACGCTGGTGGCGTTGGAGGTCGAGTAGTCGACGTCCGCGCCGACATTCGTGGCCCCGCACAACGTCATCCAGGTATTCATGTAACCGCGGGTGGAACTCATGCCGGCGTTGTAGCCGGAGTCGCCGGCCGAGCGCAGGAACAGGACGGTTGGCGAGGCGGTCTGCTGGGCGGCGAACTCCTGCAGCGAGGCGATGGTCTGGTGCATGCGCTGAAGGATCTGCTCGCCCCGATCCTCGCGTTGCAAGAGGGTCGCGAACATCTTGATCCACTGCTCCAGGTACTCCTGGGTGCCGTAGCGCAGTCCGATCACCGGGTATCCGGCGGCCTCAATGGGTTCTATGTAGGTGGCGGAGTCCCCCTGGTCGGCCCACTGGATTACGACGTCGGGGTTGATGCGGGTGATCTCCTCGACATTCGGGATGAAGTCGGAGTTGGCGACGGTGTTGTTTGAGACCGCGGCGGGGAACATCGTCTCGAACACGGAGCCGCGGTCGCGTTTGACTGTGGATTCGTTCACACCGGAGATGCGGTCGTAGCCCTGGTCGATCGCGGTGAGGATCGAGGGGGAGGGGATGACCGTGGTGACGATGGACTCGATCGATCGGGTGAAGGTGTGAGTCTTGTCGCGTTGATCGGTGACGACGATCGGCTCAGCCAGAGTGGCGCCGCGCTCGGCGGGGATGTCCTGACCGGAGCGTGAGGAACAGGCGCCGACGGCGAATAGCGCGGGCAGTGTCGCGGCGACTCCGGCGGCCGCCCGGATGACGGTGCGCCGTGGGTAGGGGTGCACGTGCATGAGGCTCCTTCAGAACTCGAGGCGACCGGCCCATGCGGGAGAGTCCCGCCAACCGGTCCAGTAAGTGCTGCCTACCCTAACTTAATGTGATCGTTTTGTGAACCTATGACGGTATGTCAGTTCATCCGGGCGGCCCCAGGCGGGGGTGATTGCGGCTCAGGTGAGGCGCCTGATCAGGGGGAGAGTCGCGCAGCGGAAGCCTCCCGGGAAGCGTGTGACCTCGCTGAACTTCAAAGGCACTGGGGTGATGCCGCGCGAACGGAGTTCACGCTCCAGACGGGTAGCGCGCTCGTCGATGACTATGTGATCGGGAGCCAGTGCGAAGGTGTTGACCATGAGTGCGAGCGTCTCCGCTTCGGTGGCCTCGATCAGCTCGAGGTGTTGTGCTACGCGCTCGCGCGAGCGAGGCGTGAGGGCGGGTGAGTAGATGTATCCCAGGCCGGGACCAACGAGGGTGAGCTTGGTGTCAAGGTGGACCACACCCCGGTGTGAGAACTCGATGGGTATGATCTCGCGATCGATACCCGCCCGGGCGAATGCCTGCCGCAATGAGCCGACCCCCTTGAGGTCGGTGGCCTCGCTCAGTCCTACGAGCACGACATCATCGGTGACTATGACGTCCCCGCCCTCAATGTGGCCATCGTCCAGGGGGACCACGCGTGAGACCTCTGCGAGTAGCGGATAGAGTGCCCGCTGCTCGCGTCGGCGCACAGGGTCCGCCGAGCGGGCGAGGAACAGGACGTCATCGACCGCGAAGGCGATATCGCGCGGGTACAGCTGTACCGAGACGTCATCGATAACGCCCAGCGTGTGTACCACTACCCCGGACTCGCGCAAAACGGAGACGAACTGTGCGTGCTCGCGCTCGGCAATGTCGTGATCCGGGATGCTCACGGTGTTCTTGGAGAGGTAGAACGCGTAGCTCGGGTTCGGACTGCGGAGTGTCTCGCGCACCAGTGGCCACCATCCGAATCGCTTGTACGGTCCGACGACCACTTCCTTCAAGGGGGCGATGTCGCTGGGGTTGTGCACTTGGATCATGTTGCTCCTCGGGTCTGGTATTGGTGTGGCGGGCTCGATGTTGTTCGGCCGGCCCGGGTGAATCCAGGGGTCAGCGGGGCTCGAGGAGGGGCGCTATGCCCCGGACGAGCTGTTCCGCGTCAAGGTCAGGATCTAATGCGCGCTGCAGCAGAAACCCGTCAACGGCGGCCACCAAGGCGAGTGCCTTGGCCTGGGCGTCCGCTGTCGTTGAGTCGGTACGCACGCGTAGTCGCTCGGCCAGGCGGGCGCGGAAGGCGGAGAACATTGCGGCCAGGTCGCGCCGCAGTGCGGCGTCGTGTGTGGCCGCAATCAGCGCCTCGTTCAGTAGGGCGGCGCCCGGATGAGCGGGTCCAACATTGAGTTGAAGGAGGAAGGATGTCAGTCCCTCACGAAGGTCGGGAGCCTCCATTGCCGCTTGGAATGGGCCATCCAGAAGATCTCGTGCGCCCTCATATGCGGCAGTGCGCCGTAATGCCTCAATGCTCCCCACGTGGTAGTGGACGAGTCCGGGGCTGACTGCGGCGCGCTCGGCCACACGGCGGGTGGTCACCATCTCCCAGCCGCCCTCGACTACCAGTTCCTGTGCGGCGGTGACCAATGCCTGACGAGTCGATGCTGAATCGGGCACGCGATCCTCCTGACTGTGTTGGTAGATGGGCGACGGCCTTGTACGTTTGCCTTGGACGATCGCCCAAGGCAAACGTACAAGAGTCTTCACCGGGAGGCAAGTCTCGCCTCGAGACCGGTTGGCATTAGGGGTGTCGGCGCGATTGTGATGCCGGTAACTCGCGTCAAGCTGCCGGGTCGCGAGAAGTCGGTTCGTCGTCCGCCAAGAATGCCTACGCCTGCGCAGCGGCAGGACGAGGACAGGAGGTTTGCTGTGGGGCCGGCAGTGTCAAGGAGATGTCAAGGCGCGGGGCGATCTGCTTCGCGGGCTCGTCTTGGTCCAGTGCTCCCGCCCCGCGCCCATAGGGCGGGAGCCGGGCCATCTCGCCCAGGGCGCCTTCTCCCGGTCTCCAGCGCCCAGGGCCGTGAGCCCCCAGGACCATGCGGGGCGTCGTCGTCGACGGTGGGGAAGAACTCGATTCGTTTCTGATGGGAGTAGACAGGATAGACGCATCGCCCGGAGCCGCTTTCGTTGCGGTTCCGGGCGAATCCGTACCTCCGGTGGGACTCGAACCCACAACACTCCGATTTTGAGTCGGATGCCTCTGCCAATTGGGCTACGGAGGCGCGGTTGCTCACACGCGGGGCGGCGTGCGGGCCTCACGACGGACCCGAGCATACTAGTATCGAGCCGTGAGCAACGAGTCCGCTTCTTCCAAGTCCCGCAGAGTCCTTGTCGCCGAGGACGAGACTCTCATCCGCCTGGACATCGTCGAGACCCTGACGGATGCAGGCTATGAGGTCGTCGCCGAGGCCGCGAACGGGGAGGAGGCGATCCGCCTCGCGGAGGAGCACCAGCCCGATCTGTGCGTCATGGACGTGAAGATGCCGGTGCTGGACGGAATCACCGCCGCTGAGCGCATCATCGACGCGCACGGCTGCGCCGTGGTCATGCTGACGGCCTTCTCCCAGACAGAACTGGTGGAGCGCGCCGGCGCCGCCGGAGCCATGGCCTACGTGGTCAAGCCCTTCACCCCGGCCGATCTCATCCCCGCCATCGAGATCGCCATGTCCCGCCACGAGGAGATCCGTTCCCTGGAGTCCGAGATCTCCGACCTGCAGGAGCGCTTCGAGACACGCAAGCGCGTCGACCGTGCCAAGGGGCTGCTCATGGAGCGCATGGGGCTGAGCGAGCCCGAGGCCTTCCGCTGGCTGCAGAAGACCTCCATGAACCGGCGCCTGACCATGCGTGAGGTGGCCGACGCCGTCATCGAGCAGGTCGGCGGAGCCAAGAAGGAGTCCTGAACGCGTCCGTCGAGGACGCGCCGGAGCGCACATGGCCCAGCGGCGCTCTCAGGCCCCATCAAGCTCGACGTACAGGCAGCGCAGGGTGCCGTGGGCTACACCCCGCCCGTCCTCGTCGCTTATCTCCACCCGGTAGACGGCAGTGCGCCGTCCACGGTGCAACGGCGTGGCCACCGCGGTCACCCAGCCGCGGCGCGCCGGCCGCAGATGACTGACCTGCAGGTCGGTGCCCACCGGCACCGTGCCCGTAGGCGCACCCTCGCGCGCCGCCACCGATGCCGCCGTCTCCACCAGCGCCGCACTCGCGCCTCCGTGCAGCACCCCGGTGAGCTGCCGGGCGCCGTCGACCGGCATGCGGATGACCGTGTGCTCCGCGGAGCGCTCCTCCAGCTCCATGCGCAGGGTGGACATCAGTGTGCCGTCTCGAGTGTCTGCGGGCGCAGACGTGCCCAGGGCACTCATGGCTGAGACCGCGGAGCCGGACGGACGAGGCACCGGGAAGGGACGGGCGGACTTGGCGGGGAAGGCCACGGGCGCGTCCGCGGAGGCAGATGTGGGGTGCGTGTCGTTCATGCCCTTAGGCTGTCACGGTGAGCACCAAAGAGACCAGCCCCGCCGCCCGGGACGTCGCAGGGCGCCTGCTCCTCATCGATGGTCACTCCATGGCCTTCCGCGCCTTCTACGCGCTGCCGGCGGAGAACTTCACCACGACCACCGGCCAGTCCACCAACGCGGTGTACGGCTTCGTGTCCATGTTCCTGTCCCTGCTGGAGCAGGAGGCACCCACCCACGTCGCCGTCGCCTTCGACCTGCCCGGCGGAACCTTCCGTACCCAGGAGTACTCGGAGTACAAGAGCACCCGTGATGAGACGCCGCCCGCCTTCGCCGGGCAGGTGGAGCTGCTGCAGGATGTGCTCGCGGCCATGGGCGTGCCCACCGTGACCTCACCCGGATACGAGGCCGACGACATCCTGGCCACCCTCGCCGCTCAGGGCCAGCTAGAGGGAATGGAGGTGCTCGTCTGCTCCGGGGACCGTGACTCCTTCCAGACGGTCACGGACCATTGCACCGTCCTGTACCCGATCAAGGGCGTTTCCACGATGCGGCGTATGACCCCGGCGGAGGTGGAGGAGCGCTACGGCGTTCCGCCCGAGCGCTACCCGCACCTGGCGGCACTGGTGGGGGAGACCTCCGACAACCTGCCGGGCGTGCCCGGGGTCGGGCCCAAGACCGCCGCCAAGTGGATTCGCCTGTACGACGGTCTCGAGGGCGTCATCGCACACGCCGATGAGATCAAGGGCAAGGCGGGCCAGTCCCTGCGCGACCATCTCGACGACGTGCTGCGAAACCGCCGCCTCAACCACCTGCTGACCGACCTCGACCTCGGACTCGATCCCGCCAACGACCTGAAGCTGGCAGGGGCCGACCGAGACGCCCTCGCCCGCGTCATGGACGCCTTGGAGTTCCGCAACCTCCAGCAGCGCTCCGAGCGGATACTTCCCTTCGCGGACGCCGTGTCCGCAACCCCGAAGGCCGACGCCGGGGACTCCCCGGCCGCCCGTCTGAAGGCCGTCGGTATCGCGGTGGTGGGGCGCGATGTCGCCCCCGGCGCCGTCGGCCCTTGGCTGGACGCCAACCTGGCGTCGCAGGACCCGGCCGCCCCGATCGGGGTTGACGTGTTCGGTGTCCTGCACCCCGGCCAGGGGGACGCGACCATGGTGTCGCTCTCGGACGGCGCCGTCGCGCTCGTCGCGGACCTGTCCCTCCTCGATCCGGCTGATGAGCAGGCCCTGTCCACCCTGCTGGCCGACGCCGGCAGGCCGAAGATCGTCGCCGACGCCAAGGGCGCCTGGCACGCCCTGCACGCCCGCGGCATTGACCTGGACGGCGTAATCGCCGATCCCGCGCTCGCCGGCTACCTGTGCCGACCCGAGCAGCGCGCATACGACGTCGGCTCGCTGGCCCAGCGGTGGCTCGGAATAGACCTGGAGGCGCTCACCGCCGCCCCCGACGACCAGCCGCAAAGCGCCTTCGACCTGGACGCCCTGGCCGACGACGCCCCGACGGCTGCGGCACTGGCAGCCGCCCGCAGGGCCGCCGTGCTCCTGCCCCTGCAGCGTGCCCTGGAGGAGCAAATGGGCCAGCGTGGCGTCCTGGACCTGTTCCGGGACCTGGAGATGCCGGTGGCGGCGACCCTGACGCAGATGGAGGACGCCGGCATCGCCGTGGACGATGCCGTCCTGGCCGCGCGCCAGACCGAGCTCGACGCGCGGGTGACCCACGCCGCCGAGGGCGCCTTCGCGGCAGCCGGGCACGAACTCAACCTCTCCAGCCCCAAGCAGCTGCAAGCCGTGCTGTTCGACGAGCTCAAGATGCCCAAGACGCGCCGCACGAAGACCGGCTACACCACCGACGCGGACGCCCTGGCGTCCCTGTACGTCAAGACCGGTCACCCCTTCCTGGAGCACCTGCTGCAGCATCGCGATGCCATCAAGCTGCGGCAGACCGTGGAGGGCCTGCGCAAGGCGATCTTGGCTGACGGGCGTATTCACACCACCTTCCAGCAGACCGTCGCGGCTACCGGCCGCCTGTCCTCCACCGACCCGAACCTGCAGAACATACCCGCACGCACCGAGGAGGGTATGCGTATCCGCGAGGCCTTCACCGTGGGCGCCGGCTACGAGTGCCTGCTGACGGCCGACTACTCGCAGATCGAGATGCGCATCATGGCGCACCTGTCCGGGGACGCCGCGCTGATCGAGGCCTTCCGCTCCGGGGAGGACCTGCACCGCTACGTCGCCGCGATGGTTCATGGCATCGGCGTGGACGAGGTCACGCCCCAGCAGCGCAGCCACGTCAAGGCGATGAGCTATGGGCTGGCTTATGGGCTGTCCACCTTCGGGCTGGCGCGCCAGCTGGGCGTGGACACCGGCGAGGCCGCCGGGCTGCGGGAGGCCTACTTCGCACGCTTCGGGCGTGTACGCGACTACCTGGAGCATGTGGTGGAGCAGGCGCGTCGCGATGGGTGGACCCAGACCATGTTCGGGCGGCGCCGCTACCTGCCGGACCTGAGCAGCGACAATCGCCAGCGCCGCGAAATGGCCGAGCGCGCCGCCCTCAACGCCCCCATCCAGGGCAGTGCGGCAGACATTGTGAAGAAGGCCATGGTTGATGTCGCTGAGGGGCTGGCCGACGCCGGGCTCCGCTCACGCATCCTGCTGCAGATCCACGACGAGCTGCTGCTGGAGATCGCCCCGGGGGAGGACGAGGCCGTGCAGGCGCTGGTGCGGGAGCGGATGGGCGCAGCCGCCGAGCTTTCGGTGCCCCTGGACGTCTCCGTGGGGCGCGGAACCACCTGGCGGGAGGCCGCCCACTGAGCCGAAACCGGGCTTTTTCGGGCTCGGCGTGAGGAATTCCACGCAAATGGGGGCCGGGTTTGTGACACGCCCACAAGTCACGGATTGGGAACGTGCTGGTATGGTCAGGCGTGCACGCCCCTGGGCGCCGAATCAGGCGTCCAACCGCGGTGCGGAGCTGGTCCGGGCCGGCCCGCTCGGCGGGGGACGTGTGGACTCTATTGACCCGACCCTTCTGTCCATATTCGGAGCAACTACTCAATGACCACCAACACGCCCAGCCCCGCCCCGGTCGCCGTCAACGACATCGGCTCGACCGAGGAGATCCTCGCCGCCGTCGACGAGACCATCAAGTACTTCGATGACGGCGACATCGTCGAGGGCACCGTCGTCAAGGTTGACCGCGATGAGGTCCTCCTCGACATCGGCTACAAGACCGAGGGCGTCATCCTCGCTCGTGAACTGTCTATCAAGCACGACGTCGACCCCGAGGAGATCGTCTCCGTCGGCGATGACGTCGAGGCCCTTGTCCTCCAGAAGGAGGACAAGGAGGGCCGCCTGCTGCTGAGCAAGAAGCGCGCCCAGTACGAGCGCGCGTGGGGCACCATCGAACGCATCAAGGAGGAGGACGGCGTCGTCTCCGGCACCGTCATCGAGGTCGTCAAGGGCGGCCTCATCCTCGACGTCGGCCTGCGCGGCTTCCTGCCCGCCTCCCTGGTGGAGATGCGCCGCGTCCGTGATCTGCAGCCCTACGTCGGCCGCGAGCTCGAGGCCAAGATCATCGAACTGGACAAGAACCGCAACAACGTGGTCCTGTCCCGCCGCGCCTGGCTGGAGCAGACCCAGTCCGAGGTCCGCACCAACTTCCTGCAGACCCTGCAGAAGGGCCAGGTCCGTACCGGCGTGGTCTCCTCCATCGTCAACTTCGGTGCCTTCGTGGACCTGGGCGGCGTGGACGGCCTCGTCCACGTGTCCGAGCTGTCCTGGAAGCACATCGACCACCCCTCCGAGGTTGTGGAGGTCGGCCAGGAGGTCACCGTCGAGGTGCTCGACGTCGACTTCGACCGCGAGCGCGTCTCCCTGTCGCTGAAGGCGACCCAGGAGGACCCGTGGCAGGCCTTCGCCCGCACGCACGCTATCGGTCAGGTCGTTCCCGGCAAGGTCACCAAGCTGGTTCCCTTCGGCGCGTTCGTCCGCGTCGAGGACGGCATCGAGGGCCTGGTGCACATCTCCGAGCTGGCCCAGCGCCACGTGGAGCTGCCCGAGCAGGTGGTCAAGGTCGGTGACGAGGTCTTCGTCAAGGTCATCGACATCGACCTGGACCGTCGCCGCATCTCCCTGTCGCTCAAGCAGGCCAACGACGGCGTCGACCCCAACTCCGACGACTTCGACCCGTCGCTGTACGGCATGGCGGCCGAGTACGACGAGAACGGCAACTACAAGTACCCCGAGGGCTTCGACCCGGAGACCAACGAGTGGCTCGAGGGCTACGAGGCCCAGCGGGAGGCCTGGGAGGCCGAGTACGCGGCCGCGCAGGCCCGCTGGGAGGCCCACAAGGCCCAGGTCGCCCGCGCTCTGGAGGAGGACCAGGAGGACGGCGACGCCGCCCCGGCGGACGCCACCTCCTTCTCCTCGGCCCAGCCGGAGGCCACCGGCACCCTCGCGTCCGACGAGGCGCTCGCCGCGCTGCGTGAGAAGCTGACCGGTAACTGATCCAGGCCGCGTAGGCGGCCGCTCATATCGGCTCTCGCGGCCGCTGAGCAATCACGATCGAGGCCCGCCCACCACCAGGTGGACGGGCCTCGATTCGCAAGCAGGTGAATCGACTGAGTTCGGGAGTGATGATGACGACCTGGGATGAGCTCGCCCAGTTGATCCGTGACGCGGGCGATCCACGCAGCCTGCAGGCACAACAGCGGCTGTACCAGCTGGTCGTGGCCGAGCCTCCCGTGGGCGAGCCGTCGGAGGAGGTCGCCGCCGAACTTGCCGACGCGCTATCGGCTGTTGACCGTGTCTGGCTGCCCGGGCTCGGGGAGGACCCGGACCGGTCCAGCGCTGAGATCGACGCGGCCATCGCGGCCTGCGCCGCCGCGCGGCGGGGCGTGGGCATGTCGGTGCTGCCCCTGCGCTACGCCGAGGTGGAGCTGTGCACCTACTACGGCCGCAGTGACGATGCACTGGAGAACCTGCGCGTGGCGCGCCTGTTCTCCTTCGACGCCGTCGACCTCGGTGCCACCCTGGCCACGGCGCGCATGCACGACGACTACTCGGGCGTGATTCGCACCACGACGGCGGTGCCGACCCGCCCGGACGCCGACCCGGCTGCGACCGCCCTGGGCCTGGCCGCCGGCCTGCTGCCGTACCTGGCGCAACGTCGACGCGTCGAGGCGGAGGATGCGCTGGCCACGCTGGCGATCCTGGAGGTGCCGGCGGAGCTGCGGCTGCGGCTGCTCGGCGACGAGCTGGAGTACCTGGGCCTGTCGGGCCAGTGGGAACGGGCGCTAGCCCGCCTGCGCCATACGGACACTGCGGCCGAGGATGCGTCCGGCTGGAGCCTGCTCAACGCCGCCGTCGGCACGAGCCTGGTGCTGCGGGAGGCGAACCGTGCAGGATACGGTGCCAACGCCATCGGCTCCGTCCTGAACTGGTCGAACCCGTGGGTGAAGCCGCCTGCCGTCACCGGCTGGGACACGGTCGCCCGTGCGTACGACGCCGTAACCGCCTTCGCCCGTGCCCTGGCCGCACGCTTTGACGCGCGCAACGGCAACAACGCGGTCTCCTATCGGACCGAGTCCCGCATGGCCGCGGAGGCGGCCGGCCTGGCTAACCGCTCCTACGGCACCGTCACCGGTCCCGCCGTTGACCCCCGGCGGCTGGCGGACCGCCGGTCCCTGCTGGCCGACGTCGACCGGCTGCTGATCCTGGCCCGTGGATACGGCCTGGAGGCGGTTCACGAGCAGGCGATCTCCACCGCGGAGACCGTTGGCCGTTCCCTGGCAGAGGTGACGGACGACTCCCAGCTGGAGACGGTTGTGGCCCTGCGCGTCGCCTTCGCTCGCCTGCTCCTGGAGCTCGGCGCCGACGAGCGTGCCGAGCGGGAGGCCCTGGACACCACCGAACTGTGCCTGTCTCAGGGCTGGGTGGAGCTGGCCTGCGGCAGTCTGGCGACCGCGGCGCGCGCGGCGGCCGCGCGCGAGGACCACGCGGCCGTCGCGGCGCACTGGGAGCGAGTGCGCGAGCTAATGGGCACGTGGCCGCTGGGGCGTTTCGGCGAGCGGATAGGAACCCTGACGGATGCAGTCGGGCACCCCGAGACGTCCAGCCTTGCCCTGGTCGCGCTGGCCGAGACGGTTGCCGGGGGAGTCGCGGAGGATCACTCCCGTGCCCCGGCGGCACGGGAGGCCTGCCGCCGCTGCCGCGAGGAGCTTGAGCGCTGCAAGGAGCAGCCGGGCGGCGTCGTCGAGCGCGTCCAGGCAGTCGAGGAGCGCCTCGCCCCCTACGGGCGCGGCCGGGGCGGACGCCACCGCGCCGATGAGCAGGCGCCGGGGGAGGAGCTATCCGCCTAGCAGCCGGTGGGGGAAATCCCCGGGCACCCTGCTAACCTGGCTCTGCCCGGGACGACCCGGAGCCTACGGACACCACTCGGGGACGGCCCCAGGGAAGGGGCACGCATGTCCTGGCTTGTTCTGATCGGTTCCGGCCTGTTGGAGGCAGTCTGGGCCACTGCCCTGAGCCGTTCGGAGGGCTTGTCCCGGCTGGTTCCCACACTGGTGTTCCTGGCCGCCTGCCTGACCTCCATGGGCGGACTCGCCTACGCGCTTCGGGAAATCCCCGTTGGCACCGGTTACGCCGTATGGACCGCGGTGGGCGCGGCGACGACGGCCACGTGGGCCATGGCCACCGGCGCGGAGGCGGCTTCCCTGGCGCGGGTACTGTTGCTCATGGGGCTGGTCGCATGTGTCGTCGGCTTGAAGCTCATCGACCACTGAACAGACGCCGACCGCCACGCTCGGATGGTAGCCTGTTCGTAATACGTGACCGTTGCGTATTCACTGCATTGTCCAAGGAGGCCTCATGGCCGCGTGTCAATCGGCGCATCGTCTCGGCCCGGGGGTCAGCAGGCGCACAGCCATCGGCGCGGCGCTGCTGGGACTGGCCGGATCGGGAGCCATAGCGCTGACGGGCTGCGCGGCCGACCAGGGAGTCGAGAAGCCGGTCCTGTACATCTATCCCGAAACCACCATGGACCTGAGCGTGCGCCTCGACTATGACGGCGAACTCACACACCTGTATCCGGACGCGCCGGCCGACGGCGGCCGGGTCGAGTGGGAGGTGACGGCGAGACCCGACGGCGTGCTCACCGACTCCTCCGGGCGCAGCTACCCGTACTTGTTCTGGGAGGGGAGGTCTCGGCCTGCCCTGTCGCAGGAAGCAGGAGCCGTGGTAGCGGCGGCAGACGCCAACCGGTTCCTGGAGGAACTGGCAGCCGCCACGGGGCTCAACGACCTCGAGGCCGCGGACCTGATCACCTACTGGGCGCCCCGGATCGCCGCCCGCGAACAGACCCTGGTGACGGTGGCCACCGAGCAGTACGCAGCCATGGCCCGGTACACGCTCACCGATGCCGCCGGGCGGGAGATCATCCCGGACACGTTCATTCGCCTGTACCTCGTAATCGGAGATGCGCCAAGCCACCCGGTTCCCGAACAGGAGCCGCCCACCCCGATGCGACGCACCGGTTTCACGCTGGTGGAGTGGGGCGGATCCGAACTCTAACCGTGTATGTGTGACAAGACGGGCATGATGGGGCCATGAGCACGACCATGCATGCTTCACCGCTCCGCCACCGGCGGCCCACCGGGCGCGCCCTGTACGTCGGGCTGACCGGCGGCATCGGCGCCGGCAAGTCCGAGGTTGCTCGCCTGCTGGCCGCACACGGAGCCGTGGTCGTGGCGGCCGACGCCATCTCCCGAGAGGTGGTCGCCCCCGGCACCGATGGCCTGAACGCCGTGGTGGCCGAGTTCGGGCAGGAGCTGCTCAATGCCGACGGCGCCCTGGACCGTGCCGCGCTGGGCCGGATCGTCTTCGCGGACCCGCTACGCCGCGCCCGCCTGGAGGAGATCATCCTGCCGCTGGTGGCCGCCGAGGCCTGGGCGCGCCTGGAATCCGTACCGGCCGGACAGGTGGCCGTCTACGACGTGCCCCTGCTGGTTGAGGGGCAGATGGGGGGCATGTTCGACGTCGTCGTGGTGGTCGAGGCGGAGCTGGAGACCCGCCTGGAACGTCTAGAGCGCCGCGGCCTGGAGCGTGAGCAGGCCCTGGCGCGCATCGCCTCGCAGGCATCCGACGCCGAACGGCGCGCCGTCGCCGACGTCGTGGTCTGCAATTCCGGAACCCTGGAGGAACTGGCCATGGCTGTATCGCGGCTGTGGACGGAACAGCTTGCGCCCGCAGCTGACTAGCGGTCCACAGCCGCCTGCACCCGTACGACCCTAGCGGCTGCCGCGTAGCCTTGGGGCCATGCGTCCTGTCACCGACCTGCGCCGCGCCGACAAGCCCTTCGAGGTCATCAGCCCCTACACCCCGTCGGGCGACCAGCCCGCCGCCATCGCCGAGCTCACCGAGCGGCTGAACGCGGGGGAGAAGGACATCGTGCTGCTGGGCGCCACCGGCACCGGCAAGTCCGCAACCACGGCGTGGCTGGTGGAGCAGGTGCAGCGCCCGACCCTCATCCTGGAGCCCAACAAGACCCTCGCCGCCCAGATGGCCGCCGAGTTCCGTGAACTACTGCCGAACAACGCGGTGGAGTACTTCGTCTCCTACTACGACTACTACCAGCCGGAGGCCTACGTCCCCCAGACGGACACCTTCATTGAGAAGGACTCCTCCATCAACGACGAGGTCGAGCGGCTGCGGCACTCCGCCACCAACTCCCTGCTCACCCGCCGAGACGTGGTGGTGGTCTCCTCCGTGTCCTGCATCTACGGCCTGGGCACACCCCAGGAGTACGTCGACCGCATGACGCCCCTGCGCGTGGGGGAGCAGATCGACCGCGACGAGCTGCTGCGCCGCTTCGTCACCATGCAGTACACCCGCAACGACATCGACTTCACCCGCGGCACCTTCCGGGTACGCGGGGACACGGTGGAGATCATCCCCATGTATGAGGAGCTGGCCATCCGGGTGGAGTTCTTCGGCGACGAGATCGACGCCCTGGCCACCCTGCACCCGGTCACCGGGGACGTGATCGACCGGGTCGATGAGGTGTTCGTGTTTCCGGCATCGCACTACGTGGCGGGCCCCGAGCGCATGGAGCGGGCCATCGCCGGCATTGAGGAGGAACTGGCCGACCGCCTGGCGGTGCTGGAGCGCGACGGCAAGCTGCTGGAGGCGCAGCGCCTGCGCATGCGCACCACCTATGACCTGGAGATGCTACGCCAGATCGGCTCCTGCTCCGGCGTGGAGAACTACTCGATGCACATCGACGGCCGCTCCCCGGGCACGCCCCCCAACACGCTGCTGGACTACTTCCCGGAGGACTTCCTGCTGGTGATCGACGAGTCCCACGTGACCGTCCCCCAGATCGGCGCCATGCACGAGGGTGACGCCTCGCGTAAGCGCACCCTGGTGGAGCACGGTTTCCGGCTGCCCTCCGCCCTGGACAACCGGCCCCTGACCTTCGCCGAGTTCGAGGACCGGGTCGGGCAGACCGTCTACCTGTCCGCCACCCCCGGCGAGTATGAGACCCGCCGCGCCGACGGTGTGGTGGAGCAGATCATCCGGCCCACCGGGCTGGTGGACCCCAAGATCGTGGTCAAGCCCACCGAGGGGCAGATCGACGACCTGCTCGAGGAGGTGCGTCGTCGTGTAGACAGGCACGAGCGCGTCCTGGTCACCACCCTGACCAAGCGCATGGCCGAGGACCTGACCACGTACCTCGCCGACCGGGGCGTGCGCGTGGAGTACCTGCACTCCGACGTCGACACGCTGCGCCGTGTGGAGATCCTCCGCTCGCTGCGGCTGGGGGAGTTCGACGTGCTGGTCGGCATCAACCTGCTGCGCGAGGGCCTGGACCTGCCGGAGGTCTCACTGGTGGCGATCCTCGACGCCGACAAGGAGGGCTTCCTACGCTCCTCCACCTCCCTGATTCAGACGATTGGGCGGGCCGCCCGCAACGTCTCCGGTGAGGTGCACATGTACGCCGACCAGGTCACCCCCGCCATGGCCGAGGCCATTGAGGAGACGGAGCGGCGCCGCACCAAGCAGCTGGCCTACAACGCCGAGCACGGCATCGACCCGCAGCCGCTGCGCAAGAAGATCGCAGACGTCACCGACATGCTCGCCCGGGAGGACGTGGACACCGCCGAGCTGCTGGCCGGCGGCTACCGCGGGCACGAGGAGAAGCAGGTCGTCTCCCGCCGCAAGCAGGCGGCCGAGGCGACCGTGCGCGAGAAGCTCGCCGGGACGGCCCAGTCCGACCTGGCGGGGCTGATCCAGGAGCTGACCGACCAGATGCACGCCGCCGCGGAGGACCTGCACTTCGAGCTGGCCGCCCGCCTGCGCGATGAGATCCAGGACCTGAAGAAGGAACTGCGGGACATGCGGGCCACCGCCTGAAGCGGCGGTGCGTCCGCCGCGCCCGGGCGTGCTGCGTGGCGGGCCGCGGCGTCGTCGACGTCGGCAAGCACACACCGTTTCGGGCCGCGCGGGGGTGGCGGCTCCGGCACCCCGCGGCGATAGACTCGGGGGCACAAGCTCATACGGAGGGGAGTACTCCCAGCAACGGCGACGTCGTCATCACGGCGGCCCGGAACGGCACCGCACCGCGGCAGCCCCGGCCCCCGGCGTCGCAGGCCAGATGATGAGCGCAGTCAGCGCCCCTGGCGGGAGGAGACCTCCGGTACCCGACCGTACCGGAGGTACAAGCAGTGGATGTCCACGCCCTCGGCTGGCTCGCCCTGGCCGCCATCATCATCACGATGATCACGATCGACATCGTCGGTCACGTACGTACCCCGCACGAGCCCACTCTCAAAGAGGCGGCCCAGTGGTCGATCGGCTATATCGCGATGGCAGTGGTCTTCGGCGGGATCGTCTGGGCGATTTGGGGCGGCACCTACGGCCAGGAGTACTTCGCCGGGTACATCACCGAGAAGGCGCTGAGCATCGACAACCTGTTCGTGTTCGTCATCATGATCGCCGCCTTCCGGGTGCCCCGGAGGTACCAGCAGGAGGTGCTGCTGGCCGGCATCATCATCTCCCTGTTCCTGCGGCTCGCATTCATCCTGGCCGGGGCGGCCCTGATTGAGAACTTCTCCTGGATCTTCTACCTGTTCGGTGCCTGGCTGCTGTGGACCGCCTTCTCCCAGGCCCGTGAGGGTGTGGAGGAGCCCGACGCGCACGAGGATGAGGAGTACCACCCCACCGGCTTCGTGCGCCTGGTGGCCAAGGTTGTGCCCATGACTGACGGATTCGTCGCTGGCAAGCTCATCCACCGGCACGCCGGCCGCACCATGATCACCCCCATGCTGCTGTGCGTGATCGCCATCGGCACCGCGGACGTCATGTTCGCCGTCGACTCCATTCCGGCGATTTACTCGCTGACCAGTGAGCCCTACCTGGTCTTCGCCGCGAACGCCTTCTCCCTGCTGGGCCTGCGGCAGCTGTACTTCCTGATCGACGGGCTGCTGGACCGGCTCATCTACCTGCACTACGGACTTGCCGCCATCCTGGCCTTCATCGGCTTCAAGCTGGTCAACCACGCCCTGCACACCAACGAGGTGCCGTTCATCAACGGCGGCGAGCCCTGGGAGGTAGTCCCCGAGCCGGAGATCGGCACCTCGCTCGGCTTCATCGTGGTGGTCATCCTGATCACCGTGGTCGCCTCCGTGCTCGTCTCCCGGCACCGGGCCCGCCGGGCCGCACGGGAGGCCGCAGGCGAGGGCGTTGGCATTGCCGAGTCCGGGGACGCGGTCACGGCGCAGTCCGGCGCCTGAGCCGAGAACACGCTGAGAGCCTCTCAGGAAGTTCCGGGTCGGGTAGTACATGCTGACCCCGTGACCAGGACACATTTCATGACTGCGCCCGCCGCCACAGCCGGAGCCGCGGATACGACCGGGCTGACGGCGGGCGAGGTAGCCGAGCGCGTGCGCGCCGGACAGACCAACGCCTACCGGGACACCACCTCCCGTTCGGCCGCCGCGATCCTGCGCGCCAACGTCTTCACGATCTTCAACGCCATCCTGGGCGCCGCCCTGGTGCTGATCCTGCTGTTCGGCTCCTGGAAGGACGCCCTATTCGGCTTCGTGCTGCTGCTGAACACGGCCACCGGCACCATTGCGGAGGTACGCGCCAAGCGGGCCCTGGACCGCCTGTCCGTGCTGGACGCGCCGCGCGCCCACGTGCTGCGCGACGGCGTCGAGCAGGACGTGGACGTGGCCGCGGTGGTGCTCGACGACGTGCTGCGGCTGCGCAGCGGCGAGCAGGTACCCGCCGACGCCGTGGTGCTGACCAGCGACAACCTGGAGCTGGACGAGTCCATCCTCACCGGCGAGTCCGACCCGGTGCGCCCCGACGCCGACGACCGGGTCATGTCCGGCACCACCGTCACCGCAGGCACCGCCCTGGTACGCACCACCGCGGTCGGCGCCGACGCCTACGCCCGCCGGCTGGCCCGGGAGGCCCGCCGCTACTCGGTGGTCACCTCCGAGCTGCAGGAGGGCACCAACCGGGTGCTGCGCTGGATCTCCTGGGTGATCGTGCCCGTGGCGCTGCTCCTGGTGTGGTCGCAGCTGCGGCAGAACGGCGGTGTGGCGCAGGCACTGGCCTCCGGGCAGTGGCGCGTCGCGCTGGTTGCCGGAATCGCCGGCGTGATCGGCATGGTGCCGCAGGGCCTGGTGCTGCTCACCTCCGTCAACTTCGCCACCGCCTCCCTGGCCCTGGCCCGCCGCAACGTGCTGGTGCAGGAGCTGCCCGCCGTGGAGGTGCTGGCCCGCGTGGACACCCTGTGCCTGGACAAGACCGGCACCATCACCACCGGCGCTATCCGCCTGGAGGAGGTCGCCGGCCCCGACGGCGGCCCCCCGCCCCGGGCGGTGCTGGAGGCCCTGGCCGCCCTCAGCGACGGCGAGGACCCCAACGCCACCGCCGTCGCCATCGCCCGCGGACTGGTGGACCAGCGGTACCTGGGGGAGCAGGCCGCCGCGGCCGGGGCCCGCGCGGTGGAGGCCGCCGTGCCCTTCTCCTCACGCCGCAAGTGGTCGGCCGTCCGCTACGACGGCGTCACCTGGGTGCTGGGCGCCCCCGAGATCGTCCTGGCCAGGACTCCCGGAGCCGAGGCCGCGCTGGCGCGGGTACGCGAGCGCGCCGCCGACGGCGCCCGGGTGGTGGCTCTGGCCCGCTCCGGCGAGTCCTGCGGCACCGGCGCCGACGACCACCTGCTGCCCGGCGGACTGGAGCCGGCGGCGCTGGTGGTGCTGGCCGAGGAGATTCGCCCCGACGCCGCCCGGACCCTCGACTACTTCCGGCAGCAGGGCGTAGAGGTGAAGGTGATCTCCGGGGACAACCCGGACACCGTGGCCGCCGTCGCCCGTCGGGCGGGCGTGACCGGCCCGGACGGCGGGGCTCCGGTCGCCGTCGACGCCCGCACCCTGCCGCAGGAGGCGGACCCGGACGGTCCGGAGGCCGAGCGCCTGGCCGAGGTCCTGGAGGGCGCGAGCGTGCTGGGGCGGGTGACTCCCGAGCAGAAGTGCGCCTTCGTGCGGGCGCTCAAGTCGCGGGGCCGGGTGGTGGCCATGACCGGCGACGGCGTCAACGACGCCCTCGCCCTGAAGGACGCCGACCTGGGCATCGCCATGGGCAACGGGGCGCCCGCCACCAAGGCGGTCGCCCGCCTGGTGCTGCTCAAGGGGGAGTTCTCCGCCCTGCCGGGCGTGGTGGCGCAGGGGCGGCGGGTCATGGCCAACACCGAGCGCATCGCCTCCCTGTTCCTGGCCAAGACCGTCTACGCTTCGCTGATCGCCGTGGTCGTCTCCCTGACCGCCATCGCCTACCCGTTCCTGCCGCGGCAGCTGACGATCGTGTCCTCGCTGACGATCGGTATCCCGGCCTTCATCCTCGCGCTGGCGCCCAATAGCCGCCGCTACCGGGCCGGCTTCCTGGGGCGGGTGCTGACCCTGGCGGTGCCGGCCGGGCTGGTGGCCGGCTGCGCCACCCTGGCGGCCCGTACCTGGCTGGTGGCCGTGGGGGTTTCGAGCGAGCAGGTGACCACCGGCGCGACCCTGGTGCTGGTGTGCTCCGGACTGTGGCTGCTCACCCTGACGGCCCGGCCGCTGCTGGGATGGCGACTCGGCCTGGTGGCGGCGATGGCGGGCATCGCGGTGCTGGGCGTGTTCGTGCCCGCCGTGCGCGCCTTCTTCCTGCTGGCCTGGCCCGCGGCGGGCACCTGGTGGATCATCCTGGCTGTGTCCGCTGCCGCCGTGGCAGGCATTGAGGCGGTATACCTGCTGCGCCCGCGCCTGGTCGCATACCTGCACGCCCGGGGCCTGGTGAACTGAGCCGGGCGCGGGCGGTGGGCGTCGGCTCCGGCCCTCAGGCCAGGACGCCGATCACCGGGTTCCACTCGTGGGGGATGCGCTCGGCGATGAAGCCCGCCTGGTTGAAGGGGTCCTCCTCCAGCAGGGCCAGGGCGCCGGCGGCGTCGTCGGCGCGCACCACGATGAGCGCGTCGTGCGTGCCCACGTAGGGGCCGGCGGCGAGCAGCCGGTCCTGCTCGGCCAGCGCGGCGTTGAAGGCGCGGTGGGTGGGGCGGAGGTCGGCCATGGCCTCGTCCTGGTCGGTGACGTAGTGGTACTCGACGGCGAAGATCTTGCTCATGCCGTCAGCCTAGCCATCCTCCGGCCCGGACGTCGGCCTCCGGGATTCGCGTCCTCGATCGGCTACGCTCGCGCCATGCTGAGCCGTATTCCGGAGTGGACTATCGAGGCGCCGCAGTCGCCGGTTCCCCGCGAGGTCGTGAAGGTGGGTGGTCTGCCGCTCGGCTGGCCTGTCGGCAGGGATTGGCCGTTGTGCGCCGAGTGCGGATTGCCGATGTCCTTCCTCCTCCAGGCCGGGGAGTCGGCGCAGTTACCTCACATGCCTGCGGATCAGGTCATGTTCGTGTTCAAGTGCGAGCGCGGCAGTGTCTGTGCCTTCTGGGAGCCGGGCACGGGCCGCAACTGCGTTGAGCTGGTCGGCTTCGGTGAACTGAGTGACATAGCAGTTGCTACGCCCGAGGGCACTCCGGTGTTGCTTGAACTGTGGGCACGGCGGTGGCGCGAGCATGACGACGGCGTGGATGCATCCCTGGAGCCCGCGTTCTTCGATGCCCGGCATGACGCTTTGCCGGAAAGTATTGCGTACCCGCACGACTTCAACTTCGCGCTCCAGACCAAGGTCGGCGGCCTTCCCTACTGGACGGCGAACGGGACCGTGGCC